>NZ_WBSL01000001.1:495000-865304 GCF_009377345.1 Deinococcus terrestris | reverse complement strand
CGGTATAGATGAGCCCCCGCGAACTTCGGCCCCATCCTGACCTCCCGCCCCGTACACTCCTCAGGCGATGACCTCCTCTGCCCGGCCGATTTCCCTAGACGACGCCGTGGACCGTCTTGGCCTCGGTCCCTTTCAGTGGCGGCTGCTCGCCATCTGCGGGCTGACCTGGGCGGCCGACGCGATGGAGGTGCTGCTGATGGGCTTCGCCCTGCCGGGCATCTCGGCGGCCTTTGGGCTGGAGCGCGGCTCGGCGGACGCGACCCTGCTGCTCACGGCGACCTTCGCGGGGATGTTCGTCGGGGCGCTGTTCTGGGGCTGGCTGGCAGACCGGATCGGGCGGCGGGCGGTCTTCCTGACGACGGTGGCGCTGGGCGTGGTCTTCGGGCTGGCGGGGGCCTTTGCGCCGTCGGTGGCGTGGCTGCTGGTGGCCCGCTTCCTGACCGGTTTTGCCATAGGGGGAACCCTCCCGGTGGATTACGCGATGATGGCCGAGTTCGTGCCGACCCCGTGGCGGGGGCGCTTTCTGGTGTATCTGGAGAGCTTCTGGGCGGTGGGCACGGTCATGGTGGCGGGGCTGGCGTGGTACCTCAGCACCGTCTTTGAACCCGCCGAGGCGTGGCGCTGGTTGCTCGGCCTCGCCGCGCTACCGGGGCTGATCGGGCTGGTGGCCCGGCTGGGGATTCCCGACTCGCCGCGCTCGCTGCTCGTGCGGGGAGAGGAGAGGGCGGCGCGGGCGGCGCTGGAGCGGGTGGCCCGAGCGAATGGAACCGCGTTGCCCGACGCCCCGCTGCAAGTCCCGCCCCCTGCGCCCCGCGTGACCCCGGCGGCCCTCTTCGCGGGGGCGCTGCGGCGGCGCACGGTGCTGCTGGCGCTAGTGTGGTTCGGCCTGAGCCTGGGCTATTACGGCATCTTCACCTGGCTGCCGTCGTACCTGCGGGCGGGGGGGCTGGACCTCGGCGCGGTGTACCGCACCACGCTGCTGCTTGCACTCGCACAGGTGCCGGGCTACCTGCTGTCGGCCTATCTGGTGGAGCGGGTGGGACGGCGAGGCACGCTGGCGGGCTTTCTGGGGGTGTCAGCGGTGGCGGCCTTCCTCTTCCTGCTGGCGGGGACGCCGGGCACGGTGCTGGGGACCTCGGCGCTGCTCTCCGCCGCGCTGCTGGGGGCGTGGGGGGCGCTGTACGCCTACACGCCGGAACTGTTCCCGACGCCGCTGCGGACGACCGGGATGGGCTTCGTGAGCGGCATGGCCCGCCTCGCCAGCCTGCTCTCGCCGTCGCTGGGGGCGCTGCTGCTGACCGGACAACTCGCGGTGGCGCTGGGCCTCTTCGCGGCCTGCTTCGCGCTTGCCGCCGTCTGCGCGTGGCTGATCGGCGTCGAGACACGCGGGCGGCAACTCTCGGAAGCCGCCATGCCGGAGAATGCGGCGTGACTCCCCCCAATCTGCCTGCCCCCAGCCTGCCCGCCCAGAGTCCGCTGTTCACCGACCTCTACCAGCTCACCATGATGCAGGGTTACTGGCACCACGGCCTGCACGCGCAGGAGGCCGTCTTCGACCTGTACTTCCGCAAGCTGCCCTTTCAGGGAGGGTTCGCGGTGTGGGCCGGGCTGGAGCCCGCGCTGGAGGGGCTGGAGGGCCTGCGTTTCTCGGAGGATGACCTCGCCTATCTGGAGGAGCTGGGGCAGTTTCGCCCCGCCTTTCTGGATGCCCTGCGCGGCTGGCGCTTCTCCGGGCGGGTGACCGCCTTCCGCGAGGGCAGCGTGGTCTTCCCGCACGAGCCGCTGCTGACCGTCCACGCGCTGCTGTGGGAGGCGCAGCTCGTGGAGACGGCGCTGCTGAACACGCTGAACTTTCAGACGTTGGTGGCGACGAAGGCCGCCCGCTGTGTCCTTGCTGCCGAGAGCAGCCGGTACGGAGGGCAGGTCGTCGAGTTCGGGGCACGGCGGGCGCAGGGTCCGGACGGCTCGCTGAGCGCGGCGCGGGCCGCCTTCGTGGGCGGGGCGGTGGGCACCTCCAACGTGGAGGCGGGGCGGCTCTACGGCCTGCCCGTCAGCGGGACGCACGCCCACGCCTGGGTGGAAAGCTTTCCCGACGAGCTGACCGCCTTTCGCGCCTACGCCGAGCTGTACCCGGACAGCACGGTGCTGCTGCTGGACACGGTGGACACCCTTCGCAGCGGCCTGCCCAACGCGCTGACGGTGGCCCGCGAATTGCGCGAGCGCGGCCATGAACTGCGCGGCGTGCGGCTCGACAGCGGCGACCTCGCCTACCTCTCGTGCCGGGTCAGGGGAGCCCTGGACGAGGCAGGCTTCCCCGAGGTGAAGATCGTCGCCAGCAACGACCTCTCCGAGTCGGTGATCGCCTCCATCATCGCGGAGGGCGGGCGCATTGACACCTACGGGGTAGGCACCCAGCTCGTCACGGCGGGCGGCGAGGGGGGTGGGGCGCTGGGCGGCGTCTTCAAGCTGGCGGCGCTGGACGGCGTGCCCAAGATGAAGCTGACCGGCGAACCCCGCAAGTCCAGCTTGCCTGGAGCAAAAGCGGTGTGGCGGGCGGTGGAGGCGGACGGGAGTTACGCCTTAGACGCGCTGACGCTGGGCGAGGCCCCTCGCCCCGGCGACCGGGTAAGCGACCCCACCAACCCGCTGCGCTTCTCGCGGCTGCCGGGCGGTCTGACGTGGCGCCCCGCCCGCGAGGTGGTGATGGAGGGGGGACGGCGGACCCTGGCGCCCGAGGGTCTGCCCGACCTCCAGGCCCGCGCCCGCGCCGACCTCGCCCGGCTTCCGGCGGGAACGCGGCGCATGCTCAACCCGCACCTTTACCGGGTCGGCCTGGCGGACGACGTGGCCGCCCTGCGCGACCGGGTGGCCGAGGAGCTGCGGGGCCACATCCAGCCATGACCGCCGGGGCCGTCTATGTGGGCCGCTTCCAGCCACCCCACGCGGCGCACCTGGCGAGTATCCGGCACGCGCTGGCCCACGCCGACCACCTCCTCGTGCTGCTGGGGAGCGCCAACCTCGCCCGCTCGGTGAAGAACCCCTTCAGCGCTGCCGAGCGGGCGCGGATGCTGCGCGGGGCGCTGCGTGAGGTCGGTGCGGACCTGCGCCGCGTCACCTTCCGCCCCCTACCCGACCGCTTCGACGCGGACCTGTGGGCGGCGGACGTGCGGCGAGAGGCAGCGGCGGTCTTTGGCGAGGGTACCCCCGTCTCCCTGGTCGGCTTTGAAAAGGACGCCAGCACCGCCTACCTGCGCTGGTTTCCCGGCTGGGGCCGCCTGCCCGTGCCGGAGGTGCCCGGCCTGAACGCGACCGACCTGCGGGCGGCCTATTTCACCGGGCGCCCGTTGCCAGACGGGGTGCCAGAGGCGGTGCGCGTGTTCCTCGCCCAGTTTGCGGAGAAGCCCGCCTATAACCGCTTATGCATGGAATGGGAGGCGGTAGAGGCCGCCCGCGCCGCCCTGCCCCCCGGCGCCCACCTACACGAGAAACGCTGGCTGCATGTGGAGGAGGGAAAGGTCTGGCTTCACACCCGCCGCGACCCCATCGGCCTCGGCCTGTGGGAGCTGCCGGGGAGGGTGCTGCCGCTGGGCGAGATTGCAGCGGGTGGGCACGAGTTCGCCCATCCCGCCCGCGCCCTCGTCGCGCCGACGACCGCGCATGTGTACCGGGAAGCCGTGCCCGCCGCGTTTCCCGCCCGTCCGGTGCCCCTCGCGCTGGCCCTGCGAGCTCCGCGCCGTTTTCACGAGGACCATCACGCGATCTTCATGCGGCTGCTGGCAGGGGCTGCCGCCTCATCCAGTCCGGGCTGAGGCGCTTATTCCCCGTTGACTGGACCGGGAGACCCCGGCCCTTCACCGGAGGAAGTCCCATGACCCACGACGACACTGCTGCTGCCCCCGCCCCCCTGAACCGCCGCGCCGCCCTGGGCACCCTGGGCAAATTCGGCCTGGGTGCCGCCGCCTTCGGCCTCGCGGGAGGCTCGGTGCTGGCCGCGCCCGCGAAGAACATTGACGTGGATGTGCTCAACTTCGCGCTCAATCTGGAATACCTGGAAGCCGCCTTCTACCTCGCCGCCGTGGGCCGCATTAACGAGCTGCGGGCCATCGGGGGCGGCGCCGAGATCCGGCTGCCCGCCAGCCTGGACCGCACGCGCGGGATGCAGTTCCGGGACAGCAACGTGCAGGCCCTGGCCCGCTCCATTGCGGAAGACGAGTTCCAGCACGTCAAGTTCCTGTATGGGGCACTGGGCAAGGCCGCCGCGCCGCGTCCGGTGCTGGACCTCTCGGGAGCGTTTGACGCGGCGGGCCAGGCGGCCAGCGGTGGGGCAATCAAGGGCTTTAACCCCTACGCGAACGACCTGTTCTTCCTCCACGGCGCCTTTATCTTCGAGGATGTGGGCGTGACGGCCTACACGGGCGCGGCCCCGCTCATCACCAACCCGGCCTACCTTCAGGCGGCGGCGGGCATCCTGGCGGTGGAGGCCTACCACGGCGGTGCGGTGCGCTCCATGCTGTACGGGCAGCGGCAGGTCAGCGCGGCGGCGGGGCTGTACGTGGGGCAGGTCGTGCAGGCGATCAGCAATCTGCGCGGCAAGGTGGGCGGCGGCAAGGACGCGGGCCTCAGCGACGCGCGGGGCAACGCCGTCTTCGCCCCCGCGGGCGCCGGAGCGGTGGGCTACGGCCGCAGCACCCGCGAGGTGCTGAATATCGTGTACCTGGCCCCCGGAGCGCGGCGCGGCGGGTTCTACCCCAACGGGTTGAACGGCAGCATCAAGTAAGGCGAGAGGTCAGGAGGAAGGGGGGCCGCTTCCCGGTGGGGGCGGTTCCTTTTTGGTTGAACTCATGCTTCCGGATTCAGGTCGTGCAGCAGCAGGCCGGGGGTTTGGATGGGCCACCGTGCCGCGACACGCCCGCGCTTCAGCACGAACGCCCCACCGACCATTCCCGCCCCCAGGCTATTCACGGCCAGGGTGACGGGGGCGGCCCCGGCGAGGGCTTCGGCGTACACCTGCGGTTCGTCTTGCCAGGCCACTGCGTCGGGCGCGTCCTCGTCAAATCCACGGGCGAAGGGAAGCAGCAACAGGTCCGGTTGGGCCGCCCGTGCCAGGGCGACGGCTTCCGGCGAGAAGGCGTCGCCGCACAGCAAGAAGGCGACCCGGCCAAAGGGCGTCGGCGCGGTGGGCACGGCCGTCCCCTCCCGGTAAGCCGGACCAGCGTCCGGCCAGCGCCAGCCGGGGCTGAGGCGGCGGAAGTGCAGCCGCGTCTCGCCCTGCGGGTCCAGCAGGAGCGCCGCGTCGTACAGGGCGTCTCCGTCCCGCTCCAGCAGTCCGAACGCCAACCATATTCCGTATCTGTAGGCCACCTCACGGAGCCGGACAAGCTCCGGACCACGCACCTCCAACGCAAGAGGGCGGTCCGTGTCGGCGTCGCGCCCGGTGTGCGCCCAGCCTGTCAGGGCCGTTTCCGCGAAGACGGCGAGGCTGGCCCCCGCCAGGGCCGCGTCCTGGACCGCCGCCTCTATCCGGCCCAGATTCCCTGCCAGATCAGGGGCGGTTGGGAAAACGACTAGCGCGGCCTTCACACCTGCCGTGCGGTGAGACGCTCTCCCAACGCCGCCCTCACCCCCTGCACCGGCGTCAACCGCCCTGCCAGCACCTCCCCCCGAAGCTCGCGCAGCCGCACCGGGTCCACCCCTGCCTGAAACGCCCGCCACGCCGCCTCGAGCAGCAGGTCGTCAAACCACGCGCCCGTCTGCTCGCGGCGCCTCGCGGGGATGTCCACCGTCTCCCGGTACGCTCCCACCGCCGCCCACAACTCGGGAATACCCGCGCCCGTCGCCGCCGACGCTTGCAGGGCATGGGGCCGCCAGGAGGCACCGCGCGGGGTCAGCAGCCTCAGGGCCGCCGTCAGCTCCGTCTGGGCACGGGTGGCGGCTTTGGGGTCCGTGTCCGCCTTGTTCACCACGCACAGGTCGGCGAGTTCCATGATTCCGCGCTTGATGCCCTGAAGCTCGTCCCCGGCGTTGGGCAGCGTCAGCAATACAAACAGGTCAGTCATCGCGGCGACCTGCGTCTCGCTCTGGCCCACGCCCACCGTCTCGACAAGCACCACGTCGTATCCGGCGGCCTCGCACAGCAGGATCGCCTCGCGGGTGCGCCGGGCCACGCCCCCCAGGGTGCCCCGGCTGGGGCTGGGGCGGATATAGGCGTGCGGGTGAACGGTGAGCCGGGGCATCCGGGTCTTGTCGCCCATGATGGAGCCGCCCGTGCGGGCGCTGGAGGGGTCCACCGCGAGAACGGCGACCCGGTGCCCCCCGTCCGTCAGGTGCAGCCCCAGGGCCTCGATCAGCGTGCTCTTGCCCACCCCCGGCACCCCGGTCAGGCCCACCCGGATGGAGCGCCCGGTGTGCGGCAGCAGTTCGGAGAGGAGCGCCTGAGCCTGCGCCTCATGGTCTGGCCGGGTGGATTCGGTCAGGGTGATCGCGCGGGCCAGGGCGCGGCGGTCGCCCGCGAGGAGGGGAGCGGCGAGGGGATGCTCAGGCATGGGGCACCCTCAGCATCTCGCGTCCCTCGGCAGGGGGCGGATGAAGCTGCGCAGCGGTGTGGTCACCCCGGCGCGGCGATACCCCGTCTCGCGGATCAGGCGGCCCCGCGCGTCGAACACGCTGCGCACGTCCAGCAGCCGCCCGGCAAAGCCGCTGAAGTCTACCCGCACCCCTGTCAGGCGTCCGGCGCGGTCGTAACTCTGGCGCACCACCAGCGTGTTGTCCGGGTAGCGGTGCCCGTGCGTTAGAAAGCGCACCCACCCGGCGCGGTCCACGGTGAGCCGCACGTCCCCCACCGTGCAGGTCCGCAGGTCGCCCACCGTCACCGTGCGGGCGGCGGGAAGGCTTGGAATCGGGGGCAGGCGGGCAGGCTGCGCGACGGCTAGGGGCGCGAGGCAGAGCAGGGAGAGGAGCAGGCGCTTCATGGGGTCAGGTACGGGCCGACCCCGCGACGGGTTGCTCCTCCCGCCCCCGCAGCAGCCCCAGCACCTCCCGCGCCGAATGCAGGATGGGCGTCCCCGGCCCGAAGATGCCTGCTACCCCCGCCGCCCGTAGCTCGGCGTAATCCTGCTGAGGAATCACGCCGCCCGCCACGACGAGGATGTCCCCGGCGCCCTGCTCCCGCAGCGCCGCGATGAGTTGCGGAATCAAGGTCTTGTGCCCGGCCGCCTGGCTGCTCACCCCGATGACATGCACGTCGTTTTCCACCGCCTGCCGCGCGGCTTCCTCCGGCGTCTGGAAGAGGGGACCGACATCCACGTCGAAGCCCAGGTCAGCAAAGCCCGTGGCGATGACCTTCGCGCCCCGGTCGTGCCCGTCCTGGCCCATCTTGACCACGAGGATTCGGGGGCGGCGGCCCTCGGCTTCCGCGAAGGCTTCGATCTCGCCTTGCAGGGCCGCGAAGCCCTCGTCCCCCTCGTAGCCCTGCGCGTAGACGCCGGAGAGGGTACGGACCTCGGCCTGGTGGCGGCCCCAGACCCGCTCCAGCGCGTCGCTGACCTCGCCCACGGTGGCGCGGGCACGCATCGCCTCCACGCTGAGGGCCAGCAGGTTGCCCTCGCCCGTGCGGGCGGCGTCCTCCAGCGCGGCGAGGGCGGCCCGCACCGCTTCGCCGTCGCGCTCCGCCTTGACGCGCTCCAGCCGGGCAAGCTGCGACCCACGCACGGCGGCGTTGTCGATGTCCAGCACGTCCACATGCGTCTCGACGGTTGGGCGGTACTTGTTCACGCCCACGATCACGTCCTCGCCCCGGTCGATGCGGGCCTGCTTGCGGGCCGCCGACTCCTCGATCCGCAGCTTGGGCACGCCCGACTCGATGGCCTTTGCCATCCCGCCGAGTTCCTCGACCTCGCGCATCAGCTCGCGGGCCTTGTCGGCCAAGTCATGGGTCAGCCGCTCCATCAGGTACGAGCCGCCCCAGGGGTCCACGACGTGCGGAATGCCCGTCTCCTCCTGAATGATGAGCTGCGTGTTCCGCGCGATGCGGGCCGAGAAGTCGGTGGGCAGGCCGATGGCCTCGTCAAAGGCGTTGGTGTGCAGGCTCTGGGTACCGCCGAAGACCGCCGCCATCGCCTCCACCGCCGTGCGGACCACGTTGTTGTAGGGGTCCTGCTCGGTGAGGCTCCACCCCGAAGTCTGGCAGTGGGTCCGCAGGGCGCGGCTCATCGGGTTTGTCGGCCCGAACTGCCCCATGATCTCCGACCACAGCAGCCGGGCGGCCCGCAGCTTGGCGACCTCGGTGTAGAAGTTCATGCCGATGGCGAAGAAAAAGGAGAGCCGGGGCGCGAACTCGTCCACGCTGAGGCCTTTTGCCAGCGCCGCCCGCACGTATTCCAGCCCGTCCGCCAGCGTGTAGGCCAGTTCCAGCGCGGCGTTCGCCCCGGCCTCCTGAAGGTGATAGCCGGAGATCGAGATGGAGTTGAACTTCGGCATCTCCCGCGCCGTGTACGCGATGATGTCGGCCACCACCCGCATGGACGGGGTGGGCGGGTAAATGTAGGTGTTCCGCACCATGAACTCTTTGAGAATGTCGTTCTGGATGGTGCCCGAAAGCCCGGCACGGGGCACGCCCTGCTCCTCGCCCGCCACGATAAAGGCGGCCAGCACGGGCAGCACGGCGCCGTTCATGGTCATGGACACCGACATTTCCGCCAGCGGAATGCCGTCGAAGAGGATTTTCATGTCCTCGACGCTGTCAATCGCTACGCCCGCCTTGCCCACGTCGCCCACCACGCGCGGGTGGTCGGAGTCGTAGCCCCGGTGGGTGGCGAGGTCGAAGGCAACGCTGAGGCCCTTTTGCCCGGCGGCGAGGTTGCGGCGGTAGAAGGCGTTGGATTCCTCGGCGGTGGAGAAGCCCGCGTACTGCCGGATGGTCCAGGGACGGGCCGCGTACATGGTGGCGCGGGGACCCCGGATAAAAGGGGGCAGGCCGGGCAGCGTGTCGGTGGGCAGGCCCTGCGTGTCGGCGGCGGTGTACAGCGGCTTGAGGATCAGGCCTTCCGGCGTGGCGCGGTTCAAGGTCTCCGGCTCAGCGCCGCGCAGGTCCTTTTGCGCGAGGGCCTTCCAGGCGGAGAGGTCGGTGGGTGCGGTCATGGGCGGGCCTCCAGGGGCGAGAGGGAAGGGAATATCCTTGCCCGCATCATGCCACCGGGACGGGCCGGAGGGCAGGCCGCCCGACCCAGCCTGTCCCACCATGAGAACCGTTAGCATGGCCGGGTGACCGTTCCCGCCCGCCCCGTCAAGCTCGCCCCCAGCCTCCTGTCCTGCGACTTCACCCGCCTGGGCGAGGAGTTGCAGGCCATCGCGGACGCCGACTGGGCGCACGTGGACGTGATGGACGGGCGCTTCGTGCCCAACATCTCCTTCGGGGTTCCGATCCTGGCGGCGGCGCGGCGGGCATCCTCCCTCTTTATGGACGTGCACCTGATGATTGAGCAGCCCGAGCGCTACCTGCGCGACTTCGCGGATGCCGGGGCCGACGGCATCACCGTCCACGTGGAGGCCACCCGGCATATCCACCGCGCTGTGGGGGCGATCCGCGAGCTGGGCAAGCGGGCGGGGGTGACCCTCAACCCCGGCACCCCGCTGGAGGCCGCGCGCCCGGTGCTGGCCGACGTGGATCTCGTGCTGGTCATGAGCGTGAATCCCGGCTTCGGCGGCCAGAAGTTCATTCCGGCAAGCGTGGAGCGCGTCCGCACCCTGCGCGGCTGGCTGGACGAGCTGGGCAGCGACGCCGAGCTTCAGGTCGACGGCGGCGTCACGCCCGCCAATGCCCGCCTGCTGGCCGACGCCGGGGCGACCTGCCTGGTCGCGGGCAGCAGCGTGTTCGGGCCGGACGGGGCGGCGGCGGGAGTGGCGCGGTTGCGGGAGGCCCTCGCTTGAGGCTGCGTGCCGACCTGCTGCCCCACGGCGCCTACTCCGACGTGGTGCTCGTCGTGGACGTGCTGCGGGCGACCACCACCGCCGTGACCTATCTGGAGCGTGGGGCGGAGGCGCTGCTGCTCACGGCCACCCCGGAGGTCGCGCTCGCGCAGCGGGGAGAGGGGATCGTGCTGGCAGGTGAGCGCGGCGGTTGGCCCATCCCCGGCTTTGACCTCGGCAACAGCCCGGCGGAGGCGGCCACCCAGACCTTCGCGGGCCAGTCGGTCGTGATGAACACCACCAACGGCACCGCCGCCGCCCATATCGCCGCCGCCAGCGGCAAGCACGTCCTCCTCGCAGCGCTGACCAACGCCCACGCCGCCGCCCGCCGCGCCCGCGCCCTGGCAACCGAGGAAATCGCCATCGTGTGCGCGGGCACCGACGGACGGGTGGGTCTGGAGGACGTGTACGCCGCTGGCGTGCTCGCCGAGTACCTGCTGGCGATGGGCGACTTCACCACCGACGACGGCGCCCGCATCGCCCTGACGGTGCGCCGCAGCTCCGGCAATCCAGCGGAAGTGCTGGCGGGAAGCGGGCACGGCGTCTATCTGGGGGGCATCGGGCTGGAGGAAGACGTGCGCTATGCCGCGCAGGTCAGTGTGAGCACGGTGGTTCCGGTGCTGGACCCGGCGGGCGAAGTGGGCGACGTGCTGCGGTTCGTGGCGGGCTAGGGTTCAGCCCTTCTGCACGACGCAGAAGCGGTTGCCGTCCGGGTCGGCCAGGACGACATAATCCGCGTCCGCCTCGTATTGCCACTCCACCCGCACGGCCCCCAGCCCCAGCAGGCGCTCCACCTCCGCCGCCGCGTCGGTCGCGTACAGGTCAAGGTGATGCCGCCTCGCCTGGGGTGAGGTGACCCGTTTCAGGGCGAGCTGCACCCCCTGAGCCTTCGCGGGGCACCAACACTCTCCAGTCGTCGTCCGGTTCGTCGCGGGGGCGGTAGTCCAGCGCCTGGGTCCAGAAGAGCAGGGCGCGGGGAAGGTCCCGCACGCCCCAGACCACCGAGCCAATCCGCAGCATGGGGTGCAGTCTAGCCTTCTGGTCGGCTCCGGCCCGCTACCCTGTTCCCCATGACCGTGACCGACCTCCAGCTTCCCGCCGTGACGCCGACCGAGTCGGTGGACTGGGCGGCGATTCCTAGCCCTACCTTCGTCCTCGACGAGACGCGGCTGCGGCGTAACGTCTCGCTGATCTCGCACGTGCAGCGGGAGAGCGGCGCCCAGATCATCGTCGCCTTCAAGGGCTTTGCCATGTGGAGCACCTTCGGGCTGCTGCGCGAGTACGGCATCACCGGGGCGACCGCCAGCAGCCTGAACGAGGCGATCCTGGCGAGCGAGGAGATGCAGGGCGAGGTCCACGTCTACGCCCCCGCCTACTCCGACGAGGATTTCCCCCGCATTCTGGAACTGGCCGACCACCTCGTCTTCAACTCCTTTTCCCAGTGGGAGCGCTTTCGCCCGCAGGTCGAGGCGGCGCGGGCGGCGGGCAAGCAGCTTCACGTCGGCATCCGGGTCAACCCCGAATACGCCGAGGTGGAGACCGACCTCTACAACCCCGCCGGGCCGTTCTCGCGCCTGGGGGTGACCCGCCGCGAGTTCCGCGAGGACCTGCTGGAGGGCATCGACGGCCTGCACTTCCACACGCTCTGCGAAAAGGACTCCGACACGCTGGAGCGCACGCTGGAGGTCGTCGAGCGCAACTTCGGCGAGTTCCTGCCCCGAATGAAATGGGTCAACTTCGGGGGCGGTCACCTGATGACCCGTGAGGGCTACGACATAGACCGCCTGATCCGGGTGGTGCGCCAGTTCCGCGAGAGGTGGGGCGTCCACGTGATCCTCGAACCCGGCTCCGCCTTCGGGTGGCAGACGGGCTGGCTGGTGAGCAGCGTGCTCGACGTGGTGCACAACGTCAAGGACATTGCCCTGCTGGACATCTCGGTCAGCGCCCACATGCCCGACGTGCTGGAGATGCCCTACCGCCCCCGCATCCTGGGCGCGGGCGACCCCCCGCAGGACGAGCACCGCGAGGCCACCGAGACGGGGGGCGGCCACCCCTACCTGATCGGCGGCACGACCTGCCTCGCCGGGGACGTGGTGGGCGAGTACGTCTTTGACCGGCCCCTGTTGGTCGGCGACCGGGTGGTCTTTGACGACATGATTCACTACACGATGGTCAAGACAACCTTCTTCAATGGCGTCAAGCACCCCGATATTGGCATCCTGCATGCGGACGGGCGCTACGAGCGGGTCAAGACCTTCGGCTACGAGGAGTTCAAGGCCAAGCTGAGCTGAGCAGGCGGAAAGGCGAGCGCCCCCACCACTTCCGGTCGGGGGCGCGTTCGCCTGCTGGATTCCCGCTGAGACGGTCCTTCTGAATGGGGGGGCTTCGGAACGTGCGCGGGCAAGGGAACGGGGCTCACCGCCCCTGGCCGTGCGGCCTATTCGGACCCGGCCCGCCGCACTGGTCTGGCGGGGGACGCGGGAGAAAAGCAGCCGGGGATGGGGCGGGTGAGACCAGTCACCCCCGGCGCGGGGTGGGATTACTTGCGGTACACCTTGACCACGCCGTTCACGGTGCGGAGGGTGCCGCCCTCAAAGTCTGCGGCCCAGGCGCCGCTGAGCAGGTACTGGTCACGGGTGGGGAAGCCCAGGAACGACCCCGAGCCGCCCAGCCCCTGGTAGGTCTTCAGGATGGCCCCTTGCAGCCAGAAGGTGCCGTATTTCTCGCTGGAGTACAGCGCCCCGTTCTGGAAGTAGCCGTACAGCCCAGTCGTGCCGTAGGGGTTGCGCGGAATGACCTTCTCATCGGCCGCCGCCCAGCCCAGGCGTGAGGGCGGACGGGTGCCGCCGTTCTCGGCCTGCGCGAGGGCGAGGTAACGCTCCAGAATGCGCCCATGCACCGCGTAGGCGCGGCTGGAGCCGTTCGCGTGCAGCAGCACGGCGTCGCCGTAGGCCGCCACGCCCCGGAACTTCTGCCACAGCCCGTCGCCCCAGGGCACGGCGTAGGTCGTTGCCTGGCCCAGCGACTCCGGCCCCTTGAGGCGGGCATACGCCTCCACCATCGCCGTGTCAAAGGAGCCGTCGCGCTTCTCGCCGGGTTGAATCTGTGTCACGGGCTGGGAGGGCATGGGCTGGACGGAAACGGGCGGCGTGGGTACGGGTTGAACGGGGGCCGGAGCGGGCTGGACGGGGGTCTCGGTCACCGTGCCCGTCGCGCCTCCCTGCGCCGCGTTCCCCACCCGAAAGGTCACCACGTCGGTCACCCAACTGTTGGCGGGAAGGGGCCTCACCACGATGCTCAGCGCCCGCGCGAGGTTGTCCTGCCCGCGCACCTGCACCTGCGCGAAGCCCTCGCCCTCCACGAAGCGGGCCACGTCGTTCAGGTTCAGCGGCTGCGTGCTCGCCAGCGCCAGCAGGCGGTCTTGCCCGTTCGGTCCGCCCACCGTCAGCGTGTAGCTGGCGTTGCGACCGGGAAAGGTGCGGTTGGTGTTCGCCCGGACGAAGTTGTTCTCCTCGTAGGCATTCGGGAAGAAGAGGTCAATCTGCCCGTTCGCATTCACGTTGAACAGGTAGACGTAGGCGTCACGGTTGGTCTTGACGCCGATGGTGATGCGCTCGCCCCGGCGGTAGACCGGGTTGCGGGTGCCGCTGGCGTCCTTGTTGACCCACACCTGCACGTCCAGGCTGGGCTGCGAGGGGTTGACGATGATGCTCTGGGCGCTGAGGCGGGGTTCGGCGGCGCCCGCCGTCCCCAGCAGGGCGGAGAGGGTCAGGGCAGCAGTCAGGGAATGGCGCATGGGTGAAACCTCCAGGGACGAACTTGAACTTCGATGCGGCGCAGCGTAGGGGCCGAAGCTGACGAGGCACTGATATGGAAAGCCGCCGCAGGGATTTCTGAAGGTCCAGTCAAGCCAGCCTCCTTCCCTGCGGCTCCCATGAGGCGGGCCTGACGGGTGGCTGACGTGCTACCCTTAGTTCGGTACTTGGCGAATAAACGAATATGCCCCCTCAAGCCCTGGAGGTTCCCATGCGACTCGCCCGACTGCTGCCCCTGACCGCTGCTCTGCTCTCTGTCCCCGCCCTGGCCGCCAGCCGCGAGGTGACGCTGGAGGTGCCGGGCGCCCGGCTGGCCGCCACCCTCCAGACCCCGGACGGCCCGCAGCACGCCCGGCCGCCCGTCGCGCTGATCCTGGCGGGGAGCGGCCCCACCGACCGCAACGGGGACAACCCGCTGTCGGGGCCGGGGGGCACCTACCGCAAGCTGGCCGCGAACCTCGCTGCGCGGGGCATCGCCACCCTGCGGCCCGACAAGCGGGGCATTGGGGCGAGCACGCCCGCCGACCCGCGTGAGGAGGCGCTGACCTTCGAGGACTACGTGAACGACGCGCGGGCGTGGCTGACGTGGCTGAGCCAGCAGCCCGACCTCGGCCCGGTCGCGGTGATCGGGCACAGCGAGGGGGGGACGGTGGCGCTGGCGGCCGTGCAGGGGCAGACCCCGGCGCGGGCTGTCGTCCTGCTCTCCGCCCCCGGCGAGGACATCGGCACCACCATTCGCCGACAGATCGGGCAAAATCCGGCCAACCCGCCCGCGCTGGTGGAGGAGACGAACCGCATTCTGGACGCCTTAGGCCGGGGCGAGCGCGTGGCGGAGGTTTCGCCCGTGCTGGCCTCCGTCTTCCGCCCTAGCGTGCAGCCGTACCTGATCAGCAGCCTGCGCTACGACCCGCAGCGCCTGATCGCCTCGCGGAACCTCCCCACCCTGATCGTGCAGGGGGACCGCGACCTTCAGGTGCGCCCGGAGGACGCCCGTCTGCTGGCCGCTGCGCAGCCTGCCGCCCGGACGCACCTTGCCCGTGGGGTGAACCACGTCCTCGTGCCCGCGCCACTGGACCCGGCGGGCAACCTCGCCCGTTACGGGGACGCCGAGCTGCCGCTGGAGCGCGGCGTGGTGACGGCCGTGGTGGAGTTCCTGCGTGGGGCGCTGCGGTAGCGGGCCGGGGGAGGGAAGGGCACCATGCCCCTGAGTCGCGTGGACGAGGTCTTCCGTGCCCTGGCTGATCCCACCCGCCGCGCCATCCTGCGCGAGTTGCGCGGTGGGGAGCGCACGGCGGGCGAGCTGGCCCGGCTCTTTCCGGTGACCAAAAGCACCCTCAGCGGCCACTTCGCGGTCCTCAAGGCCGCCGATCTGGTCTGGACCGAGAAGCGCGGCACGCAGGTCATCTACCGTCTGAACACGACCGTCTTTCAGGAGGTGGTGGCCGACCTGCTGGACCTGTTCGGCCCGGCGGGAAAGGAGACAGACCATGAGCAAAAGCCGGGTTGATCCCCTGTTGGTGGCGGGGGCTGTGGTCGCGCTGGCGCTCCTAGCGTTGGCCTGGACGCGCCTGCCGGGGAGCGAGCGGCCGATCCTGCTGCCGCTGAGCGTCTCGTCGCTGGCCCTGGGCGGGCTGGTCGCGCTGCTCGGCGGCCTGGAGCGCGAGCACCGCCCGGTCGCGGACGCCACCGCGCAGGCACTGGTGCTGCAAGCGGGGGTCGCGGCGGCCGCACTTGCCTTCGGGTGGGACCTGATGCGGGCGCTGACGGTCGCCGTCGGGCTAGGCCTGGTAGTCACTGGAAACGCGACCGCCCGCGCCCGGCCGGGGCTGTGGTTCGGCTTCCGCACCCGCTGGACGCTGCTGTCCGAGCGGGCGTGGTACGCCACCCAGCGGGAAGCGGCGCGGGCGCTGGTCACCGTGGGGCTGGTCTACGCGGCGTTCGCGGCCCTGACTCCGGCGGCGCTGCTGGTGCCGTGGGTCATTCCGGTCGGATTGGTGGTGCTTCTTCTGCCCGTTGTGGTAGGTCTGCACCGCCTGTCCTACCGCGAATACCTCGCCGACTCCGAACGGCGGCCAGCGGTGGCGGGGGCGCGGCAGCACCTCCCGGCCTACTCCGCCTCCGAGCGGGTGCTGCTGGGGGTGGCGGTGGGCTTGCCGCTGCTCTCGCTCGCTGCGCTCCTTATCCTGCTGCCTTCCCTGCCCGAGCAGGTGCCTCTGCACTTCAACGCGGCGGGCGAGGCCGACCGCTTCGGCTCGCCGCTGGAACTGCTGACCCTCCCGCTTATAGGGCTGGGGCTGACGGCACTGCTGTGGGCCTCCTCCCGTTTTGGCAGCGCGACCCCGGCCCAGCGGCACGTCACGCTGGTGATGGCGGCGCTGGGCGGCGCGTTCGTGGCTCCGCTTGCCCTGGGAAGTACGGGCAGCATGCACGTCACGCTGGGAGCCGCCCACGCCCTGATGCTCGTGGTCCTGGCCCTCGCCTTCGCCCTCCCCGGCCCGGATGGGAAGCGGCGGGTGCGGGCAGCGTGGGTCTGCGGCGGGCTCGCGCTGGCCCTGGTTCCCTTGCTGCTGTTCCTGCCGCCGCGCGGGGCCGAGGCGGTCGGCGGCCTGCTCCTCGTCTTCGGCGGAATGATGTTCCTGGCCCCGATGTTCGTCTTCGGCGTGCCGATGAACACGGGGTGGCCGCAAAGGAAGCCGGAGTCTGAGTCCTGATGCCCCTTCCCCCCGCTCTCTGTCCGGAGCGGGCTTCTCCTGATCCCTCCAGCGAGGGGGTGATGCCGCCTACAGCAGCCCCGTCCCCCACAGCACCAGCGGCCCCAGCACCAGCGCGGGCAGCAGGCTCCCGACCCTCACCCGGCGGTCTTCCCAGCCCAGGCCCGCCAGCATCAGGTTCCACGAGATGCCCACGATGATCAGCCCACCCATCCCCGTGATCAGCAGGACGTAGGGGTTGGTCTTCAGGACCTCCGGGTCCGCGCCCCCCAGCAGCCCGGCGGCGAAGGCCCCCGCCGCGAGGCTGATCCCGCCTTGCAGCGCGAGGACCGTCAGGGCGCTGAAGCCCACGCCGATCCCATACGCCCCCGCCAGCGCCAGCGCCGCGATACCGTCCAGCGTGCTTTTGAGGACATAGGTGGCGTTGTCGCCCGTCAGCCCATTTTGCAGTCCGCCCACGACCGTCATCGGCCCGATGCAAAACAGCAGGCTGGCCGCGACGAAGCCCTCCGTAAAGCGGCCCCCACCCCGGAAACGCCGTTTCAAGGTTTCCCCCAGCCGGGTCAGCCCCTCCTCGATGCCCAGCGCTTCCCCGATCACCGCGCCCCCCGCCAGGCTGATCAGCGCGAGAATCACCCCCGGAATCGGCCCACCTGACACCCGGTTCAGCTCGCCCGCCATGTCCAGCGCGATAAAGAGGGTGACCAGCGACAGCGTTTGCAGCAGGGTGCGCTGGGTGCGCTCGGGCAATCGGCCGCCCAGCAGCAGGCCGACTAGGGTCCCGGCGAGGACAGCGCCGACGTTGATCAGGGTGCCGGACAGTTGGCTCAGCAGGCTCATCGGCGTGCAGCGTAGCGCGGTGAGGGCGGGGCCTGAGGTCGTCTTCACAATTGACCGCACGCTGACAGGGGGCGTGGTACGCTCCGGGCACCTTGAACAGCCTGCGCGTCCTGCCCGTGCCTGTGCCCCGCCTCCCCGGTGGAGGAGTGCCCGGCGCCCGGCTTGCCGCGCATCAACTTGAACGTCTTGGGGCTGCCTGCGGGCGGCCCCGCGTGTTTTAGGGAGGTTTGCCTTGACGCTTGCCGAACAGTTCCAGACGATGCCCAAGCTCCTGAAGGTCCGCGAGGTTGCCGACTACACCGGCACCCATGAACGCACCGTCCGCCGCTGGATCCGCGACGGCCGCCTCGGTGCCGTCGAGCACCCCGAGGGCCTGCGCGTGCCCCGACGTTCCCTGTGGCGTTTCCTGGGGCTGGATATGGCGCTGAGCGCCTGAGCCGTTCGCTGCTCTACCTCCCAGAGGGCCGTATCCTGGCCCGGTATGGATGCCGCTTCCCTCGCCGCCGCACTGAACCAGGGTGAGGCCGAGGCCCGGCGCCTCCTGAAATCGTCCCCAGAAACCTCCGCTGAACGGGCCGCTGCCCTCGCGCTCCAGCATGGACGGCCCCGACTCGCGCTGGCCTGGGGCCATGAACCGTTGACCCGCGCGGCGGCCCATCTGCGTCTGGGCGAGGTGGAGGAGGCTCGGCGTGAACTCGCCCCCCTGCCTGACACCGCCCGCCCCGCCCTGCTGCGTGCCCGCGCCGCATCGTTAGCTGGGGAACTGGAGGCCGAAGCCCTTGCCACCCACGCCCGCCTCCTTGCTCGGCAGGAGGGAGACGCCGGGGCGCTGACCGCCGCCGCAACCCTGCTGGGAGAGCTGTCCCTCCCTACCGACCCCCGCCTCAGCCTGCGGACTCTCGCCGAGGGACTGAAGATCGCCGAGTTGACCGGCCAGGAGGCCGACGCGCACCTCCTCGCCGTTCTTGCCCACGCGCAGCGGGCTTTGGGGGCCGGGCCGAAAGCGGAGCGCACCGCCGGGAAAGCCTTGGACCGCGCCGCCCCCCGCAGCCCCGCCCGCGTCCTCGCCCTCCTCGCGCTGGGTCGGTCAGAGGAGGCCGAGGCGCAGGCGGGAGAGCTGGCGCCCGGCTGGTGGCATCCCTTCAGGCGCTAGGCAGCTCCTCCCCACACCGCTTGCAGAACCGGGCATCGGGGTCGTGCCCCTCCAGGCCGCAGCGGGGGCACACGCGGGGGGTCAGGCGCCGGTCTTGCGTTCCCTGGGCGCGGGCGAGGCTCACGGTCACGATGCCGGTCGGCACCGCCAGAATCCCGTAGCCCAGGATCATGGCGAGCGAGGCCAGCCCCTTGCCCAGCGGCGTCTTGGGCGCGATGTCGCCGTAGCCCACGGTGGTCAGCGTGACGATGGCCCAGTAGATGCTGGTGGGAATGCTGGTAAAGCCGTTCGCCGGTCCCTCGATCAGGTACATCAGCGCCCCGATGATGGTGACCAGCGTCAGTACCGTCACCAGAAACACCGTGATCTTGGCGGCGCTCGCCCGGATCGCCTCGGTGAGCACGCTGGCCTCCGAGAGGTAGCGGGCCAGTTTGAGAATGCGGAAGATGCGCAGCAGCCGCAGCACCCGCACGATCAGCAGGGTCTCGGCGCCGGGCACGAACAGCGCGAGGTACCCCGGCAGGATGGAGAGCAGGTCCACCAGCCCGAAAAACGAGCGGGCGTAATTCCAGGGATGCCGCGCCGTGACCAGCCGCAGCAGGTACTCCAGCGAGAACAGCAGCGTGAGGACCCACTCGACCTGCTTGAGAGCGGGGCCATACGCCGCCCGGAAGGGGCGCACGCTGTCGAGCATGACCACCCCGATGCTGGTGACGATCAGCACGATCAGCACCAGATCAAAGGCCCGCCCCGCCGGAGTGTCGTTGTTGAAGACGACGTTGCCGAGCGCGACCCGCCACCCGGCGCGGCGGTCGCCGGGGGGCCGGGTCATCCCGCCACCACGTCCAGCCGCGCCAGCCCGCGAATCACGAAGCCGCCCACGTATTCGGGTTCGGCGCCGGGACTCGCCAGCCGCAGCCCCGGATACGCCCGCACCAGCGCCCGCAGGCTCAGGGCCAGTTCCAGCCGCGCCAGCGGTGCTCCCAGGCAGTAGTGCAGCCCCAGCCCGAAGGTGAGGTGCGGGTTGGGGTCGCGCGTCAGGTCCAGGGTGTCGGGACGCTCAAAGCGCCGCCCGTCGCGGTTGCCGCTCGCGTACAGCAGCCCCACCTTCTCGCCGGGGCGCAGGGCCGCGCCGCAGACCTCCAACTCCTCCAGCGCGTACCGCTCGAAGAGGGGCAGCGGCGTGTCATACCGCAGCAGCTCCTCCACCGCCATGCGGAAGAGGGGGAGGCTGTCTTCCCGCCTGACAGCGGCCACCAGCGTCTCCCACTGTTCCCGGTGCCGCATCAACGCGAGCACGCCCGCCGACAGCCCGTTCACGCTGGCCTCGTGCCCGGCGTTCAGCAGCAGGATGCAGGTGTTAATGAGTTCCTGCTCGGTCAGGCGGTCGCCCTCCTGCTCGGCCTGCACGAGCGCGGTGATGAGGTCGTCCTGCGGCTCCCCCCGCCGCACCCGCGCCAGCTCGCGCAGCAGCGCCCCGAAGTCGCGCACCGCCCGCTCGGCTTCTTCCTGATCGGCCCGCGTGTAGGTCGGCTCGTACAGCCGCACGATGGCCGCCGACCAGGGCCGAAGCTGATGCCGCTCGGACTCCGGCACGCCCAACAGCTCGGCAATGACCGTTACGGGCAGCGGCTCGGCGTAGGCCGACACGAGGTCAAAGCCGCCCGCCCCGCTCAGGGTCGCCAGTTGCCGGGAGAGCAACGCCTCGATGCGTGGCCCCAGCGCCTCCACCCGCCGAGGCGTGAAGGCCAGCCCCACCAGCGAGCGCAGCCGGGTGTGCTTGGGCGGCTCGGAGTCCAGCAGGTGGTTGGTGTTGAAGGCGTCGAAGGTCGCCTGCGCGGGGTCGGGCGGCGGCCAGCCCAGCTCGTCGCGCGAGTAGCGGTGCAGCACCGAGCGCCCGAAGCGGCGGTCGCGCAGGGTGGCGGCGATCTCGGCGTGCCGGGTCAGAAAGACCCGCCCCAGCGCCGGGTCATAGAAGGCCGGAGTCGCCGCCCGCACCTCCGAGAGCCAGGGATAGGGGTCGCGCACAAAGTCGGGGTCGGTCAGCGGCAGCGTGACTTCGGGGAGGGCCTCGGCGGGCGGCTGGGACATGCCCCCAGGCTACGCCGAGGCCCCACCCTCACGCGAAGTTCTGCTCGACCAGCGGCGGGCGGTTTCCCTCGCCGGGCCGGGAGTCTTCCGCGTCCACGGTGGCGGTTTCGTGAATGACGGTCACGGGCGCGGTCGCCGGGAGGCTGTCATCGGCGGCGGGAAGGTGCCGGGCACTGAGTTCGGAGAAGGACTGCATGAGGGCGCGGTACTGGCTCACGAACTGCGCGTACTCGGTGCGGACGGCACTCAGGCGGGCGCTAAGATCGGCGTGGCGCTCGCTGTAGGCGCGGTCCAGATAGGTGGTGCGCTCGGCGTGGGCGCGGTCGCGTTCCAGGGTGAGGTCATGGTGCTGGCGCTCCAGTTCGGCCATGCGGTCGCGGTAGCTGACCTCCAGCTCGGCCACCCGCACCTCGTGCGCCGCTTCCAGCTCGGCGGAGCGGGTTTCGGCGGCCTGCCGCAGGGCGTCGCACTCGGTCTGCGCCTGCGAGAGCATCAGCTCGCACTGCCGCGCGGCGTTCTCGCGCAGGTCGTGCCCGATGCGCTCGGCGGCGACCACCGCCCGGCGAATCTCGTCCTCGGACTGGCGGCGTTCCTCCAGCTCGCGCTCCAGGCTGCCCAGGCGCTCGCGCAGGGCCTGCCGCTCGTGCAGCAGCGCCTCCACGCGGCCCGCGACCCGGTCCAGAAAGCCGCGCACCGCGCCCCGGTCGTACCCGAAGGTCCGGCGGCCGAAGGTTTGGTGGGAGATGTCCAGGGGACTCAGGGTCTCGGGCGAGTGCGGCAGCAGCGCGTCGCTGAGGCGGGGGGCTTCGGTGGGGGTCGGGGTCTGTTCGGTCAGGGGTGAGGTCGTCATAGAAAAAGGCTCCTTCCGACGCGCACCAGGGTCGCGCCCGCGTGAATGGCGAGGTCGTAGTCGCCGCTCATGCCCATGCTGAGTTCCGGAAGGCCGAGGTCGTGCGCCCGCCGCGCCGTGTCGGTAAAGACGCGCCGGGCGGCTTCTGGGTCACCGTCCGGCGCCATCACCATCAGGCCGCGCACCGTGAGGCCGGTGGCCGCGACCTCGGCGTGGACCCGGCGCAGGTCGTCCGGGGCAACGCCGTGTTTCTGCGCCTCCCCATTGTGGACCTGAAGCAGCACGGCGGGGGCGCGGCCCCACTTGCTCGCGGCGTCGGCGAGGGCCTCGGCCTGCCGCGCTTCCTCCAGCGCGTGAATCAGGGTGACCGGGCGCATGTACTTGACCTTGTTGAGTTGCAGTGGCCCGATGAAATGCCACTCCAGGTCAGGGCGCAGGGCCGCCTTGTCGCGCAGCTCCTGGGCGCGGCCCTCGCCCAGCGGGAGGCCGCCGGGTTGCAGGGCCGCGTGGGGCAGCACGGCGCGCTCAATGGCGTCCAGGCCCTGTCCCTTGGTCACGGCCACCAGCCGGACGCTGCCCGGCTCGCGCCCAGCCTCGGCTTCGGCCGCGCGAATGGCGGCCAGCACCGCCGGAACGGTCATGGCCTTTTCCCGGAGGGCCTTAAGCGGCACCTCATGGTCGGCCCCTGGGTGGGTGGGTCACGCCGGGCATTCTGGCCGCTTCCGCCGCCCAGCTCAAGTCCCCGCTTCGGGAGCCGGACGTGGAGGCGCCGTCAAGTCCCCTTCATCCTTCTCAGCCTCGCAGCGGAAAGGGTAGGGCAGCCACCAGCTTCCCCGGCCAGAACGCCCAGCAGCAAAGGCCTGCGCGGCGGTGCCGGGGCACGCTGTGCCAGACTAGGAGACCCATGCGACATTCCCACACGCTCGCCCTGACCCTCGTGCTCGCCGCGCCCGCCGCCGCGCAGCAGGCCGCCACCGTGCAGGACGTGGTCGTTAACGGCACGACCGAACTGCTCGCCAATTACGTCAAGGCCACGCTGAGCATCCAGCCCGGCGCGTCCCTGTCCAGCGTGAACCTGCGTCAGGTCGAGCAGGACGTGCTGGGCACCGGCTACTTCCGCACCGCCGTGGCCGAACTGCGTACCGTGAATGGCCGCGACACGCTGGTCGTCAACGTCGTGCCCAACGCCACCATCGGCAAGATCGAGGCGACTGGGCTGACCTTTCTGCCCGCCGAGGGCTTCAAGCAGAGCATCGCCGAACTGCTGAACGTGGCCCCCGGCGCCACCCTGAACAACGCCCGCCTCGAGCAGGCCAGAGAAGCCTTGGCGCAGAACTACCGCTCCGAAGGCTTTCCCTTCACCCCCAGCATCAGCGCCCAGACGAAGGTAAACACCGACGGCACGGTGGACGTGACCTTCGTGGTCGATGAGACGGCGCCGATCAGCCGGGTGGAGGTCGGGGGCGTGACCCTGCTGCCCGCCGAGCGGGTCACCGCGATCTTCAAGCCGCTGTACGACGCCAAGCGCTTCACACCCCAGGCCTTCTACGGGGCGGTCGAGGCCCTGGGGCGGGCCTACGACGAGGCCGGGTACGTTCAGAGCGGCGTGAACGTCCTGGCAACCACGCTGGAGGGCGGCGTGCTGCGGGTGCAGGTGATTGAGGGCCGCGCCTCGGCGGTCAACTTCGACGGCGTGCAGCCCCCGGCGGGGACGACCCTTCAGACGCGGGTGGGCCAGCCCCTCTCGCTGGAGCGGCTGCGGGCCGACGTGCGGACGCTCTCGAACGTGACCGGGCGTCCGGTGGGCTTCGCCTTGCAGGCCGATCCCCAGAACCCCGCGCAGGTCGCCGTGTTTTTCGGCGCAGCCGACGTGGCGAGCGGGCCGGTGCGCTCCATCGCCTTTACGGGCAACACCCAGGTCCCCACCGCGACCCTGGCGGCCGCGATCAAGACCAAGGTGGGCGACGTGTACTCGCCCCAGCTCGCCCAGCAGGACTTCCTCGCGCTGCGCGACGCCTACCGCCGCGCCGGGTTTGAAATCAGCACCCGTGACGCGGTGACCTTCAACGAAGGCGTGCTGACCTTCAACATCCGTGAAGTGCGCCTCGCGGGGTACGAACTTCAGTGGCAGGGCCAGAAGCGCACCCAGGACCGGGTAATCCTGCGCGAGCTGCCCGCGACGGGCGGGCTCTTCAACCTGAATGATCTGCGGGCGGGCTTGGCACGGGTCAGCCGCCTGGGGTACGTGCAGATCGTGGGCACCGATGTCCGCAGCGATCCCCAGAACCCCGAGAACATCACCTACGTCCTGACCGTGGCCGAGAGCAGCCAGGGCATCCCGGTGGGGCTGGGGCTGCAATACGACACCCTGACGGGCTTCGCGGGCGACGTGACCTACGAGAACCCCAACCTCTTCGGGCTGGGTCAGAACCTGTCGGTCCGGGCAGGGGCGCAGCAAAACGACGCCCGGCAGAACCTGTTCGGTAGCGTCTCCTACACCATTCCGTGGCTGGACCTCGATTTCCTCGACTTCCGCGAGAACCGCACCAGTCTCAGCACCTCGGTGTACAGCAACGTCTCGGGGAACCTGCCTCTCACGGACCGCAGCGGCGACACCACCGTGGATACCGGGCGCGAGTACACCACCCGCAACACCGGCTTCGGCGTCTCGCTGGGCCGCAGCATCACCCAGAACCTGCGGGTGTCGCTGGGGGCCGGGTACAGCTACCGCACCTACTTCCTCGAACCCCTCAAGGACGACGACGAGACGGCCGTCGAGACGCCCCTGACCGACGCGCAGGCGCAGGCCGTGCTGCCCGAGACCAGCCGCACCACCTCGCTGAGCGCCAGCACCGTCTACGACACGCGCGACAACCCCGAATTCCCGTCAAGCGGCGTGCGGGCGACCGGTGAAGTGTCCTACGCCTTTGGGGCCGAGGGCGAGCGTCCGGTGGGCTACACCACCGCCGAGGTTGGGGCCAGCACCTACCTGGGCCTGGGCCGCACCTTGGACAAGGGGCTGGGCATCCAGAGCCGTCAGCAGGCCGTGGCCGTGCGCGTCAACGGCGGCACCCTCCAGGGCAACGCGCCCAGCGGCGCCGGCTTCAGCGTGGGCGGCAGCAGCCCCAACGCCTCGCGCGAACTGCGCGGTCTGGAAAACAACGCCCTGTTCGGCACCAACTACCTGACCGCCAGCGCCGAGTACCGGTACGACTTCAACCTCACCAACTCCTTTACCCAGGGTGTGTACGGGGTGCTGTTCGCCGACGTGGGCGACGCCTGGAACGACGGCGAGAGCTTCGAGGCCAACTACGGCATCGGCGCGGGCGTGCAGCTCAACCTGGGGCTGGGTGGGGCGCGGCTGCCCTCCCTGCGCTTCGACTACGGCTACAGCCCCCAGAACGGCAGCGGCAAGTTCTACTTCCGCCTGGGGAACTTCTTCTAAGCCGCGGGGGCAGCGGGGCAGGGGTGGGTCTCCTTCGGGGACCTGCCCCGCTGCCTTTGCAGCCTCTTCGGCGGCCTGAGCGCTCCCGACCCGCTACGATGCCGCGATGAACCGCTCCCTCCACCCCCTCCCCGAGGCCCGCGCATGGAAGGGCTGATGCTCGCGCGGGTGCTGGGGGACCTCGCCCCGCACCTGCCCGCCCGCACGCTGGGCTGGGCCTTTCCCGACGAGACGACGGCGGCGCTGCTGCTCGACGGCGTGGGGAATCTGGTGCTCAGCTACCGCCCGCCGCAGCCCGTCGTGTTCCTGTCGCGCGAGCGGCTGCGCGGCGAGCCGCACAACGGCTTTCAGCGTTACCTCGCGGCGCGGGTGCGCGGCGACCTGACGGCGGCCGAGCAGCTCAAGCTCGACCGGGTGTTCGCGCTGCATTTCGCGGGGGAGGACGGCTTCGTGCCCCAGCCTCCCACCCGGCTGGTGTTCGAGGTGACCGGGCGCAACGCCAACGTGCTGGTGCTGGAGCCTGGCGAGGGCTTTTCGGGGCGCATCCTGATCGCCGCCCGCGAGATCACCGGGAGCCGCAACCGCTTCCGCACGGTGCGCTCGGGGGGCGAGTACACCCCGCCGCCCCCCTACGACAAGCTCGACCCCCGCACGCTGACGGCCGAGGAGGCCCGCTCGCTCGCCACCCTTCCCATCGGGCGCTGGCGCGAGCGCCTCGACGGGCTGGGGCCGCTGCTGGGCGCCGAACTCGGGCGCCGAGCGGGGCTGCCCCCCGGTGAGGTTCCCGGCGACCGCTGGCCGCAGGTGCTGGCTGCCGTGCAGTCCCTGGTCGCCGATCCCAGCGTCTCCGAGGGCGTGATGCAGGAGGGTGCCCGCGAGGCCGCCCGCGCCGAAAAGGCCGCTGCCCTGCAGAAGGCCCTGCGCGAACCGCTGGACAAGCGGGTGACCCTGTTGGACAACCAGCTCGCGGACGTGTCCCGCGCCGAGGCCGGGCTGGACGCCGCCGCGCAGGACCGCGCCGAGGCCGACCTGCTGATGGCCTACGCCCACACGGTGGAACCCGGTGCGGCCTCCGCCCTGCTGCCTGCCTTCGACGGCAGCGGGGAGGTTCCGGTGGCCCTCGACCCCAGCCTGGGCGCGGTGCAAAACGCCGAGAAGCGGTATGCCCGCGCCCGCCGCCGCGAGGAGGTCTACGAGCGGCTGGCCGAGCGCGAACCGGGTCTGCGGGCCGAGCTGGAGGAAGCCCGCGCCCGCCTCGCGCAGCTCGACACGGCCAGCCTGGAGGAACTGGAGGCCCTCTCGGCCACCCTCCAGCAGGAGCGCCCGGAGAAGAGTCCCTACGGCATGCGCTTCACCACGCCGGGCGGCTTCGAGGTGCTCGTCGGGCGCAACAACAAGGAAAACGCCACGCTGACGCACCGCCTGGGGCGCAGCCTGGACCACTGGTTCCACGCGCAGGGCTACCCCGGCAGCCACGTCCTGGTGCGCTCGGGGGGGCGCGACCTCGACCTCCCCGACATCCTGTACGCGGCGCGGCTGGCGGCGGCTCACTCCAAGGCGCGGGGCAGTTCCAACGTGCCGGTGGACTACACCCGCATCAAGCACGTGTGGCGGCCCAGGGGGGCTCCGGCGGGGCAGGTGCATTACACCGATCAAAAGACGGTGTTCGTGGACGGCACGCTGCCGGAGTAGAAGGCTTCCCCGACATCAAGACCCCCCTCACGTCCCCGGCCGCCTCCACCCCGTACAATGCCGGGCTGTGGAACGCATCATGTTCAGGGCCAAGATTCACCGCGCGACCGTCACGCAGGCGGACCTTGACTACGTCGGGAGCGTGACCATCGATCAGGACCTGCTCGATGCGGCCGACATCCTGCCCAACGAGCGGGTGGATATCTACAACGTCACCAACGGCAACCGCCTGAGCACCTACGCCCTGAGCGGGCCGCGGGGCAGCGGCGTGATCGGCATCAACGGGGCCGCTGCGCACCTCGTGCAGCCCGGCGACCTCGTGATTATCGCGGCCTACGGCAACTTTACCGAGGAAGAGGCCCGGACCCTCGACCCCCGCGTGGTCATCGTGGACGCGCACAACCGTCCGGTGGACTTGCAACCAGCCTGAGTGGGACAGAGGCTGATGGGGGGGGTTGGGGGTATCTCCCCGACCCCCACGCCCACTTTTCGCCCTCTCTCCGGGGTTTCAACAGAACCGGCCCGCTCTTCTTATCTGACGGAAATCTAACAAAACAAATCCGAGTCTAAATACTTGTTCAGATAAGCTTTACACTGCACGCGTGATGGTGCCGCGCTGGATAACGCCACTTGGACTGATGGCGGGAGGGGCCGGAGTGTTCTGGGCCGTATCCGCAGAACAGGTTGGCCTGCTTGCTGGACTCACCGTCGCCCTCTCCGCCCTGACGTGGGGGCTGGGTGGCCTGGTGCGCTGGGTTCCCCTGGTGGGATATGTGATGGCCTTCCTGTTCTCGGCGGCCTGGGGAGAGGGCCTGGGGGTGCCGGGACTGCTGGGCGCCCTGCTGCTGGTGGCCGGGTTGGGCGCCCTGGGGCTGCGCGACAGCGCCCTGGCCGCCGAGGTCGCGGCCCTGCGGCGGGTGACGGCGGCGTTTCAGGAGGGCAGCGGCCGCCTGGTCGAAGCGAACCGCGCCGAGGACATCGTTCGGGCGGGCGTCTCGATGCTGGCGGACCTGGGCCTCGCCCCGAACCTCGCCTACGTGGGCTACGTGCGCGGCACCCCGCAGGTCCTGGGGGCGCGGGGGGCCTTTGTCGAGCAGCTGCACCGCCCGATCTATCAGGTGGGCGACAGCCACAGCGTGCAGGCCGACCATGCCCTCGCGGAAGAGGTGCTCGCCCTGTTACCGTCCGAGGTGCGGGGTCACTATCTGTCGGTTCCGGTGACGGGTGGGGGGCATGACCTGGGTCTGCTGGTGTTCAGCCGCCCCGGCGCTCCCTTCAGCGCCGCCGAACGCGGAATGCTGGAATCGTGCGCCTGCCTGATCGGCTCGCAACTCGGGCAGTGGGAGGCGATCTGCGAACTCCGGGCCGCCAACGACCTCACCCTGCGCTCGCTGGGAGCGGCCCTGGAGCGGCGCGACGACGAGACGGGCGGCCACACCACCCGCGTGGTGGGGGCCAGCGTGCGCCTCGCCCGCTCGCTGGGCTGGGACGAGGAGCGGATCGCGGCCCTGCGGCGCGGCGCCTACCTGCACGACCTGGGCAAGCTGGCGATTCCCGACCGGGTGCTGCACAAGCGCGGTCCCCTGGACACCGAGGAGCGCCGCATCATCGAGTCGCACAGCGTGATCGGGTACAACCTCCTGCAAGACCTGCACTTCCTGCCCGCCGAAACCCTCGACCTCGTGCGGCATCACCACGAGCGCTGGGACGGCAGCGGCTACCCCGCCCGGCTGCGCGGCCACGACATCCCGGAGACGGCCCGCCTCTTTGCCGTCGTCGACGTGTACGACGCCCTCACGAGTGCGCGGCCCTACAAGGCGGCGTGGTCCCGGCCCCAGGCCCTGCAGGAACTCCGCGCCCAGGCCGGACGGCAACTCGACCCGCAGTACGTGGCCGCCTTCGTGGAGATGATCGAGGCCGACCACCACGACGACGTGCGGCTGGTGTCCTGAGCCCCGGCCCCTTAGCCTGGCAGGGCCGCGAGATCTTCCCGCGTCGGCGCGTAGGCGCCGGGCCGCGCACACGCCGCCGCCGCCGCCCGCAGGCCAAGCTGCAAGTGCTCGGTCCAGAGGGCCTCGGGGCGCTGCGTTGCGGACACCAGCAGGCCCGCGCACAAGGCGTCCCCGGCCCCGACCGTGTCCGCGACACGCACGGGCACGGGGGGCAGGTCCACCCGTCCGGCCGCGTGGTAGAGGCTCGCGCAAGCCCCACCGCGCGTGACGACCAGCGGAGCGCGGGGATTCAGGCCCCGCAGGTGCCGCAGGGCATCCGCCTCGCTCTGGCCGGGAAAGAAGAAGGCGAGGTCCTCGTCGCTGAGTTTGAGAAGGTCGGCCTGACGCGTGACCCGCTCGAAGGTCGCCCGGTAGTCCGGGTGGCGGTGGGGGCTGCGGGCATTGGGGTCGAAGCTGACGCGCACGCCCGCCGCTTTTGCCCCTGCCACGAGGTCCAGCAGCGTCCCCGAGAGGGGAGGCCGCGCGAGGCTGATGCCGCCCACATGCAGCCAGCGGGCCGCGCCCAGCCAGCCTTCCGGTAGCCGCGCTGGGTCAAAGTGCAGGTCGGCGCTGTTCTCCCCCAGGAAGCGGTAGGCGGGCGGGTCGAGCTGGTAGACCACCGCCATCAACGTCGGCTGCGGCGCCCGCTGCAAGAAGCGCCCGTCCAGCCCCGCCTCTGCCCCCGCCCGCGCGAGGTCGTCCCCGAAGTTGTCCCTGCCCACCGCCCCCGCGAAGGCCGAGGCCACCCCCAGCCGGGCGCACGCGCGGGCCACGTTCCACCCCGCCCCGCCGGGATGCGCCCGCCACAGGCCCTCCCCGGCAGTCACGAGGTCGGTCAGGGCTTCTCCGGCGCTCACGATGGCGGGCAGAGGCAGAGGGACAGCGGCGCTCATGGGCCACAGGGTAAGGGACCGCCCGGCCACGGTGGGGTTGTTCAACCCTTGTCGAAGGTGCGCCCGGCTGCGGCACCCCCGCCCCACGAGCCGCCACACTGATCCAGTGAGCGTCTCCGCCCCCGCCTTCTCCCACCCCTTCCGGGCATACACCCCGGCCGCCTACACCTTTCCCCTCCCGGAAGGGCACCGCTTTCCGGCCTACAAGTACGCGGGGGTCCGCGACCGCCTGACAGGTCTGCTGCCCGTGCTGGACACTCCCGCCCTGCGCTGGGCCGATGCCGCCCGCATTCACGACCCCGCCTGGCTGCGCCGCTGGCGCCGGGGCGAGGTCACGGCCGCCGAGGAACGGGCCTTCGGGCTGCCCTGGAGTGGCGGGGTGGTCGAGCGTGCCCGCCGCGCCGCCGGGGGAAGTCTGGCCGCGCTTCACGACGCACTCAGGTGCGGCTGGGGCGCGAACCTGGCGGGGGGCACCCACCACGCCTTCCGCGACCGCGCCGAGGGCTTCTGCCTGATCAACGACGCCGCGCTGCTGACCCGCATTGCGCTGGACGAGGGGCTGGCGCGGCGGGTCGCGGTCCTTGACCTCGACGTGCATCAGGGCAACGGGACGGCCGCGCTGCTGGCCGCCGAGTCCCGCGCCCTGACCGTCAGCGTGCACGGCGAGCGCAACTATCCCTTTCGCAAGGAGCGCAGCAGCCTTGACCTCGGCCTGCCAGATGGCGTGACCGACGGCGAGTATCTGGAGGTGCTGCGGGGACAGGTGCTCCCCGCGCTGGAGGCGTTTCGGCCCGACCTGCTGCTGTATCTCGCCGGGGCGGACGTGCTCGCGGGCGACCGCTTCGGCCGCTTTGCGCTGACCCTGGACGGCGTGGGCGCACGCAACCGCGCGGTGCTGACCTGGGCGCGGGAGGCCGGGGTGCCCGTCGTCACCATGATGGCCGGAGGCTACAACCGCGACCACGCCCTGACGGTGGCCGCCCATGCCCGCGTCGTGCTGGACGGACTGGATGTGTTTTCTTCCTGAACGGCTGCCAGGCTGTCTAGACGCCAACTCCTCCTGCGACTGCCGAAGGCGAAAGCTGAGAGTCTTCTGATGGTGTGATATTTCCCAAGGAGCGCACCTTCACAAGGTGGGCCAGGGAGCATTTAACCTTGAACAGACCTTGTACAGTCTCGTCAGGTTCAAGCCCCGGTTGTCCGCCCTCGCGCCCTTAGGAGTCACGCCATGACCCTCAACAGTATCCCGACCCCGTCTGCCCTGCACCTGACCGACTTGCACCGCCGCCCCCTGCGCCGGGGCGAGACGCTGTACTACGCGGGCGACGCAGCCCCTAGCCTGTACCGGCTGGAAAGCGGGCTGCTGCGGGCTGTGCGCCTGACTCCCCAGGGCCGGACCCTGACGGTGCGCCACATCTGGCCCGGCGACGTGTTCGGCGAGGAGACGCTGCACGGCATTGTCCGCGCCCATCAGGTCACGGCGCTGACCGACGCGGCGGTCGTGCCGCTGCACCCGCAGCACCTCGGAGCCGCCGAGCTGTGGGAAGTCACCCGCAGCCTCAGCGCCCAGCTTCAGCGGGTCATGAACGACGGCGTGCACATTCAGAACGGCGAACTGCGCGAGCGCATCGCCCGCTACCTGCTGAACCTCGCGGAATCCAGCCTCGGCGGGCGGCATGGCGACGGCACCCGCTTTGTGCGGGCCACCCACGAGCTGATCGCCGAGGGCACCGGGGCCACCCGCGAGAGCGTGTCCAAGCTGATCGGGGAAATGCGCGACGACGGCCTGCTGACCCCTGCCTACCGCTGCCTGACCCTGACCGACGAGGCCAGCCTGCGGGCGCTGAGCGGGTATCACGGCGACTGAACGCTTCGGGACGGGCCGGGGACAGAGCGGAGGCTGCGGCTTCCGCTCCTTGCTTATGGGCCGGGCCTATCCGCCCGTCGCCGTCCGCCCCTAGAATCCCCCCATGCGGATTCGCCTCGACCCCTGGCCCGTGGATATGGAAGGCGGGCAACTCGGCCTGAAGCGGTTCGAGGGAGAACTCATCGACATCGAAACGCCCCGCTGGGCGGCGGTCGCGCCCCGGCCCATTCCCGCGCGGCTGGGCACCGTGTACGTGGTGGACGGCAAGCGGCGGATGGAATCGCGCGTCTTTATCGAGGACGGCGACGGCGCGGCGGGCATGGGCGGCTTCGGGGCCTACGTGGTGGGCGCGGTGGAGCTGTGCCCGCACGGTACTCGCCCGGCCACGCTGCGAGAGGTGCGGGCGCAGCGGCTCCTCGCGCACGCGCCGGGGCTGCGGGTGGACCCCTGCTTGCTCTCGCCGCGTGACCCGCACACCGGGCGGCTCCAGTACGCGCCCGTCGTGGCCGACAGCGCCGAGCCGCTCGCGCCGCTGCACAAGCTGCAACAGGTCATGCTGGCCGCCGAGCAGGAACTCTCGCACGGCCTGGCCTCGCGTGTCCCCTTTGACGAGGAGGACGACCGCGAGGCGCTGACCGCGCTCACCATTCAGGACGGCACCCTCCGCAGCCAGAACCTGGGGGGCGCGGTCGTGGGCTGTGTCAAGACGATGCAGACCCAGTACCTGCCCCCAGACCGGGCGGGGCTGCTGACCGACCTGAAGCCCGGCGAGCGCACCCCCATCCTGCACATGCGCTACGAGAACAACCGCATCACCCGCTTTATCTGGTACGTGCGGCTGTGCGAGGCCGCCTTTTACCAGCACCCCATGTCCGGCGTGATGAGGCTGGAGATGTACGCGCCGGAGGAGCCTGACTTCCTGCCGCCCATCGTGCGGACGGTGGCGAACGTGAGCGGCCCGCTGCTGTGCCGTCTCGCCAGCCAGCCGTACAAGGACCCCCGCGCCCCGCAAAACCTGATCCCGACCGCCGCGCTGGAGCACGCGATGACCCGCGCGATGGGGAGCGCCGACCTCGTAACTAGGCGCCTGCGGGCGCACATCGCCCGTGAGCTGGGGGTGGCCTCTTGACCCTTGCTGGAGGAATAGCCGGGCAGGGCGAGCGCATCGGCATGGTGCTGGGCACCGAGGACGCCACCCCGGTGTCCTTCTGGTTCGCGGTGACGCCCGGTGCGAGTGTGGGCATGGACGACCTCGTGGCCGTGCGGACGCAGAAGCCCGATGGTTCTCCGGTCCACTTCTACGGGATCGTGGACCACGTGCGGACCCGGCATGAGGGCGTCACCTTCGACAGCGACGTGCAGGACGTGGTGGCGGGCCTCCTGCCCGCCTCGGTGAGCTACGCGGCCCGCGTGCTCGTCACCCGCGTCAGCCCCGAGAACTTCATCCCGCCGCAGCCCGGCGACGAGGTGCGGCACGCGCGGGGCGAGGACCTGCGGCTGGCGCTCAGCGCGGACAAGATGAAGCGCTCCTTTCCCGGCGGCCTCCTTGCGGACGGTCAGGTGCTGCCCCTGAACTATCAGTTCGTCAACGGCGAGCAGGGCGGCCACATCAACATCAGTGGGATTTCCGGCGTGGCGACGAAGACGAGTTACGCCCTCTTCCTGCTGCACGCCATCTTTCGCAGCGGCGTGCTGGACACCCACGGCGAGGGCCACCGCACCCGCGCCCTGATCTTCAACGTGAAGGGCGAGGACCTGCTCTTTCTGGACCAGCCCAACCGCGAGGTGGACCCGGTAGAGCGGGGCGTGCAGGCGGCCAAGGGGCTTGCGACTGGGCGCTACGACCTGCTCGGCCTCCCCGCCACCCCCTTCCGCGACGTGCAGTTCCTCGCGCCCCCGAAGGCCGGGGCGGGCGACGTGATCGTGCCCGACGTGGAGCAGCGCTCGGGCGGCGTGACCCCCTTCGTGTTCAGCCTGCGCGAGTTCTGTCAGCGGCGGATGCTGCCCTACGTCTTTCCCGACGGCAACGCCAGCCTCAACCTCGGCTTCGTGATCGGCAACATCGAGGAAAAACTGGCCCGCCTCGCCGCCGGGGACGACGCGCCGTACCTCACCGTGGAGGACTGGCAGCCCGACACCGAAACGCTGCTCTCGGAGGACGTGCGCTTCGACGACATGGGCAAGACGCGGATTCAGACCTTCGCTCAGCTCATCTCCTACCTGGAATACAAGCTGTTGGAGCAGAACGACGGCGAGGGCGACCCTAAATGGGTGCTGAAGCAGAACCAGGGCACCCTCCGCGCCTTTGTCCGGCGCCTGCGCGGGGTGCAAAAGCATCTCGCGCCGCTGGTGCGCGGCGACCTGACCCCGGCGCGGGCCGCGCAGTACCGCCCCGACCTGCTGAAGGCGGGCGTGCAGACCAGCGTGGTGGACATTCACAAGCTCGGCGCCCACGCGCAGAGCTTCGTGGTGGGCGTGCTCCTGCGCGAGCTGTTCGAGCACAAGGAGCGGTATGGGCGGCAGGACACCGTCTTCGTCGTGCTCGACGAGTTGAACAAGTACGCCCCGCGTGAGGGCGACAGCCCCATCAAGGACGTGCTGCTCGACATCGCGGAGCGTGGCCGCAGCCTCGGCATCATCCTGATCGGGGCGCAGCAGACGGCCTCGGAGGTTGAGCGGCGCATCGTGTCCAACGCGGCGATCCGGGTGGTGGGCCGCCTCGACCTCGCGGAAGCCGAGCGGCCCGAGTACCGCTTCCTGCCGCAGAGCTTTCGCGCCCGCGCGGGCATCCTGCAACCCGGCACCATGCTGGTGTCGCAACCCGACGTGCCCAACCCCGTCCTCGTGAACTACCCCTTCCCGGCCTGGGCCACCCGCCGCGACGAGGTCGCCGAGGAGGTCGGGCAGGCGACGGAGGACGCGGGCAACGACTGGCTGGGCCTTTAAGGAGAGAGCGTATGAGCGACGACAAGAAGAAGTCCAGCGACGAGAAGACCATGACCCGCCACGGCGAGTGGACGCCCGAAACCTCCGAGGCGGCGGCCCGCGAGGTCGAGCGGCTGGCGAATGAGAATCCCTTTGACACCGAGGCGGCGACCGAGAGCACCGACAAGACGCACCTCAACCCGCCGAGGGAGAATGTGGAGGAGCGGCACTAGCTCTTGGGCGAAAGGCGCAGAAGGCGGAAAGCGGAAGGCTAAGGGGGAGGAGCTTTTGCCTTTTCCCGCTCTGTTTCAGACTGACGGCATGACGCTTGGACTCCGCCGGGGCACCGTTGAACTTCGCCCCTCGTCGGCCGAGTATCCAGCCCTGTTCGCCCAGGAGCGCGGCCGGGTGGCGCGGGCGCTGGGGCCTCTGGCCGTGGCGATTAAGCACGTGGGGAGCACGAGTGTTCCGGGCCTCGCCGCCAAGCCCATCCTTGACCTCGCTGTGGGAGTGGAGGACGCCGCGCGAATGGACGCCTGTATCCGTCCACTGGAGCAGATCGGCTACGTGTCGTTCGGGGACCGGGAAGGCTGGGGCGAATATTTCTTCGCCAGGGGACCCGACGAGGCGCGGACACACTACCTGCACCTGATGCCGGTGGGCGAGCGGCGGTGGCGAGACTACCTCCTATTCCGAGACGTGCTGCGCTCCCGGCCCGACCTCCGGGACGAATACCAGTCCCTCAAAACGGCGCTGGCGCGGCAGCATGGGGCCGCCCGCGCCGAGTACACCGCCCGCAAGGGGGCTTTTGTGGAGCGGATTCTCGCGGAGTTCCGTTCGTCGGACGGGGTGAGCTGACCTTCAGCCCCTTAGCCCGGCGTTACCACATGCGGCGCGAACGTCGCCCGGTTGTCCGTCACGCGGCCCCGGCCCTCGCGGATGCCCAGCCCGCACACCTCGTCCCCGGCGACCCAGACACCCAGGACCGGGTAACGGGGACCGTCGCCCGCCGCGAAGGTGGGCAGTTCCGTATACGCCTGCTCCACCAGCGGCAGGTCGCCGTACGCCCCTGCCGTGGCCGCCTCGCCGGGAAGCTGCACGTTCTGCCCCTCGCGCGAGTACAGCGGCTTGCGAACGACATTGGAGCCCAGTCGCCCCGGTGTCAGCGAGGCGGGCAGCACCAGCCCGGAGTCCGGGTAGCGCTCGTGCAGCAGCGCGAGCAGGCCCTTGCTGGACGTGACGGCCTTCCACAGCGGCTCGACAAAGCGGGTCTGGGTGGTCGCCAGGAAGGAGCTGTCCCGCGATTCCCAGGCGTACTCGAAGGGCCACAGCCACATCAGGTTGCGGATGGGCAGGGTCCAGGTGTCCAGCAGGAACGCCTCCTGCGGGCTGGTCCCCACCTCGTCCGCCGCCAGGAAGGAGCCGCTGACGCCCGCCGCCCCCGCGAGGTCGCGCAGGTAGGTCACGGTGGCGATGTCCTCGACCTCGCGGGCCGAGCTGAAGTGCGCCTGGGTCACGCCCCGCTCGCGCACGAGGTAGGCCCACTGCTCGCCCAGCCCCTCGTGGATGGTGTTCCACTGGCCCGTCCCGGCGGGCAGCTCGCCGCGCTCCAGGCGGTCTTCCAGCCACTGCCACTGGCACACCGCCGCTTCCACCAGACTGGTCGGCGTCTGCGCGTTGACCTCCAGCAGTCGGGCGTGTCCGCGCCCGTCATAGGCGAGGTCCAAGCGCATGTAGAGCGTCGGGTCGTCCCGGTCCCACGACTCGCGCACGGCCGGGTGCAGAAAGGCGGGGATGCCGAGTTCGCCCAACCGCCCGCCCTCGATAGCGGCACCCGTCGTCTCCAGCACCATAGTCGTGAGGTCCTGCGTGTCGCGTTTCAGGGCCTCGATCTCGCCCGGCGTGAAGGCGTAGTAGCCTTCCTCGCCCCAGTAGGGGACCGGGTGCTCGGGGGTGGGGGCGTACCAAGTCATGCCGACCTCTTGCAGCCGGGCTTCCCAGTTGGGGCGGGGGAGAAGGGTGCGGCGCTGCATTAGCCGCCGTAGCTCGCGCTGCCGGAGCTGCTCGCGCGGCCCGTGCTCGTGAACCCGCCCCGGCTGACGCCCGGCGCCTTGAAGGAGGTCGTCTTGCCCGAGCGGGTGTCGTAGGTCAGGCCGCTGGGAGCCACGCTGCCCGAGGCCGTGTAACCCACGTAGCGGGTCAGGCCCGACCGGAGCAGGATGTACGGCCCGAAAAAGCCGCCGCTGGTCTTCTGGCAGGGGTTTTGCAACCCGCGCTGAATCGCGTCCCGGTTAGCAAGGCGGCACTGCTCGTAAGAGGTGTACTTCGTCCGCTTGTAGCGGTCGAGATCCAGATCGTCGTCGCCGCAGGCCGCGAGGACGGCAGGCAGCGCCGCGAGCAGGGGGAGGTGAAAGGCTTTGCGCATATACCTCTTGATACGGGAGAAGCGGGGCGGGGGTTGCGGCGGGGCTTCCACTTATCGGGGGAACTCGGTGACGGCTGTGATGTCCTGCATCCAGCGCAGGGCAATCCTGAGGAGGACAGCGCCCAGCAGATGGGAGAGGACGATGTTCCTCACCGCCCAGAGGGTCATTTGCGACGAGAAGCCGAGTGACCGGAAGGCGGCCTAACTGGACAGGAGTGTTGGCGCCGTACTGCTCAGGCCGACGAGGACGAAGACCCGCCCTCCTGGGTCCGGCCTCCCCCGCCAGATGCCGAACGCCATCGCCAGCGTCGCCGCCAGCAGCACCAGCAGGGGGCCGCTGAGGTTGACGTTGTCCATGCCGCAGTCAACCACGGACGGCGCAGCGTCTTGGCCGCAACTTCGTCCGCTGTCTGCCGCCAACGCTCCGGCCTCCCCATCCGGCGATAGAAAGCCCAGAAGCGCTGGAAGCCTCCTTGCGGGAAGCGGGGACGGAAGGCTATAGCCTCGTCGGGGCGTTCGAGGACGGGCGGCAGGAAGCTGTCGCCGTTGCGGGCTACCGGACCTTCACGATGCTGGCCGTTGGCCGGGCGCTGCCCGTGGATGACCTCCTGACGCTGGCCGACACTCGTGGTCGGGGGCCTGCGTGGGCGCGGCTGACCTGCCCCGCTGGACACCCCTACCGGGCTGCTCACCCGCAGCCCCTACACTGAGCGGCAGACAAGGAGGGTTCATGACCACAAGCACGCACAACAGGAGCAAGTGGCTCGACGTCGAACTGCGGCTCGACTCGGGCGTCTACAACAAGCACGAGGTCGTGATGGTGCGCGGCCAGGGCGCGACCGTCTGGGACGATCAGGGCCGGGCCTACATCGACTGCGTGGCCGGGTACGGCGTGGCGAACATCGGCCACAGCCACCCCGACGTGGTGCGGGCCGTGCAGGAGCAGGCCGGCAAGCTGATGGTAATGCCCCAGACGCTCCCCAACGATAAGCGGGCCGAGTTCCTGGGTGAACTCGTGGGCGTGCTGCCCGTCGGGCTGGAGCGCGTCTTCCTGTGCAACTCGGGCACTGAGGCGATGGAGGCGGCCAAGAAGTTCGCCATCACCGCGACCGGCCGTCAGCGTTTCGTGTCCATGCGCCGGGGCTTTTCGGGGCGCTCGCTGGGCGCCCTCGCCCTGACCTGGGAGCCGAAGTACCGCGAGCCCTTCGGGGATGCGGTGGACAACAAGAATGTGGACTTCGTGACCTACGGCAACGTGGAGGAACTGCGGGCGGCCGTCACCGACCAGACCGCTGCCGTCATCCTGGAACCCGTGCAGGGCGAGGGCGGCGTCCATCCCGCCACCCCCGAATTCATCCGCGCCGCCCGCGAGATCACCCGCGAGAAGGGAGCGCTCCTCATCCTTGACGAGATCCAGACGGGCTTTTGCCGCACGGGCAAGATGTTCGCCTCCGAGCACTACGGCGTGACGCCCGACGGCATGACCCTCGCCAAGGCGATGGCGGGCGGCGTTCCCATCGGGGCCTTTGCCATGACCGCCGAGGTCGCCGACCGGATGCCCAAGGGCGGGCACGGCACCACCTTCGGCGGCAATCCCCTCAGCATGGCCGCCGGGGTCGCTGCGATTCGCGCGATGAAAAACGAGGGCATGGCGGAGCAGGCCCGCGAGAAGGGCACGTACCTCATGGAGCGGCTGCGGGCCATTCGCTCGCCCCGCATCAAGGAGGTGCGCGGCCTGGGGCTGATGATCGGCGTGGAACTGCACGAACCCAGCGCCCCTTACATCACCGCTCTGGAGCACGAGGAAGGGGTGCTGACCCTGGCCGCCACGCCGATGGTCGTGCGCTTCCTGCCCCCGATCACGATCACCCGCGAGCAGATTGACGCGGTGGTCGCCGCCTTTGAGCGCGTGCTCGCCGCTGGCCCCGACCGCGAGCCGGAGGCGATGGTGCGCGAGGACAAGCAGACGGAGTAACCTTCGCTGCAACGAAGAAGCCGGAGCCTCGTGCCCCGGCTTCTTGCTTTTGCTCCATTATTCCAGCGTCTCGCGCAGGCGGGCCACATTCAGCTCCCGCGCCGGAGCGTCCAGCGCCACCTCGCCGCCGCGCAGGGCGACGACCCGCTGCCCCAGCGCCAGGGCCTCGTCGAGGTTGTGGGTGACGAAGACCACCGTGATCTTGCGCGACCACCAGATGCCCAGCAGTTCATCCGCCAGCACGGTGCGGGTGCGGTCGTCGAGGGCGCTGAAGGGCTCGTCCAGCAGCAGCAGCCGGGGTTGCAGCGCCAGGGCGCGGGCCAGGCTGACCCGCTGCCGCTGCCCTCCCGACAGCTCGTGGACCCGCCGCCCGCCGTAGCCCTCCAGCCCCACGAGGCGCAGGGCGTCGCCCACGCGGGCGTCCCGCTCGGCGCGGGGCATCCGGCGCTGCTCCAGCCCGAAGGAGACATTTCCGGCGACCGTGCGCCAGGGAAAGAGGGCCGCTTCCTGCTGCACCAGCGTCAGGCGCGGGTCGGGGCCGGTCACGGGCAGGTCGCCCAGCAGGATGGTTCCCTGCTGCGGCCGCAGGAAGCCCGCCAGCAGCGAGAGCAGCGTGCTCTTGCCGCTGCCCGACGGCCCCACCACGCACAGGAACTCGCCCGCCCGGACCTCCAGGCTCAGCGGCCCCAGGCCCGCCGGGGCGGTCGCGGCGCGGGTGCGGCCGTAGCGGTAGGCCACCCCGTCCAGCAGCAGCGGTAAGCCCTGCGGGGCGGTGGTGGGGGCAGCCGGGGCACTCATGCTGGCGGTCATTGTGTCACCTCCAGCCCGTAGTCGCGCCGGACCCGGCCCTCCACCGCCCGCAGCAGCGCGTCGAACACGCCGCCGATGATCCCGATGATAATGATGCTCGCCAGCACCAGCGCCACGTTCGCCGTGGCTCGCCCGACCTCCAGTTGCTCCCCGATGGAGGCCACTCCGCTGATCAGCAGCTCGGCGCCCACCAGCGCCCGCCACGCGAAACTCCAGGCGGTCCGCAGCCCGGTCAGCACGTTGGGCAGCGCGGCGGGCAGCAGCACGCCGGTCGTCATGGACAGGCCCCGCGCCCCCAGCGTCCGCCCCGCGATCCGCAGCGCCGGGGGCACGTTCAGCAGCGCTCCCGACACCGCCAGCGCGACCGGAATGAACCCTTCCAGAATCACCACGAACAGCACCGCCCGCTCGTTCAGGCCGAAAAAGAGAATGGCAAAGGGAACAAAGGCGATGGAGGGCACGCTCTGGATGCCCGTCAGGTACGCCCCCAGCGTGGCCCGCAGCGGCAACCATGCGCCCATGAGGAGGCCGACGAGGGCGCCCAGCACGACCGCGATGCCGTACCCGGTGAGTACCCGCCGCAGGCTGCCGCCGATGGCCGAGAGCAGCTTGCCGTCCTGCGGCCCGGTGCCCCACAGCCCATAGCTGATCTCGGTCCAGACCTGGGACGGGCTGGGAAAGACGTAGGGCGGGTAGAGCTTCAGCCCGTCGGTGACGAGCCACCACACGCCCAGAATCAGGGCCAGCCCGATCAGTTGCCACGACAGCACCCGCCAGCGCGGGAGGCGGGTGCGGACGGGGGCGGGGTCGGTCCTCGGCGCTGGAGCACTCATCGTTTGAATCCCAGGTTGACGAAGCTCCGCAGGTCGGGGACGTTGCGGGCGTATCCGGCCTCCACGTTCAGGGCGGCGTATTCGGTCAGCGCCTTAAGGTCCAGCGCGGTCGTGAAGCGGGTTCGGGTCATGGCGCGTTGCAGCGCCCGCACGTCCACCTTCTGCCCGGTCAACCTGTCCAGTTGCGCGTTGATCAGCGTGCGGGCCGCCGCCGGGCTGCGGCCCAGGTACGCCACCGCGTCCGCGTGCGCCTTCAGGAAATTCGCCACCAGCGTGGGATTGGCCTGCGCGAAACGGGTATTCACGATCAGGAGGGTCGTGGGGTAGCGCCCGCCGCGCCACACGGTCTTTTCATTGCCGATCATGCGGTGCCCCTGCGCTTGCAGCAGCGCTCCCCACGGCTCGGGCACCAGCGTCGCGTCCACCCGCTTGCCCGCGAAGGCGGCGGCGATGTCGGCGGGGGCCACCGGCGTCACGACCACGTTGCCGCCGTCAGTCTGGAGCTTCAGCCCTTCTTCTTTCAGAATGTGGCGCAGGCTGATGTCCTGGGTATTGCCCAGGCTGGGCACTGCCACCCGCTTCCCGGCGAGGTCCGCGTAGCTGCGAATGGCGCTGTCGCCCCGGGCGATCAGCACCGCGCCCGCCTCGCTCGCCCCGGCGATAATCTGGAGGGGCATCCCGCGCGTGGCCGCGTTGATCGCCGGACCGGGGCCGATATAGGCGAGGTCAATCTGCCCCGCCGCGAACGCCTCGGTCAGCGTGGTGCCCGAGACGAAGGAGCGAGCGTCCAGCTTGACCTTGCTACCGAGCGCCTTCTGAAAGGTGCCGCGCTCCAGCCCGCTCAAGGCGGGCGCGTGGGTGAGGTTGGGAAAGTAGCCCAGCCGCACGGTGGTCGCGCCCTGAGCGGAGACGCCCCCCAGACAGAGGGCCAGGGCCAGCGCAGAAACTCTTCGGATATGGGTTCGGGTCATTCGTCCCTCCTGGGTAGGCCCAGTGAACAGGGCGGGCGTGAGAGAGAGTGTCATGCGGCGCACGGTTGGCTTTCAAGCCGCTCGTGGACGTCGCGTAGTTGAGGAAAAGGCCGTCACAGCGCAGGCTTTTCGGAGGTGACCCCCGCGCGGTCGGGGGGAGTGGTCATGCGGAGCGTGAGCCCGCGAGAGGGGTACGAACGCCTCGCTCGCACACGGGGCAGGGCTTACTCTGCTCTCCCCCCAGTGAATAACCACAGGGATGTGTGAGTTTTTGCCTTTCGCTCTTTCCCATTGAAGGGGAGGCCGGGGGGGTGAGCGGGCCGGGAGTCCCAAAACGATAGGGCTCCTCCTGCCCCTGGTCCTCTCCTACTCCTGAGCCGCGTACGCCGCCCGCAGCACCTCGGCCACCTCGGGGCGGGTGAACTCGGCGGGGAGGCCCTCGCCCGCGCGGAGGCGCTCGCGGACCTTCGTGCCGCTCAGGACGAGGTGATGGTCGCCCTCATGCGGGCAGGTGCGCGGGCTGACGAGTTGCCCGCAGCTCCTGCAGTAGTAGGTGTGCTCGAACTTCAGAATCTGGATGCCCAGTTCCTCCGGGCGATAGGCCGAGAAGATCTCCTGCGCGTCGTAGGTGCCGTAGTAGCTCCCCACCCCCGCGTGGTCGCGCCCCACGATGAAGTGGGTGGCCCCGTAGTTGCGGCGCGACAAGGCGTGGAGGATCGCCTCGCGCGGCCCGGCGTAACGCATGGCGGCGGGATAGACACTCAGGAGGGTTCTGGCCTGCGGGTAGTACCCCTCCAGCAGCACCTCGTAGGCTTTCACCCGCGTCTCGGCGGGCACGTCGTCGCCCTTGGTCGTCCCCACCAGCGGGTGCAGCAGCAGGCCGTCCACCAGTTCCAGCGTGACCTTGTGCAAGTACTCGTGCGCCCGGTGGATGGGGTTGCGCGTCTGGAAGGCGACCGTCGTGCGCCAGCCCCGCGCCTCGATCACCTCGCGCACCTCGGCGGGGGTGCGGTGGTGGCGGGGGAAGGCCCCGCGCGGCACTGCGAAGAGGGTCACGGGTCCGGCCAGGTACACGTCCCCCCCCGCGTACAGCGCCGCCACGCCGGGGTGCGAGGGGTCCTCGGTGCGGTAGACCTCGCGGGCCTCCAGACTCTTGCGGGCCTCGTACCGTTCCTGCACGTCCAGCGTGCCCACCGCCTCGCCGCCCCGTGTCAGCACGACCCGGCCCGTGTACCGCCCGGCCTCCTCCCGGCCTACCGCCAGCGTGATGGGGAGGCTCCAGGGGGTGCCGTCCGAGAGCCGCATATGCTCCATCACGCTGAGGTAATCCGCCTCGCTCAGAAAGCTGGTGAGCGGCGAGTACGCGCCCGTCGCCAGCATCTCCAGGTCGGCGGAGGCGCGGTCAGACAGTTCAAGCTGCGGCAGTCCCGCCAGCTCTGCGGGGTCAAAGTCGTGGCCGGGGCGCTGCACGCGGTTGACCAACGTGCCCCCCAGCGGCGTGGGCAGGAGGATCGGGGAAGGGTCGGACAGGGTGGTCATGGGCAGCCTTTCGGGAGCAGTGGATGAAAAGGGTCAACTATTGGACGAAAAAAACAGGTCAGAGGCGGTTCTCGCCCGCCCACAGGCCACACTCGGTCTTGCCCTTCCCGGCCCAGCGGCCCGCGCGGGCGTCCTCGCCGGGGCGCACGGCGCGGGTGCAGGTCCAGCAGCCGATGCTCAGGAAGCCGTCGAAGTACAGCGGGTTGACAGGCAGGTCGTGCTCGGCGACGTAAGCCTCCAGCCGCTCGCGGGTCCAGTGGGCCAGCGGATTGACCTTTACACGCGCTCCCCCCGTCTCTACGAAGGAAATGTCCGCACGGGTCGCCGCCTGGTCGCGGCTGCGGGCGTTCAGCAGGGCGGATGGGGCTTTGTCGCGCAGGTAGCCCTGAAGGGGAGCCACCTTCCGCACCGCGCAGCAGGCGTCGGGGTCGGCGGCGTAGAGGTCGGGCGGCGTCTGGCCGTTTTCGGGGTGGGCGCCCGCGTTCAGGGTCACGAAGGTCATCTGCCCATACCGCGCGGCGAGGCGGTCCCGCGTCGCCAGCGTCTCCGGGAAGTGGTAGCCGGTGTCCACGAACACCACCTCGCCCCGGTAGCCCGCCCGCGCCGCGAGGTCGAGCAGCACGACGCCGTTGAGGTTGAAGGCACTCGGCATCAAGAGGTCGGGGTGGGCCGAGAGCGCCCAGCGGATCACGTCGAGCGGGTCGGTCTCTGGCGTGAAGTCGGGCGCGGTGGGGTCCGCGTGTCCGGCGGCTTCGCGGGGGGCACGCGGCTCGGTGGTCAGCGGCACGCCACCCTCCTCCGGGGTCCGCAGGTCGGCGGCGGTCACGCCTCGTACCCCAGGTGGGCGAGGAGCCGCCGCACCCCCTCCTCCACGCTGATCTGATCGGTTCGCAGGTGCAGGTCGGGCGTCTCGGGGGCCTCGTAGGGGTCAGAGACGCCCGTGAAGTGCGGGATTTCTCCGGCCATCGCCCTGAGGTACAGGCCCTTCACGTCGCGCTCGGTAACCACTTCCAGCGGGGCGTCCACAAAGACCTCGGTCGGGTTGGGCAGCGTGGACAGCACCTCGCGCCGGGTGTCGGCGTAGGGGCTGATCGCGCTGACGAGGACCGTGACCCCATGCTTTGCCAGCAGCCCCGCCACGAAGCCGATGCGCCGGACGTTCGTGTCGCGGTCCTCCCTGGAAAAGCCTAGCCCCTTGCTCAGGTTCTCGCGCACGGCGTCCCCGTCGAGGAGTTCGACCGGAACGCCGCGCGAGACGAGTTCGGCGTGCAGGGCGCTCGCCAGCGTGCTCTTTCCCGCGCCCGACAGCCCGGTGAACCACACCACGCGGCCCGTGCCGACCTCGGGCCGGTTCAGGGTCGCCGTCATGCGGTGACGGCCTCGCGGTCCGGGTTGAGGACGGCGTCGGGCGTGAAGCGCTCGTGGCCCACCCGGTCGGCGTATTCCACAAAGCTCTCGCCGGGCTGCTTGCCCGCGCGGAAGTCGGAGAGCACCGCCTCCGCGTACTCGTTGAGGCGGACGGCGGGCACCACACCCCTCAGCTTGGTCCCGGTGCGCTGCGCCTGCCCGATGCTGCCCGCGAGGTGGACGTTGTAGACCTCTTCCTCACCTCGCAGGGCGCCCATGAAGCCCAGGTCGGCCACCTGATAGCGCGTGCAGGCGTTCGAGCAGCCCGTCAGGTTGATCGTGAAGGGCACGTCGAGGTCGAGGAACTTGGGCTCCAGGTCGTTCACGAGGTTCGCGGTCCGGGCCTTCGTCTCGGTGAGGGCAAGGCGGCAGAACTGCGTGCCCGTGCAGGCGATGGTCGTGCCGCGCAGGGTGGTCTTGGGCGCGAGGTCCACGGCGGCCAGTTCGGCGCTCAGGGCGGCCACGTCCTCGGATTTTACGTGCGGGATGACCATGTTCTGGAAGGCGGTGGTCCGCAGCACGCCCTTCCCGTAGCGGTCGGCGAGGTCGGCCAGCCTGCGAGCCTTGTCGGGGTTGATGCGGCCCACGGTGGTCGCCACGACGACGTAGTTCAGGCCGTCGCCCTGCGGGTTGACGCCCAGCACGTCGTTGCCGCCGAAGCGGGCCACGGGCGCGGGGGGGCCGTCCTGAAGCTTGCGGCCAAGGTACTCCGTCTCCACGATCTCGCGGAACCGCTCCACGCCGATGTCCTTGATCAGGAACTTCAGACGGCTCTTCTTGCGGTTGACCCGGTAGCCGTGGTCGCGGTAGGCCCCGGCGATGGCCCGCCCGACCTCCACGACCTCTTCCGGCTTAATGAACACGCCCAGCCGCTTGGCGAGGTGCGCCACCGCCCCCAGGCCGCCGCCCACCCACACATCGAAGCCGACCTCACCGTTCACCTTGTGCGCCAGGAACCCCACGTCGTTGATCAGGTGGATGCCCTCCAGCTCGGGGGTGGCGGTCAGGCTCATCTTGAACTTGCGGGGCAGGTCCTGGAAGTCGTCGTTGCCGGTCAGCGTGCCCTCCATCGCAAAGGCGAGGGGCCGCACGTCGATGATCTCGCGGGCGTCGAGTCCGGCGAGCGGCGAGGCGATCACGGCCCGCACCGTGTCGCCGCACGCGCCGCGTGGGTGCAGCCCCAGCGGCTCCAGGCGGTCGAAAATCTCGGGAATCTTGTCGATGGTCAGCCAGTGAAACTGGAAGGCCTGACGGTCGGTCACGTCCAGAAAGCCGCGCCCGTACTCCTCGGCGATGTTGGCGACCTCGCGCAGGGTCGAGGTGGCGAATTCGGCGCTGGGCACGCGCACGCGCATCATCAGGAAGCCGTCTTCCTGGGGCCGCTGCGGGTACACGCCCGCCCATTTCAGCAGGTCGATCCGTTCGGGGTCGATGAAGCCCTGCTGCGCGTACTGCGGAATCAGGTCGAAAATCTGGAAGGGGGGCACTTCTTTTTTCAGGGCTTCGATATCGCTCATGGGTCACTCCGGGAAGGTGAAGGTGGGGGAGAGGCGGCCAGGGCAAGGGCAGCCCAGTGTGCGAGCTACAGTAGATGACAAAACAGGTCAACAATGTGGGTTGTCTGGGGGAGCGGGCCTCCCTGTGCTGGTCCCGAACACCACGGTGGGAAAAGTCAGGTCCGCCCTACTGCCCGGCCCACTTTCAGGAGTGGAACAGGTGCGCTTTGCAGCAGAAGAGGCTCAGGCGTTCGGCTTGAGCAGGTGCCCCAGGCAGTGCCCGTAGCTCACGCCCTGCCGGGCGTCGGTCACGAGGTCTTCCACGCTGAACTCCTGGAGGACGGCCAGCATCGCGTCGCGCATCCGGGTGTAGACGCTGGCGCGGGCATGGCAACGGTCTTCCTCCACACAGGGTTCATGCCAGTTCAGGCTGATGCACGACAGGGGCGCGACCGGGCCGTCCACCGCCCGCACGACCTCGCACAGCGAGATTAGCCGCGGCTTGCGCGAGAGCGCGTAGCCGCCGCCGATGCCCTTCTTGCTCTTGACCACGCCCTTGGCGGTCAAGGCCGCCAGAATCCGCACGAGGTAGGGGCGGTGGACTCCGGTGGCGTCGCTGATCTCCTCGCTCGACACCCAGCGCCCCAGCTCCTGGGTGCCCAGATACCCCAGCGCCTGAAACGCATAGACATCGGTGGCAGAAAGGCGCATGGGGCGAGGGTATCAGCTTCCGGTGACTATTCCCCGGCTGGCGCCTCCCGTTCCTGCGGGCTCAGGGGCGCGGGCCGCACCTCGTTCCCATAGCGCTCGGCCAGATACGCCAGCGCCACCGGGTCAAACTGGCCGCCCGGCACCCAGCGTTCCTCCAGGTTCTCGGTGCCGTACAAGGCCCACGCTGCCGCCTCCGTCTCGGGGTCCCAGGGGCCAGCCGGAAGCGAGGTCGCGTGGTCCTGCACGATGAGAAGGGCGCGGAGCCACTCCAACTCCTCCCCGGTCAGTTCGCGGGTGGACTCGGGCCGCCCGAAGAGGAGGTCATGGATGCCCAGCAGCCGCTCCAGTTCCTCGCAAGGCTCGGCGTGGTCGTCGGCGCGGAGGTTCACCCAGTCGTCGGTGAGGCCGCCGTAGCCGCGCCCCGGCCCCACGCACAGCAGAGCCGCCGACTGCCGCCCGCGCTTGTCACCGCCCGCCGCGTCCCCGGCCCGCAGCGCCGCGAGCAGGCGGCGGGGAAGAGGCTGGCCCTCGGCTCCTTCCCACGCCTCCCGCATCGTCTCCACGACCTCCGGCCCGGTCAGGATGTTGCCCTGAATCGCCACATCCGGCCCAGAGAAGCCGCCCGCCCAGGCATGGCAGTCCTCCCCGCTAAAGGTCACCGAGCGCCCGTCCGCCCCCACGATCCCGAACTGCCGCTGCGCGATGTCGGGGTCGGTGCGCTGGAACTCGGCGGCGACCTCGTCGGGCGAAAGGCCGTCCGCGAGTAGCTGCAGCCCGTCGGGGCCGTAGTTGGGATTAACGTAGCTCTGGGTAGCGACCGCGCCCACCCCCGCCCGCGCGAAGGGCACCAGGGCGCCGACCGCCAGGAACTTGCTCGCCACGGCGACGCCGAGGTCGCCTGTCACGGGGTCGCGGCCCACGATGGAAAAGGTCATGGGTCAGGATAGCCGCGCTCCGGCCAGGGGAGCGGACGGGCCGACCGAGGAGGCTGATAGCCTCGGTCCCGATGCCTCCCACCTTCGCCGCCCTCGTCACCGACCGCACCCGCCGCCTGGGGACCCGGCTGTGCGTGGGGCTGGACCCCCGCCCCGGCCTCTACCGCGACCCCGCGCACCTGCGGGAACACACGCTGGACGTGCTGGAGGCGACCGCACCCTACGCGGCGTGCGTCAAGCCGCAGCTCGCCTTCTTTGAGGCGCTGGGGCTGCCCGGCTTCGCGCTGCTGGAGGAAGTGTGCGCGGCGGCCCGCACTCTGGGGCTGCCCGTGCTGCTGGACGGCAAGCGCGGCGATATCGGCTCCACGGCAGAAGCCTACGCGCAGGGGTGGCTGGCGGGGGGACACGCGGGGGACGCCCTGACGGTCAATCCCTTCCTGGGCTTCGGGGCGCTGACCCCCTTCGTGGAGGCGGCGCGGGCGAACGGCGGCGCGGTCTTCGTCCTCGTCAAGACGAGCAATCCCGACCAGGCCGACCTTCAGGGCGGGGGCATCAGCGAGCGGGTGGCGGCGGAGGTGGCGCGGCTGGGTGCCCAGGAGCCGGGGGGCGAGTACGCCAGCGTCGGTGCGGTCGTGGGGGCCACCCACCCCGGCGACCTCGCCGCGTTCCGGGCCGCCATGCCCCGCGCCCTGCTGCTGCTGCCCGGCCTGGGGGCGCAAGGGGCCGCTGCCGCCGACCTCGCCCCAGCCTTTCACTCCGGCGGGACCGGGGCGCTGGCGAGCGCGAGCCGGGCGGTGCAATACGCGGATGGCCTGAGCGTGATCGCCAGCCGGGAGGCGGCGCAGCGCCTCCGCAACGAGCTGAACGCCGCGCTGAGCTAGCTTCCCTTTACCCGAACCGAGACAAACTCGCCCATCCCGCCGCGCACACTCGGCCCCATGAAGCCCAAACCCCTCAGCGAACAGGTCATCGTCATCACGGGCGCGTCCAGCGGCATCGGCCTGAGCACGGCGCGGCTGGCGGCTCAGGAAGGGGCGCGGCTGGTCCTCGCCGCCCGCAGCGAGGAAGCCCTGCGCCAGCTTGCGAATGAGATCACGGCGGCGGGCGGGGAGGCCGTCCCCGTCGTGGCCGACGTGAGCCGGGAAGAGGACGTGGCCCATATCGCCCAGGTCGCGCGGGAGCGCTTCGGCGGCTTCGACACCTGGGTGAACAACGCGGGCGTGGGCATGTACGGGCGGCTGTTGGAGTCGGATGTGGAGGACATGCGCCGCCTCTTCGACATCAACTTCTGGGGGGTGGTGTACGGTTCGCGGGAGGCCGTCTCGCACCTGCGCGAGCGCGGCGGAACCCTGATCAACGTGGGGAGCGTGGTGTCCGAGCAGGCGATTCCCCTGCAAGGGGCGTATGGGGCCTCCAAGCACGCGATCAAGGCCTTTACCGACACCCTGCGGATGGAGCTGGAGCACGACGACGTGCCCGTGACCGTCACCCTGATCAAGCCTGGCCCCATCGACACGCCCTTTCCGCTGCACGCCCGCTCGTACCTGCCCACCGAGCCCAAGCATGTGCCCCCCGTGTACGCCCCGGAGGTCGTCGCCCGCGCCATCCTGCACGCGGCGGTCAAGCCCACCCGCGAACTGTTCGTGGGTGGCGGCGGCAAGGGCATGGCCGCTTCGGGAATGCTCGCGCCCGCCGCCACCGAGAAGCTGATGGCCGAGGTTGCCCTGCCCGGCATGCAGAGTGACCGCCCCCCGCTCCCCGAGGACGCCCACATTCTCTACCACCCCTCCGGCAAGCTCGAGGAGCGCGGCGACTACGAGGGCACCGTGCGCGGCACGAGCGCGTACACGGCGGCGGCGCGAAACCGGGGCCTGATCGTGGCGCTGGTCGGCGCGGCGCTCGCGGCGGTGGCCCTGGGGCGGGCGCGGCGGTAGGCTGGGCGGGTCCCAGGTGCGGCTTCCTGTCCGGGGAGGCCGCGTCTCCTTGCCCTCCCCCTCTCGCCACGAGGTTTTCCATGACCACTTACCGCAGACTCGGCCGCAGCGGCCTGCACCTCTTTCCCCTGGGCCTCGGCTCCATGCAGTTCGGCTGGAGCGCCGACGAGGCCGCGTCCTTCGAGCTTATGGACGCCTACCACGCGGCGGGCGGCAACTTCATCGACACCGCCGACATCTACACGACCTGGACCCCCGGCAACCCCGGCGGCGTCTCCGAGGAGATCATCGGGCGCTGGCTGAAGTCACGCGGGCGCCGCGACGACGTGGTGATCGCCACCAAGGTGCGCGGGCCGATGGGCGAGGGCGGATCCGAGGGCCGGGGCAGCATTCACCAGCGCGAGGGCCTGTCACGCCGCTGGATTCTCAAGGCCTGTGAGGACAGCCTGCGCAGGCTCGGGGTGGACCACATCGATCTGTATCAGGCGCATTACATCGACAACCAGACCCCCATCGAGGAGACGATGGATGCCTTTACCGAACTCGTGAAGCGTGGGTACGTGCGCTACCTCGGCGCGTCGAACTACTCCGGGTGGCGGCTGATGCAGGCGCTGTGGACGAGTGATCAGAAGGGCCTGGAGAGCTTCGTCAGCCTGCAACCCGAATACAGCCTGCTCTCGCCCACGCGGGCCAACTTCGAGCGCGAGCTGGGGCGGGTGTGCGTGGAGTACGGCCTGGGGGTCATTCCCTGGAGTCCGCTGGGCGGCGGGATGCTGACCGGGAAGTACAAGCGCGGCGCCCCCCTCCCCGACAGCGTGCGGGCCGAGGGCAATGCCCGCAGCCGCTTCAGCGACCGCAACTTCGACATCGTGGAGACGCTGGAGGCGGTCGCCGGGCGGCACGGAGCCAGGCCCGCACAGGTGGCCCTCGCGTGGCTGCTCGCCCAGCCGGGCGTGACCGCACCCATCATCGGGGCCAACAGCGTCGCCCAACTGACCGACCTGCTGGGAACGCTGGACCTCACCCTCAGCGCCGACGACCTCGCCGAGATCAGCCGCGTGAGCGACTGGGAGCGGGCGCGGACGGAGCTGGAGCGGTAGTTCACCCCCTCCCAGCCTCCCCCCTCAAGGGGGAGGAGTTTTTTTGCGCTCAGGCGTCCGCTTCCGGCGCTTCTTCCGCCTCCCCATGCGCCTCCTGCAACTTGCGCCAGCGCTCCGCCACCCGCGCCTCCCAGCCCTCGCCGGTCGGTTCGTAGAGACCGAGCTGCACGCCGTCCGGCAGGTAGTTCTGCTCGAAGCTGCCCTCCGGGTCATCGAAGTAGTAGGCGTACCCCTGGCCGTAGCCCTGCTGACGCATCAGGGCGGTCGGCGCGTTGCGGAGGTGCAGGGGGATGGGGAGGTTCTCGCCCTCCCGCACGGCATTCAGCGCGTTCTTCCAGGCCACGTAGACCGAGTTGCTCTTGGGCGCCAGTGCGAGGTACACGACCGCCTGCGCGAGGGCGAGGTCGCCTTCGGGACTCCCCAGAAACTCCGCCGTGTCGCGGGCCGCGACCGCCAGCCGCAGCGCCTGCGGGTCCGCGAGGCCGATGTCCTCGGCGGCCATCCGCACGACGCGCCGGGCCACGTACATCGTGTCCGCGCCGCCCTCGACCATGCGGGCGAGCCAGTACAGCGAAGCGTCCACGTGCGACCCCCGCACCGACTTGTGCAGCGCGGAAATCAGGTTGTAGAAGTCCTCGCCGTTCTTGTCCATCGCGGGAAGGTGACGGCCAAAGGCCTCGGTCACGGCGTCCGGCGTCACCGGGTCGGCCAGGGTCGCGGCGACCTCCAGCGTGCTCAAGGCCCGCCGCGCGTCCCCGTCCGCGAGCCGCGCCAGCAGGTCGAGGGCCTCGGGGTGCGCCGTCACCCCCGGCAGCCCGCGCGGGTCGCTCAGGGCACGCTCCAGCAGCCTGCGCACGTCCTCCTGCGTCAGGGCTTCGAGCACCAGGGTCCGCGCCCGCGACCGCAAGGCCGGGTTCACCTCGAAGCTGGGGTTCTCGGTGGTGGCGCCCACCAGCGTCAGCAGCCCGGATTCGACGTGGGGCAAGAGGGCGTCTTGCTGCGCCTTGTTGAAGCGGTGAATCTCGTCCAGAAAGAGGATGGTGCGCGTGCCCCGGCCCCGCAGCCGCTCGGCCTCCGCGACGGCCTCGCGCACGTCCTTGACGCCCGCCGACACCGCCGAGAGCGGGATGAAGTGGGCGCCGACCTCGCCCGCGATCAGCCGGGCCAGGGTCGTCTTGCCCACGCCGGGCGGTCCCCACAGGATTAGCGACCCCAGCCGCCCGGACGCCAGCAGCCGGGTCAGCGGCTTGCCCGGCCCCAGCAGGTGCGTCTGCCCCACGACCTCCGCGACGGTGCGCGGGCGCAGGCGTTCGGCCAGGGGCGCGGGCGGGTCGAAGAGGGTCACGGGGGAGAGGATAGCGGGGTGGGGGACTGGGGGGGGAGGCGGGGCGACCACGCCCTACACTCGGCCCATGCAGACCGTCCCCGAGGCCCTCGCCGGGCACCGTTCCATCCGCAAGTACCGGCCCGACCCCATCCCGCAGGCGGTCATCAACGAGGTGCTGCACGAGGCCATCACGGGCACGTCGTCGTCAGGGAACCTCAACAGCTACTCGGTGGTCTTGACCCGCGAGCCGGGGCGCAAGCGGCGGTTGTACGAGCTGCACGGGGAGCAGGAGTTCGTGTTGCAGGCGCCGCTGGTCGTCACCTTCTGCGCCGACTGGCACCGCACGCGGACGTGGCTGCGGCGGCGCGGGGCGCGGGACAACTTTGGCAACCTGCTGGGCTACCACGTGGGCGCCTTCGACGCCGTGCTGCTGTCGCAGAGCGTGAGCCTGGGCTTCGAGGCCCGTGGGTACGGCATCTGCTACATGGGCACCACCCTGAACGCGATGCACGAAATCGCTCAGTTCCTGAGCCTCCCCGAAAGCTGCGTGCCCGTCACCAGCATCGTCGTGGGCGTGCCCGACGAGGCTCCCGGCAAGCGCGACCGCCTGCCGCTGCGGGCCTTTGTCCACGACGAGACGTACCGGGTGCCGGACGAGGCCGAGCTGGACGACCTCTACCGCGAGCGCGAGGTGCGCGGCTGGGAGCGCTACATGGCCGACCCCCGGCTGCGGGCGAAGGCCGAGGAGGGCGGCATCACGTCGCTGGCGCAGTTCTACACCAGCCCCTACAAGTACGACCCCGACCGCCACGCCGCCGATTCGGCGCGGATCGCGGCGTTTCTGGCCGAGCACGGCTTCTTGCCGGAGGGCACCCGGTAGCAGGCAGGCCGTATCCTCACCCCCATGGACCCCGCCGAACGCTATATCCGCCTCGCCCACGCCATCGACGCGCACTCGGAAGGCTATATCGACGGCTACGGCGGCCCTGCCGAGTGGGCCGACCGGACGCGGCGCGACCCCACCGAGCTGCACGCCGAGGCGCTGGCCCTCCTGGACGAGGTAGGGGGTGTGGAGGACGAGTCCCGCCGGGCTTTCCTGACCGTGCAGGTGCGGGCGATGGTCACGATGACCCGGCTGCTCTCGGGCGAGCGGCTGCCCTACGCCGAGGAGGTGCGCGGCCTCTACGACATCGACCCCGTGCGGGCGGAGGGGGTCGAGCTGGACGCCGCCCTGCGGACCCTCGATGCGGCACTGCCCGGCACCGGGACGCTGGAGGAACGCGAGGAGGCCCTGCGGTCGCGGGTGGCGCTGCCGGTGGACGACATCCTGTGGGTGGCCGAGCCTATCCTGGCCGAGTTGCGGGAGCGCACCCGTGAACGCTTCGGCCTGCCGGACGGCGAAGATTTCTCCATCGGGCTGGTGACCGACAAGCCCTGGAGCGGGTACAACTGGCCGCTGGGCAACCTGCAAAGCCGCATCGACATCAACACCGACCTCCCCGTGCTGCTGCCCGCCTTGCCGGACCTCCTCGCGCACGAGGGCTACCCCGGCCACCACACCGAGCACGCCACCAAGGAGGCGCGGCTGGTGCGGGAGCGCGGCTGGTTTGAACATTCCATTCAGCTCATCAACGCCCCCGAGTGCGTGGTGTCCGAGGGCATCGCCACGAACGCGCTGCGGGCGCTGATGGACCGGGAGGAGGTCGAGGCGTGGCTGACGGGCGACCTGGCCGCCCTTGCGGGCCTGGACCCCGACGACATTCGGGCGTTCCTGGCGGCGGGCCGCGCCCGCGAGGGGCTGAGGCGGGTCAGCGGCACGGCGGCGCTGATGCTGCACGAGGACGGGCGCCCCGAGGCCGAGGTGCTCGACTTCATCCGCCACTACGCCCCCGCGAGCGAGGCCCGCGCCCGCCAGAGCCTGCGCTTCATCTCGCAGCCGACCTTTAGGGCGTACATCTTCACGTACAGCGTGGGGGGCGACCTCGTGCGGGCCTGGGTGGAGGAGAAGGGGGCGGACGGCTTTGCCCGGTTGCTGCGCGAGCCGCTGACGCCGGGGCAGCTCGGCGCGGCGGCGGGGGCCTGAGATGGATTTCCCCGACCTCGTCGCCCGCGAGGGTTTTCCGCCCGGAACGCAGGTCACGACCTTCGCGGCACCGGGCGGGCGCGTCTTCCGCGCGGCGCAGCCCGGACGCGGCTTCGAGCTGCTGCTGACCGACGAGGCCGTGGAGATGTACGGCGAGGGACCGACCCTGGCGCTGGTGCTCGGGAGGCTGCGCGAGGCCGCCGAGGCCGGATTGCCCCCGCTGGAGCCGGGACAGACCTGCGTGCGGCAGACGTTCGTGGGGGACTGAGGCGGTTTTCGGTCAGTAGTGAGTGGTGAGGAGGGGAACCTCGCCTCTCCCACAGACTATTTACCGTTCCCCGAATACATCCCGTAACGCCGCCCGCGCGGCCCAGTAGCCGCTCATCCCGTGAATGCCCCCGCCGGGCGGGGTCGCGCTGGAGCACAGATAGACGCCGGGCACGGGCGTCCGATAGGGCGTGGGCGTGGGCACCGGACGGGCCAGCAGGCCCCACAGGTCGCCCCGCCCCCCATTCACATCCCCGCCCCGGAACACCGGGCTGAGGGCTTCGAGCGCCCGCGCGTTCGTCACCCGCCGCCTCAGCACCAGGTCGCGGAAGCCGGGAGCGGCCCGCTCGATTTGCGCCTCGATGGTCCCGGCGTAGCTGTCGGGCGTGCCCGGCGGGACGTGCGCGTAGGCCCAGAAGGTGTGCCCCCCGGCGGGCGCCCGGCTGGGGTCGAAGAGGGTGTGCTGGGCGGCCAGGACGTAGGGACGCTGCGGGGCCACCCCCCGCGTGACCTCTGCCTCCGCCCGCGTGATTGCCTCCAATCCGCCGCCAAGATGTACGGTTCCCGCCCGCCCCACCGCCGGATCGCGCCAGGGGACCGGGCCTCTGAGGGCGTAATCCAGCTTCAGGAGGCCGGGGCCGTAGCGGTAGCGGGTCAGCCACGCCCGGTAGCCCGGCGTCACCCGGTCGCCCAGCAGCGCCAGCAGCACGGCGGGGCTGGAATCCACCAGCACGGCGCGGGCGGGGGGGAGGTCTGCCCAACGCCGCACCTCCACCCCCGTCTCGACCTCGCCGCCCAGGAAGCGCAGGTAGGCCACCAGCGCGTCCGTCAGGGCCTGCGCCCCCCCACGCGGAAAGGGCCAGCCCACCCCGTGCGCCAGCGTGCCCAGCACGAGGGCCGCCGCCCCCGTTCCCGGCGTGGAGAGCGGCAGGTTGGCGTGGGCGGCCAGCCCCGCCCACGCTGCCCGCGCCTCCGGGGTCCGCAGCAGGCCCGCCGTCCAGGTTGCCGGGGGGACTCCCCGCAGCCCGAACCGGGCGAGCAGGAGCGGGTGGCGCGGCAAACGCGGGAGGGGCCGTAGCACGTCATCCAGTAGGCCGTCCATGCCCCCGACGAGCGGCCCGAAGAGGGCCTGCCACGCCGCCGCGTCCTGCCCGAAGTTCTGCGCCGCTGCGTCCAGGTCACGCTCGACGATGACCCCCGTGCCGTCCTCCAGTACCTGCGCGTAGGGGGCGTCCGGCTGCACCCACGAGAGCCCGAAGGCGTGCAGCGGCCAGTCCCGAAAGGCGGGCGAGGCGTACCCCAGCGGGTGAATGGCGCTGCCCACGTCGTGGACGAAGCCGGGGAGGGTCAGTTCGGCGCTGCTCAGGCCGCCACCCGGCGAGGCGTGGCGCTCCAGCACCCGCACCCGCAGCCCTGCGCGGGCCAGGGTGACGGCGGCGGCCAGCCCGTTGGGACCAGCGCCGACGACGACGGCGTCGAGGGGAGACACACGGTTACTGTGACATACGGTTCCTCGGCTCAAGGCCCTGTCGGTCCGGTGAGGACCCGGTGTCCACCAGATCCGGGTACACGAATCCTCACACAATTGTCACTGCTGACGGAGAGTTGACCAGACAGGCTTTATAGTCTGCTCATCCAAGCAGGGGTGCCGGGTCTTCCCGGCGGCAATGTCCTGCTGGTTGATCGCTGCTGCCTGCGGGCCAGTTCGGCTCCGCCTCTCAGGAGAATTCATGAAGAAGAGAATGCTGCTGTCCGCCGCCCTGCTGCTCTCCGCCTGCTCGGGCACTCCACAGGCCCCCGACGCGTCGACCGGGAAAGCGATCTTTCAGGCGCTGTCCCTCCCCGACGAGGTGGTTCAGGTCACCCTGGAGGTGCGCGGGACCGAGGCGACCACCAAAGACGAGGTCCATACCCTGACGGCCACGGTCAAGAACGGCGCGGCCACCTTCACCGTCCCCAACCTCGTGAAGGGCGGCTATAGCCTCGTCGCGCGGGGGTACGACGGCGCAGACGCCGAGAAGATCGTGCTGTACAAGGGCAGCAGCGCGGTGCAGTTCAAGGACGAGGCGCCCATCAACCTGCGGATGAACCGCCTGACAAGCGCCATTCAGGTGAACGCGACCGGCGTGACGGCCAAGAGCAATGTCCTCGTCGCCAAGGTCGGTGCCCTGGAAGCCCGCCTGATCGGCAGCGGCAGCACGGCGACGGGCACCCTTCAGGGCGTGCCGACGGGCCGGGCCATCACCGTGGTCGTCGAGGGCCGGGGCACCGACGGTACCCTCCAGCAGCAGGGGACCGCCACCCTGCGCCTGAGCGAGAACGACGCGGTGGTTAGCGTGCCCCTGACCGAGGTCGTGAACGCGGTGGCGCCCGCCGCGCCCACCCTTACGGCCGACAGCAGCGTCAAGAAAGGCTCCCTCTACACCCTGAACATCGGGGCCGCGCAGACCGGGACCGCCCAGCTCCGGACCGTCACGGTGGACTGGGGCGACGGCGTGATCGAGACCCTGACCGTCAGCGGTCAGAGCGCCCAGCTCAGCCCCACGCACACCTACACGGCCGCCGGCACGCGGAGCGTCAGCGTGACGGTCACGAACAGCGCGGGCCTGAGCAGCACGGGCGGCGTCACGGTGAATGTTCTTGACACGACCACCGGCAACGTGACCGTGGACATCGGCGCGAACGTCGCCCCGGTGACCCTGAGCGTGACCGGCGTGGAGGCCGACCGGGTGACGGCGACCATCACGGCGCCTGACGCCAGCCTGGGCACCGCCAGCCTGCGCCCGCAGGACCTCAAGAAGACCTACACCCTGGAACTCGTGCCCCGTGGGCAGGGCAACTGGAGCGGCACCCTCAGCCTGCCCGTGGGCTACACCTACACCGTGCAGCCCCGCGCCATCACCGGCGATCAGAGCCGCGACGGCGAGGTGCAGACCTTTACGGCGAAGGCCGAGGGCACTGCGGTGTCCCTGCCCTTCGGCGCGGGCGGCGAGGCGGCGCCCACCTGCCCGGCCACCACGGGCACCGTCACCAACATCGGCGCGGTGCAGGGCAGCGGAGCGGCCAGCCCGCTCGCGGGCCAGACCGTCACCGTGCGCGGCGTGGTCACCAGCGACTTCCAGGCGGGTCTGGGCGGGTTCTCCATTCAGGAGATCGCCCCCGACGGCCTGGAGGCCACCAGCGACGGCCTGTTCATCTACACGAACACCGCCCGTCAGGCGGTCAGCGTGGGCGACGTGGTGCAGGTCAGCGGCACCGTGAAGGAGTACTTCGGCGCCACCCAGCTCGAGAGCATCACCACCTTCCAGAAGTGCAGCGGCACCCAGGTCGCCAAGCCGGTCACGCTGACCTTCCCGCTGAACAGCCTCGACCAGCTCGAGCAGTACGAGAACATGCTGGTGACCATCCCGCAGGTCATGACCGTGACCGACAACTACGGGTATGGCCGCTACGGTGAACTCGGTCTGTCCAGCGGTGGGCGGCTGTTCAACCCGACCAACGGCAATGTGAGCGGCGAGACGACTGCTGCCCAGGCGCTGCGACGCATCGTGCTGAACGACGCCAGCAACGCTCAGAACCCCGCGGCGGTGCCCTACCTCAGCGGGGCGAACACGCGCCGCACCGGCGACACCGTGACAGGCTTGACGGGCCTGCTGCGCTACGCGAACAACATGTTCAAGCTCGAACCGACCGCCGCGCCCCAGTTCGTGGACGCCAACCCCCGTCAGGCGGCGCCCAAGCCCGTCGGCGGCAGCGTGCGCGTGGCGGGCGCCAACGTCCTGAACTACTTCACGACCTTTGGCGGGAGCGCCGACCGTGGAGCGAACAGCGCCTACGAGTTCGGGCGTCAGAAGGCCAAGGTCGTCAGCATGCTGCTCGGCCTCGACGCCGACGTGATCACCTTGATGGAGATTCAGAACAACGGGGACGCCGCCCTCGAAGACCTCGTCGTGGCCCTCAATGCCGTGGCCGGGGCCGGGACGTACGCCCCCGTGAAGACGGGCAAGGTCGGCACCGACGCCATCACCGTCGCGGCGATCTACAGGCCGGGCAAGGTGACGCCCGTCGGCTCTCCTCTGATCGACACCGCCAGCATCAACGACCGTCCGACCGTCGCCCAAACCTTCCGCGAGAACGCCACGGGTGAAGTGTTCAGCGTGATCGCCAACCACTTCAAGAGCAAGGGAAGCTGCCCGACGAGCGGCGACACCGATCAGGGCCAGGGCTGCTGGAACCTCAAGCGGGTGGATCAGGCCAAGCAGCTTCTCAACTTCGTAAAGACGGTGCAGGACGCGGCCAAGGACCCCGATGTCCTCCTGATGGGCGACCTGAACAGCTACGGTGAGGAAGACCCCATCCGCACCCTCACCGCCGGGGGGTTCGAGAGCCTGAACCAGCGCATCCCCGCTGAGGACCGCTACTCCTATCAGTTTAATGGGCAGTTCGGCTACCTCGACCACGCCCTGTCCAGCGCGGCCCTGAGCGGCCAGGTGACCGGCATCACCGAGTGGCACGTCAACAGTGACGAGCCGACTTTCCTCGACTATAACGTTGAATTCAAGAACAACTCCAACTGCACGAGCAACACCTGCACCACCCCTGACCTGTTCCAGTCCGACGCCTTCCGCTCCAGCGATCACGACCCGGTGCTCGTCGGCCTGAACCTGAAGTCGGACACGCCGCCTGCCCCCACGCCGGGCGTGACCCTGACGCCCGGCACGGCCAGCGTGACCACCACGGTGGGAGCCCCGGCCGTCACCCGCACCTTCACGGCCTCGGCGCAGAACGTGAGTGGCGACCTGACAGTGACGGTCAGGGCGCTGAACGGCGGCCCCGCCATCGTGACTGCGCCCGCCACGGTCGCCAGCGGTGGCTCCTTCGGTGTGACTGTCACTGCTCCGGAGGGCACCGCGCCCGGCACCTACACCTACGAGGTGAAGGCCGCCAGCGGCGACGTGAGCAGTGCCGCCACACTGACGGTGACGGTGCAGGGCGCGAGCGGTGGAACTGTGGGTGGCCTGGTGATCAGCCAAGTGTACCCCGGTGGGGGAGCTAACAGCGGTACGCCCGCTTACAAGCATGACTACGTGGAACTGTTCAACCCCACGGCTTCGGCCATCACGGGCGGGTTCTCCTTGCAGTACAGCTCGGCGTCGGGAACGGGCAACTGGTCTGTGGCAAATCTGAACAGCGTGACCATTCCTGCAGGTGGGTATTACCTCGTGCGCCTCGGGAACGCCGGAACGGCGGGGGCAGACCTTACAGGCTATGACGGGACCGCCGGGAACCTCAACATGGGAGCTACGGCTGGCAAGGTGGCCCTCGTGAGCGGCACGGCGGCGCTTTCGGGCGCTCAGCCCGCCGCTAGCAGCTACCTTGACCTTGTGGGCTATGGCTTGCCCACCTCGGTCAATGGCAGCGAGACTAGTCCCGCGGCTGCACCGGCCAACACCACCGAAGCCCTGTTCCGCAAGAGTAACGGCTGCACGGACACTAACAGCAACCTGAACGATTTCGCGGCTGGTCCGGCTGCTCCCCGCAACAGCGCCACTCCCCTGAACGTCTGCAACTGACCCCTATCCCTCCCCACCCCCTCCCATGCGGAGGGGGTTTTTCTATCTTGTCCCCATGAAGCCCGACCTCACCTCCTTCCTCGGCCAGACCGTGCGTGTCATCGTAGACCGGCCGCTGGGGAGTGTTCATCCCCGGCACGCCGATCTCGTGTACCCCGTGAATTACGGCGAGGTGCCCGGCACCGTCAGCGGCGACGGCCAGCCTATCGACGCTTACCTGCTGGGCTGGGACGTGCCCATGTCGGGAGCGGAAGGTGTGGCAACGGCCGTAATCGTCCGCCTGGATGACCGCGAGGACAAGCTGGCCGTGGTCCCACCGGGAAGTCACTGGCCTGACGAGGAGATCATGAAGGCGGTGTGGTTTCAGGAGCGGTATTTCAGGGTGCGCCTCTTGCGCTAGCGTGCCGGGCATGACGACTTTTCAGCGGCCCGTCACCCTGGTTACCGGGGCCACGGGCGGCATCGGCATGGCGCTGGCGCGGGCACTCGCCGGGACCCACGACCTGATTCTGCAAGGACGGGGGGGCGAGCGGCTGGATTCCCTCTGCGCGGAGGTGGGCGGTAGGCCGCTCAGCCTCGACCTCACCCGGCCGGAGACCTTCGCCCCGGCGCTGGCAGACCTGGGGCGCGTGACGAACGTAGTCCATAACGCAGGAGTCGTGGAGCTGGGCGCCGTTGCGGAGCAGGAACACCCCGCCTGGACCCATACCCTCGCCGTCAACGTGGTCGCCCCCGCTGAGCTGACCCGGCTGCTGCTTCCGCGTGTGCGGGAGGAGCGGGGCACCCTGGTCTTCGTGAACAGCGGAGCGGGCCTGCGGGCCAACCCCGGCTGGGCCAGCTACGCCGCGAGCAAGTTCGCGCTGCGGGCACTGGCCGACGCCCTGCGCGAGGAGGAAGCCCCTCACGGCGTGCGCGTCTCCACCGTCTATCCGGGCCGCACCGCCACGCCCATGCAGCAGTCGGTGCGGGCACAGGAGGGCGGCGCGTACCAGCCGGACGCCTACATCGCCCCGGAGACGGTGGCGGCCACCCTGCGCTTCGTGCTGGAGGCCCCACGCGACGCCGTGCTCACCGACGTGACCGTCCGGCCGGGGGGCCGCTAGTGGAGCGGTATGACGCCGTGGTCGTAGGGGCGGGCGCAGCGGGCCTCAACGCGGCGCTGGTGCTGGGCGGCTCCCGGCGCGAGGTGCTGCTGCTGGACGGTGGCCCCACCCGCAATGCCGCGGCCCAGGCAGCCCACGGGGTCTTCACCCGCGATGGAGCCGCGCCCACGCAACTCCAGGCCCTGGGGCTGGCCGACCTCGCCCCCTACCCGGTGACGGTGCGGCCCGGCGTGGCCCGCGAGGTCAAGCCCTGGGACGGTGGCTTCGCCCTGCGCCACGACGGCGGCTGGGTCCAGGCCCGGCGGCTCCTCTTCGCCAGCGGGGTGCGCGACGTGCTGCCCAACGTGCCCGGCCTGCGTGCCCGCTGGGGCCGCACGGTTCACCACTGCCCGTATTGCGACGGCTGGCCCAACCGCGAGTCGGCGCTGGCGGTTCTCGGCTCCCACCAGGAGGGCCATCACCTCGCCCTGAGCGTGCGGGCGTGGTCCGACCGGGTGGTGCTCCTCACTGACGGTCCCGACGAACTCACGGACGAGCAGCGGGAAGACCTGCGGCGGGTGGGTGTGCCCGTGATCTCCACGCCCATCCTGCGGCTGGAGGGGAAGGACACCGTGCGGGTGCGCTTCCGGGACGGCGAGCGGCTGCCGCTGGACGCCCTCTTCCTGAACCCCACCCAGGTGCAGCGTAGCAGCCTGCCCGCTTCCCTCGGCTGCGAGCTGAACGCCAAGAGCCGCGTCGTGGTCAACGAGAACGGCATGACCAGCGTGCGCGGCGTCTGGGCCGCCGGGGACATGACGGGAGCGCCCCAGTACGTGATGAGCGCCGCCGCGAGCGGGATGCTGGCCGCCGTCTCGCTGAACACGACCCTGATTCACGAGAACGTGAGGCGGCTGGGCGCGGCCTTCCACAAGTCCCCGGACGGGGAGGGGGGGAGGGCACCCAGCGGCGGCGAGGCGTCCTGAGCGTTCGGGCGATCCTCTTCGACCTGGACGGAACGCTGCATGACCGCGCGGCGACCATTCGGGGCTGGCTGGTGGGGCACGTGGAGCGCCATGCTCTGCCCGCCGGATACGCCGCCCGTTTCACCGAGCTGGACGACTTCGGCTACCGGCCCAAGCGGGAGGTGTTGCCCCAGCTTGTGCGCGAGTTCGGCCTCGCCTACGACCCGGAGATGCTGCTGGCGGACTTCTCCGAGCATTCGCTGGCCGCCCCCGTCGCCATGCCCTATACCCACGAGGTGCTGCGGGAGGTGCTGCGGGAGCTGCGGGCGCGGAGCCTGCGTCTCGGCATCGTGACCAACGGCTGGGAGGAGGCGCAGCCCCGTTGCCTGGAGGGGTGCGGCCTGACCGGGCTGGTGGGCGACGTGGTGATCAGCAAGGCAGTGGGCCTGAGCAAGTCCGACCCGGCGATCTACCGGCTGGCCCTCAACCGACTGGGCGTGACGGCGGCCCAGACGTGGTTCGTGGGCGACTCGCCGTGCAATGACGTGTGGGGACCGGGGCGGGTGGGGCTGCGGACGGCCTACCTCCCGACCGGGCATGCGCTGGCGGGGGAGACGCCCGACGTGGTGTTGCGCGACCTGCGGGACGTGCTGACGCTGCCAGGGCTGCCGCTGCTACCATCCTCCCCGTGAGCCTGCCCGACCTCCCCGTCTTCGAGGTGCTGCCCGACCTCCGCGCGGCGCTCGCGGCGCACCCGCTGGTCGTGCTGCAAGCCCCGCCCGGCGCGGGCAAGAGCACGGGGCTACCGCTCGCGCTGCTGAGCGAGGAGTGGCTGGGGGGAGGCTCCATCGTGATGCTCCAGCCCCGGCGGGTGGCCGCCCGCGCGGTCGCCGCCCGGCTCGCGGAGACGCTGGGCGAGGAGGTCGGCGGCACGGTCGGCTCGCGCGTGCGCTTCGAGTCGCGGGTGTCCGCCCGGACCCGCATCGAGGTCGTCACGGAGGGCATCCTCACCCGCCGCCTCCAGCTCGACCCGGAGCTGGGTGGGGTGGGACTGGTCATCCTCGACGAGTTCCACGAGCGGTCGCTCAACGCCGACCTCGCCCTGGCCCTGCTGCGCGAGGTGGGGGGAGCCTTGCGCGACGATCTGCGCGTGCTTGTCATGTCGGCCACCCTCGACCCCGCCCTGCCAGAGCGGCTGGGAGCGCCGCTGGTCCAGAGCGCGGGGCGAGCCTACCCGGTGGGGGTACGGTATCTGCCCAACGACCCGGCGGGCCGTGTAGAGGACGCGGTGGCCCGCTCGGTACGGGAGGCTCTGGCCGCGCATCCCACGGGCGACGTGCTCGCCTTTCTGCCCGGCGTCCGCGAGATTCGTGGGGCAATGGCGGCGCTCCCTGACGTGGACGCCACCGTGCTCCCCCTCTACGGCGACCTCCCGCTGGCCGAGCAGCGGCGGGCAATCCTCCCGGACCCGGCCGGGCGGCGGCGGGTCATCCTGGCGACCTCCATCGCGGAAACGTCGCTCACGCTGGAAGGCGTGCGGATCGTGGTGGATGGGGGCCTGAGCCGCACGCAGGCCTTCGATCCCGGCACGGGCCTGACCCGGATGGTGACCACCCGCGTCACCCGCGACGCGGCCGATCAGCGGGCCGGACGCGCGGGCCGCACCGCCCCCGGCGTGGCCTACCGCCTCTGGAGCGAGCGCACCCACGCGGCTCTCTCCGCCGCCCGCCCGCCCGAGATCGTGGAGGCCGACCTCGCGCCGCTTACCCTGGAACTCGCCGGGTGGGGCGCTCCCGATCCCGCCGCCCTCGCGTGGCTCGACGCGCCCCCGGCCCCCCGCGTGGAGGCCGCCCGGACACTGCTGCGCGACCTGGACGCGCTGGACGCGCAAGGCCGCATCACCGCGCGGGGCCGGGCGCTGCTGGAACTGCCCACCCACCCCCGTCTCGCGCACCTGCTGCATGACGGGCAGGCGCTGGGGCTGGGGGCACTGGCCGCCGATGTGGCTGCACTGCTGGAAGAACGTGACCCACTCGGCAACGGGGTGGGGGCCGACCTCACCGATCGGGTCGCCGTGCTGCGGGCGTGGCGGCGTGGGGAGAGCAGGAGGGGAGACGGGGCCGTCCTGGAGCGCGTGGAACGCCTAGCGCGGCAGTGGCGGCGCGAACTGGGCCTGCGCCCGGACGACTCGCCGCTGGACGGCTTCGCGGTGGGTCAGCTTGTCGCCCTCGCCTACCCGGAGCGGGTGGCGCTCGCGCGGGCGGGCGGCGGGGGCCGCTTCCTGCTCGCGGGCGGGCAGGGTGCCCGGCTGCCGGAGGGGGACGCGCTGGCCGGAGCGCCCGCCCTCGCGGTGGCCCACCTCGACGCGGGAAGTGGGGAAGGCCGCATCTACCTCGCCGCGCCCCTCGACCCCGCCGCCCTGGATGCCCGCGCCGGGTGGCAGGACGCCGTGCGCTGGGACGCCCGCACCGGGGCGCTGGTGGCCGCCCGCGAGCGCCGGGTGGGGGCGTTGGTGCTGGACTCGCGCCCGCTGCGCGACCTCCCCCACGCGGAACGGGTCGCTGCCCTCGCCGGAGCGATTCGCGCCGAGGGCCTTCATCTCCTGACTTTCTCCCCGGAAGCCGAGCAACTCCGCGCCCGAGTGGAGTCCCTGCGCCATTGGCGCCCCGACGAGGATTGGCCCGACCTCTCCGACCCCGGCCTGCTGGACACGCTGGAGGACTGGCTCGGCCCTCACCTCACGGGCGTCCGCACCCGCGAGGAGTTGGGCCGAGTCCACCTCCTGCCCGCCCTCCAAGCCCTATTGCCGTGGCCGCTCCCCGCCCGCCTGGACGAGCTGGCGCCCACCCACCTCCCCGTCCCCAGCGGCTCCCGTGTGCGCCTCGCTTACCGCCTGGACGGGTCGCCCCCCATCCTCGCCGTGAAGTTACAGGAACTCTTCGGTGTGGCCGAAACACCTGCCGTGAACGGGAACCGTACCCCCGTGCTGCTGCACCTGCTCTCGCCTGCCGGACGCCCGGTGCAGGTCACCCAGGACCTGCGCTCCTTCTGGAACAGCAGCTATTTCGAGGTTCGCAAGGACCTGCGCGGCCGCTACCCCAAGCACCCCTGGCCCGACGATCCGTGGAGCCATGTGCCGACGAAGGCGACGAAGCGCCGGATGTAGCAAAAGGAAGGTGGGAGACGTGACACGCGTCTCCCACCTTCCTCTCCAGGCTTACAGCAGTTGAGCGAGGGCGCCGCCCATCAGCATCAACGTCATCACGCCCAGCATGACGGTGGCGACATTGCGCGGGGAGGCCGGGGCCAGGTCCGGCACCGGGGCCGGTCGGGGAGTGGCCCACTTCCGCTGTGGGCGGGCGGTCCCCTCCGCCGTGCGGATCACGCGGCCCGTCCGTGCCCGCCCTGCGGAGCGGTGTGCAGGCTGCCCAGGGCGGCCTTGAGGTGCTTGTACACCTCGCGCTGGAGGTCGAGGTCCTCGGGCAACTCGTACTTGAGCTGCTCCATCGCCTGCACGAGATGCGCTCCGCCGGGGCTGCGTTCGTGGTCGGGGCGTGCCCACTCGGGCAGCTCGGGCGTGACGGCGGGTTCGCGCCGGGCATCGTTCCAGTCTACCCACTGCTTGGGCAGGTCGTACAGGTAACGGCCGATGCCGAACTGCACGGCGCACCGCTTGAGCGCGTCCGACGAGGCCGCCTTGAGGGTTCCGTACTCGCCCTCGCCCGCCTCCCCGATGTCCTCGCGGGTCACGCCCAGCACGGTCAGGCGGCCTTTGACGGTGGGGTGCTGAGTGCCCGGAACCACCTCAATCTCGAAGCTCCAGCCATCCGGGCAGATCGCGTCCAGGCGGTCTTGCACGGCACGCGCGTCCACATAGGCGAGCAGCAGGGCGCGAGTGCGCTCCTTGTTAAAAGCCTGCGGCTTCCACCCCACCAGATGAGCGGGAAACGGAGCCTGGAGTCGTTTCTGAACATCGCTCAACTTCATGCGTTTAGTTTATAACGTAACAGCGTTACGGTCAAGACAGAATAGGGCCGGGCGAGGCAAGTCGGCCATGAAAAACCCCGGCGGGTGCCGGGGCTTTCAGAGCGGGATGGGAGAGGGGCGCTTACTTCGTCTCGGTCAGGCTGTAAGACCCGCTGCCGGAGTAGCCGTAGACCTCCCAGCGGTAGGTGCCACTGGCAGCGGCGTAGTTGATGCTCTCGCTGCTGCCCGAGCCCTCGCTGGCCGCCACGTCGCTCCAGGTGCCGTTGCTGTTGCGCTTCTGGAGGTAGAGGTCAAAGTCGGTGCCCGAGGGACCGCTGAGGGTACCGCGCAGGGTGCCGCCCGCGTAGGAGAAGCCGCCCGTGCCGGGCTGGTAGCTCGCGGTTCCCCGGCTCACGCTGCCCGTGTAGGTCGTGGTGCCTGGCGTGGGGGTCGGGGTCGGGGTGGGCGCGGGCGTGGTGCCCCCCGTCCCGGTGTACAGCAGCCGGTTGGGGCTGCCGGTCTGCGCCCCCGTGACCTTACCGGTGGTGGCGTTGTTCAGCAGGGCGCTCGTCACGGCGCTGTTGGTGGAGTTGCCTCCCGCGATCAGCAGCGCGATGGCCCCGGCCACGTGCGGGGTCGCCATGGAGGTCCCGCTGATGGTGTTGGTGGCGGTGGTGGACCCGATCCAGGTCGAGGTGATATTGCTGCCCGGCGCGAACAGGTCTAGGCACGAGCCGTAGTTCGAGAAGGAGGACCGGGCGTCGGTGTTCGTCGTGCTGCCCACCGTGATGGCGCTGGCAGCGCTGGCGGGAGAGACGTTGCAGGCGTTCTGGTTCTCGTTGCCTGCGGCCACGGCCATGATCAGGTTCTTGCTCGCGGCGCTGTTCACGGCGTCGTTCACGGCCTGGCTAAAGCCGCCGCCCAGGCTCATGTTCGCCACGGCCGCCGCGCTGCCCTTGTTGCTCACGGCCCAGTTCACGCCCGCGATCACGCCCGAGTTGGTGCCCGAGCCGTCGCAGCCCAGCACCTTGACCGCTACGAGTTGCACGCCCTTGGCCACGCCCCAGGTGTTGCTGCCGACCGTACCCGCCACGTGGGTGCCGTGGCCCTGGCAGTCACTGTTGTTGCCGTCCCCGGTGGTGTTGGTGCCCCACACCGCCCGGCCCCCGAAGTTGGTGTGCGCCGTGTTGATCCCAGTGTCGATGATGTACGCCTTCACGCCGCTGCCGGTCGAGTTGTAGACGTAGGTGCCGTCCAGCGGGAGGTTGCGCTGGTCGGTGCGGTCCAGGCCCCAGGTCGCGCCCGTCTGGGTGGCGCTCATGCGCATCACGCCGTCTTGCTCGATGTACTTCACGCGCGAGTCGGCCCGCAGCGCCTGAAGGTTCTGGGGGCTGAGGCGGGCGGCGAAGCCCTCAATGGTCTGCGAGTACAGGTGCTGGACCGTGATGCCCTGGGGGTCGAGGTTCAGCGCCCGGATCAGTCCGCCCGCGTCCTGCGCTCCCAGGTTGCTCGGCGCCGCACCCTCGCTGAAGACCACGATGTACTGTCCCGCGACCGCGTCCGGGTTGGCCGTGCCCAGCAGGGGAGCCAGGGTCCGGGCGGGGCGCTGCGTGGCCGAGGTCTCCGGAGCCTGCGTATTCGGGGCCTGGGTGGTGGGCGTCTGACCACCGCACGAGGCGAGCAGCAGGGCGAGACCGATCGAGCTGAGGGCAAGGCGTGCAGTCATCTGGATTCCTCCGACCAACAAAGAGAGATGTGCCCCAGGTGAAACCAGGCTAGGAGGGGCGAGTTGTGCCGACGCCATTGATGTAGCACGAGCCTTCGAACTGTCTTCATGCAAACATCTAGACAGGTTATTGAATTAAGGATATTGATTACGAACAACAAGTAAAGGACGTGTTAAATTTACATGTGTAACCAAATCAGCCCATATATCTATCAAAATATCCGAGTCTCCTTTCCAAGCTTCTCACCTGTGACCCATCTGTGACCCAGGTTGGATGTATGTGTGATGAATACAGAAGATGCCCTCGACCATGGAAAAAGCCCCCTCGGGTGAGGGGGCCAGTGCGGTGGAAGGGTTAGCGGTTGGACGCCGGGGCGGGAAGAGCTGCCGGGGTGGTGGTGATGGTCACGCGGGCAAGCTGCGAGTCGAGATACTTCTGGGCAGCGTCACGGGCAAGCTGCTCGCGAATGACGGGCGCGACTTCGGCCAGCGGCGCGACGCCCGCCTGGGTGCGGCGGGTGACGACCAGCACGTGCCAGCCGTACTCGGACTGCACGAGCTGGGGCTGGTTCAGGGGCGCCGCGAAGGACGTGCGGTCGAACGGCTCGACCGTCTCGCCGGGTTCGATGCAGCCCAACTCGCCCCCCTCAGCCGCGCTGCCGGGGTCCTGGCTCTTTTCACGGGCGATGGCCGCGAAGTCCCCGCCCGCCGCGAGGTCGCGCAGGATGGTCTGTCCCTCCGCCTGCGTGGCGACGAGGATGTGCCGCACGCACGCCTGCGCCGGGCGATTGAAGGCCGAGCGGTTGAGCTGGTAAAAGCTGGCGACCAGGGCGTCCCCGAACTTGAGGCGCGACTTGATGCCCTCTAGGTAGGCGTCCACGACCAGTTCGCGTTCGATGTCGGCCCGCAGTTCGGCCTCGTTCGCAAAGCCGTTGGCGGCCAGCGCCTCGGCAAAGTTGGCGTCGGTCTCAAAACCCTCGCGGGTCTCGGCGAGTTGGGTGTCCACCTGCGCCGCGGTGACCGCCGTGCCCCGGCGGGCGAGCTGGTACACCGCCCGGTCGCGGGCGTATTGGGTCAGGAACTCCGGGCGGGCCTGCGCGAACTCGGCCAGGGCGTCTTCCGAGTAGGGAATGCCCTGCGAGTTCAGCACCCGCGCCACCGCCAGCCGGAAGGCCCGCTCGTACTCGCCCAGCGTGATGGTCTCACTCCCCACCTGCGCCACAGCCGTCTGGGGGTCGGCGGGTGCCTGAACCGGGGCCGTGGGGGCCGGAGCCGCCGGGGTCTGCGCCGGTTGCGCGGGGGCCGGTTGCGTCTGGGTCGCCGGAGCAGCGGGCGTGGCAGGCGTTCCGGTGCTCTGGGCCAGGGCCGCGCCGCCGAGCAGCAGCGCGAGCGTCAGGAAGCTTTTTTGCATCTGTCCACTGTAGCGCGGCCGGGGGGCAGGCCCCCGCCGAGGCCCGCTGCTACAATCCCCCCCGATGCGCCTGACCCTCGTGCCCACCCAGGACCCCCGCGTGTACGACGACGCCGTTCGTTCCCTCCCCATCACCAGTCCCCTTCAGGGATGGGGGTACGGGGAGGCGCGGCGCACGCTGGGGCAGGAGCCGCTGCGCTTTCTGATTCAGGGCCAGGGGGGGCAGACGGTGGGGGCACTGCAACTGCTGCGCAAGCGCTTGGTGCCTGGATTCTCGACCCTGTATGCCCCGCGCGGCCCGGCGCTCGAATCGCTCGACCTGCTGCCCGCCGTGGCCGAGGCCGCCCGCAAGATCGCCCGCCCCGGCGACGCCCTGCTCAAGATCGAGCCGCCGCACCCCGTCCCCGCCGACGGCCGCGCGGTCGTCCCCTCCGAATACGGCCCCTTTCGCCGGGCCGAAACCGAGCAACCCGAGCACACCATCGTGGCCGACCTGACCCGCTCCGAGGACGACCTCTTCGCGGGGCTGCACTCGATGGCCCGGCGCAACGTCCGCGCCGCCGCCAAGCTCGGCGTGGTGGCGGGCCGCGACGACGACTTCGGGGCCTTCTGGGAGATTTTCACGGCCACCAACGAGCGGGCCAAGCTCGGCGCCTTTCCCCGCGCCTACTACGAGACGATGCTGCGCGAGGGCAATGCGTATGGCGGCGAGGCTTACCTCGTGCTGTCGCGCTACGAGGGCAAGGCGCTCGCGGGCGGCTTTTTCCTGGCGATGGGCACCACGACCGCCTACCTCTTTGGCGGCAGCGTGCGCGACGACCGGGTGCAGCCGGACGGCACGCCGTACAAGGACGCCAAGGCCCCCGACGCCTTTTACTGGAACGCCATGCTGGACGCCAAGCGCCGGGGCTACGAGCTGTTCGACTTCTGGGGCATTCCGCGCGTCCTCGACGAGAGCAAGCATTCCTACGGCGTGTTCAAGATGAAGCTCAAGTTCTCCGAGCAGCGGGTCTGGTACCCCGCCTACGACCTCAGCCTCAACCCGGCGGCCCCGGCCATCGTCCGGGCGCTGCGCTGGCGCAAGACGCAAAATAACCTCCGCAAGCGGGGCAGCGCCGACGACGTGCTGTAGCACCCCGGAACGCGGCTCTCCGGCGGTGGAGCCTCGGCCCTGAGACTGCCGTTCGGCGTTCGTTGGCCATTTCGGAGCGGGCCAATTTAAGGAGAGCATGGGGCAGAAGGGAGGCCCCTGGGGCGCCGCTGCCTGGGGGCCTTCCTTCTGTCAACTGCTCTAGGTGGGCTGCGGCCGCCGTGCGGGGGCCGTGACCCCCAGCGCCAGCACCGCGGCGGCCCCCGCCAGCAGCGCCGCCGCGATCATGGCGGCGCTGTAGCTGCCCAGCGCGTCTCGGCTGACGCCCGCCAGCCAGGACGCCAGGGCGGCTCCCACCTGATGCGCGCAGAAGATCCAGCCGTACACCGTGCCCACGTTGGCCCGGCCAAAGGTGTCGGTGGTCAGCGCGATGGTCGGCGGCACGGTGGCGATGTAATCCAGGCCGAACAGAACCGCGAACACCGTCAGGCTGTAGCCGGGCGGCACGAAGGGCAGCAGCACCAGGCTCAGGCACCGGAAGGTGTAGTACAGCGCCAGCAGGAAGCGCGGGTCGGTGCGGTCGGTGAAATACCCGCTCGCCAGCGTTCCCACGAAGTTGAAGGTGCCCATCACGGCCAGCATTCCGGCGGCGAAGCCAGGGGTGAGGCCCAGATCGCCGCAGTACGCGATGAAGTGCGTGCCGATGAGCCCGTTGCTGGTCGCGCCGCAGACGAAAAAGGTGGTCGCCAGCAGCCAGAAGTCCCGGTGACGCAGCGCCCGCCGCATCACCAGCGGGTCGGGCCGGGGCGCGGCAGGGGCGGGGGCTCCCGCCGGGGCGGCGTCCCCGTCTGGCTGAAGCCCGAGTTGCGCGGGGCTGTCGCGCAGCCACCACCACACCAGCGGCGCGAGCAGCAGGGCCGCCCCCGCGATGCCCAGCGTGCCGCCCGTCCAGCCGTCCCGCTGCGCCCAGCCCGTGAGCAGGGGGATAAACAGCAGTTGCCCCGCGCTGGTGGCCGCGCCGAACAGCCCCACGACCAGGCCGCGCCGCCGCACGAACCAGCGCGTCGCCACCGTGGCGCCCAGCACGCTGCCGACCAGGCCCGTGCCCAGGCCGCTCAGCAGGCCCCAGGTCAGGTGCAGGCCCAGCGCCGAGCGCGACAGGGTGCTCAGCCCAAAGCTCAGCGCCACCAGCAGCAGCCCGGCGGTGGCGACCCGGCGCGGTCCGAAGCGGTCCATCAGGCGGCCGGACAGGGGGGCCGCCAGCCCGAACACCAGCAGGCCCAGGCTGACCGAGAACGAGAGCGTGCTGCGGCTCAGGCCCAGGTCGCGCTCCATCGGCAACAGGAACACGCCGGGAGCGCTGCGGGCACCGGCGGCCAGCAGCAGCGCCAGCACCGTGATCCCCACCACGACCCAGCCGTAAAAAAGGGTCTGCCTGCCGGGCCGGGGAGTGCTCATGCCCGGAGTGTAGGTCCTGCCCTCTGCCCTGAAGGGAGGTTGCCCGGACAAGCGGCGCCTCTCCCGGCATGATAAATTGAACCGAGTCCAGAGGCGCAGCTTTCCGCCGCCCGGCGAGCTTCTTTCCCCACATTCCCCAGGAGTGCCCATGATCGATTTCTCCCTGACCGACGAACAAAAACAGCTTCAGCAGCTCGCCCGCGACTTCACCCGCAAGGAGATCATGCCGGTCGCCGCCGAGTACGACCAGAAGGAAGAACTGCCCTGGCCCGTGGTGGAAAAGGCCTTCGAGGTCGGCCTGCTCAATGTCGCCATTCCCGAGCACGCGGGCGGACTGGGGCTGGGCATGGTGGACGAGTGCCTGATCGGCGAGGAACTCGCCTACGGCTGCATGGGCATCTACACGGTGCTGATGGCCTCCGAGCTGGGCATCACGCCCATTCTGGTGGGCGGCACCGAGGAGCAGCAGAAGCGCTTCCTGGCCCCCATGACCGAGAAGCCTTCCCTGGCGGCCTTCGCGCTCAGCGAGCCCAACAACGGCTCGGACGCCGCCGGGATGCACACCACCGCCGTGCTGGACGGCGACGAGTGGGTCATCAACGGCACCAAGATGTGGATTTCCAACGGCGGCGTGGCCGACATCACGGTCGTGTTCGCCACCACCGACAAGCAGGGCGGGCACAAGGCGACGGTCGCGCTGGTCGTGCCCAAGGACGCGCCGGGGATGTCCTACAACAAAATCAAGCACAAGCTGGGGCAGCGGGCCAGCCTGACCTCCGAACTGGTCTTCGAGAACGTGCGCGTGCCGAAGGAAAACCAGCTCGGCGGCCTGGGCGACGGCTTCAAGATCGCCATGAAGACGCTCGACAAGACCCGCGTGCCGGTCGCGGCGGGGTCGGTGGGCATCGCGCGGCGGGCGCTTGACGAGAGTGTGAAGTACTCCAAGGAGCGCGAGGCGTTCGGGAGGCCTATCTCGCAGTTCCAGGCCATCCAGTTCAAGGTCGCGGAGATGGCGATGGGCGTCGAGACGGGCCGCCTGATGTACCTCAAGGCCGCGTGGCTGGTCGACCAGAACCTGCCGCACGGCACCGAGAGCGCCATCGCCAAGGCCTACTGCTCGGAGATGGCCTTCGACGCCGCGAACGAGGCGATTCAGGTCCACGGCGGGTACGGCTATGTGGGCGAGTACCCGGTGGAAAAGCTGCTGCGCGACGTGAAGCTCAACCAGATCTACGAGGGCACCAACGAGATTCAGCGCGTGGTGATCAGCCGGAATCTGCTGAAGTAAGGGTCAGGTGCGAGAAGAGCCCCCGGTGAATGTGCCGGGGGCTTCGCACTGGAGACCGGGCCTCAGTACCCCTTCCCCGTCTCCACCCGTCCCTCCGGTTCCCGCCCCGCTGCCATCGTCTTCAGAAAGGCCTGTGTGTACTCGGCTCCGCGCTGCACGAGGTCGGCCGTCGTGCTGGCGATATGCGGCGTGAGGATGACGTTTTCGCGGCCCCACAGCGGGTGCCCCGGCGGAAGCGGCTCGGGGTCGGTCACGTCCAGCACCGCGCCCCCGAGCTGACCGGAATCCAGAGCGGCCAGAAGCGCGTCCGTGTCCACCAACGAGCCGCGTCCCTGGTTGCTCAGCCACGCGCCGGGCTTCAGTTGGGCCAGCACGTCCGCATTCACGATGCCGCGCGTCTGCGGCGTGTCGGGGAGCAACAGGACCACCCAGTCGGCCTCCGCCAGCGCCGCGTCCCGCTCGGCGGGTGGGGTGGCCGAGCGCAGCCCGGTGACGTGGGCGCCGTGGGGGGCCAGCAGCTCCTCCAGAATCCGCCCGATGTGGCCGTACCCCCACACCACCACGCTCGCCCCCTCCAGCGTGCCCAGGTCGCGCCGGGGCTGCCACTGCCCCTCCCGCTGCGCGTCGCGGAAGCGGTGCAGGCCCCGCACGGCGGCGAGCATTCCCGCGAGGGTGTGGACGGCGACCGCGCGGGCGTGCAGCGGGCTGGCGTTGTAGAGGGCGACGCCGGGCGGCAACTGGCCCTGCACATGGTCAATTCCCGCCGTGAGCGTCAGCACCCAGCGCAGGCCCGGCCGGGCGAACAGTTGGGAGCGTGTTTCGGCGTTCGCGCCCCACAGCACCACGCCCTCGGCCTCGCCGTCCGGCAAGTCTCCATTGCGGTAAGGGAGAGCGGTCACGCCCTCCACGGTCAGCGCCCGGAACTCGGGCAGGTCAGGCATCAGCACGCGCATCCAGCCACTCTCCTCTCGTGATTTCCATATGAACGTCGGTATGGTCGCCCGATTGGGTGCGGCCCACCTCGCGGAAGCCGCACGCGGCAAAGGCCCGCTGCGCCCGGCGGTTGTGCCCGAAGGTGGTCAGGCGCACCCGCGTGAGCGGCACCTCGCGGCCCTCAAAGGCCCAGGCGAGCAGTGCCATGACCGCCTCGCGGCCGTAGCCCTGGCCCCACAGGGAGCGCAGGCCGATCATCACTCCCAGGGTGCCGATGCGGGCGGGCAGGGGCGGTGGGGGGTGGAGGTCGTACAGCTCGGCGCTCCCGATCAGCTCGCCGCGCTCATTCAGCACCCCGAAGCCCGCCCGCTCGCCCGTGCCCTCCTCCTCCAGCATGATTCGCCGGAACAGCCACTCGGGAAGCCGGATGGGGCTGGCCCCGTTCCAGTCGGCGAGTTCGCGGTCGCGGAAGAAGCGGTAGAGGGCCGCCCACTCCTCCGCCCCCAGGTCGGGCAGCGGCTTGAGGGTGACCCGGCCCCAGCGCGGGGCGGGGGCAGTGTTCCCGGTCAGTGCGGGCCTCCCTCCGGGACAGGCACGGGAGTTCCGAGCGTCCCCAGCGCCCGCGTCACGTCGCGCGAGAGGCGGTCGAGGTGGAAGGCGTCACCCTCCGCCCGCTCAATGACGCCGCCCGGTCCCACCACGATCAGGGCCAGCACCCGCCCGCCCCCGTGCCGCACGCAGACGCCGGGATGCCCGCGCAGCGCCGCCTGATCCCCCGGCGCGAGGGTCGCCCAGGCGAGGTCCTCCGGGGTCAGGCCGAGGTGGGCGGTGGGCAGGCCCCGCCCCGCGAGTTCGCCTTCCAGCCATGCCAAGGCGTCCGGCCGCCCGCCGATGATGCCCTGCTCCAGGTGCGGCCGGGCCGAGTTGTAGCGGATGGGCCGCCCGTCGCGCCGCCGCAGGTCACCGCCCAGCACCCGCAAGAGGGCGTGCCCCCCCGCCACGTCCCACTCCGAGCGTGGGCTCATGGAGAAAGTCACGTCGGTCTCGCCGTTCGCGATGCGGGCCAGCTTCAGGGCGATGGAGCCGCTGGGGGCCATGCCGGAGAGGTTGCTCGCGTGCAGCTCGCGCCGGAACTCGGTGTCCGACACGCTGACCACGTAGGCGGCGCGGTGGCTGAACCCGGTCGGCTCACCATTCCTCGTGACTCCCAGCCCTACCGCCCCGGCAAACAGCTCGTCGGTGGCCGGAGCGTACACCGCGCCCAGCACCGGCTCGCCGCCGACCGCCAGCCCGATGCTGACCGCGTAGTCGGGGCTGCCCGAGGTGAACTCCTTCGTCCCGTCGATGGGGTCGATGATCCAGACCCGCTCGTGCTCCAGCCGGGCCGGGTTGTCGGCGGCTTCCTCACTGAGCAGGCCGTCCTCCGGAAAGGCCGAGCGCAGGCCCGCCAGAATCAGGTCGGAAGCCTCGTGGTCGGCGGCGGTCACGAGGTCGTCGGCGCCCGTCTTCTGCTGGGCCGTCACCCCCCGCCTCAGGTGGGCGAGCAGCAGGGCCCCCGCCTCCCGCGCCAGCCGCACGGCAATGTCGAGTTCGGGCTTGAGGTCCACGCCCCCGAAGATACCCCCCGGCCCCCCGCGTTGACGCCTCAGGGTGCGCCCGCTACACTTCCCGGCATGAGTGCGGCTCACGTCACCCCCGCGAACGTGAATGACGATCCCCGGTAGGGGACGTCTCGCCGCAGATTGCCGCGCCCCCGACCCCCATCACAGGAGTCGGGGGCTTGCCTGTTTCGCCCCGCCTGTTCCAGGAGACCACCCATGACCACTGCACTTCCCCGCACCCTGACCTCGGCCCTTCCCACTCACGCGGGCCGGACCGTTCGACTGCAAGGCTTCCTGCACGCCCGCCGCGACCTGGGGGGCCTGCAATTTTTGGTGCTGCGCGACCGCGCGGGCCTGGTGCAGTGCGTGGGGAGCGGGCTGGACCTCCCACTGCCTGAGAGCAGCATTGAAGTCGTGGGGCGCGTGACCGCCCACCCCAAGGCCCCCGGCGGATACGAGGTGCAGGTGGAGTCCTTCCGGGTCCTGACCCCCGCCACCGAGCCGCCCCCCGTCGAGATTCCCAAGATGGAGTGGCACGTCCACCCCGAGACGATGCTGGACTACCGGGTCGTGACCGTGCGCGGGCTGCGCGAGCGGGCGATCCTGAAGGTGCAGGCCGAACTCGTGGCGGCCTTCCGCGACCACCTGCGCGGCGAGGGTTTCACCGAGATCAGCACGCCCAAGATTGTCTCGGCGGGGGCGGAGGGCGGGGCGAACCTCTTTCCCATCGACTATTTCGGGCACCCGGCGTACCTCGCGCAGAGTCCGCAGCTCTACAAGCAGATCATGGTGGGCGTCTTCGAGCGCGTCTTTGAGGTCGCGCCCGTCTACCGCGCCGAGGAACACGCGACCTCCCGCCACCTCAACGAGTACCTCTCGCTGGACGTGGAACTGGGCTTCATCGAGTCCGAGGAGGACGTGATGGACGTGGAAACCCGCGTCCTGGCCGCCATCATGGAGCGGCTGCGCGAGCACGCGGCTCCCGAACTCGCCCTGCTGGGGGCCACGCTGCCGGAGGTGCCCGCCCACATCCCGCGCATCACCCTGCTGGACGCCCGGCGGCTGGTGGAGGAGAAGTACGGCCACCCAGTCGGCGGCAAGGACCTCGACCCGGAGGCCGAGCGGCTGCTCTCGCAGCACTACGCCGAGACCGAGGGCACCGACTTCGTCTTCGTGACGAAGTACCCACGCGCCGCCCGGCCCTTCTACGCCTACCCGGAGGAGGGGGGCCTGACGCGGGGCTTTGACCTGCTGTTCCGGGGCATCGAGATCACGTCGGGTGGGCAGCGCATCCACGAGTACCCCATGTTGCAGGAATCCATCGCCGCCTACCGCCTGAACCCGGAGGCGCTTGCGGGCTACGCCGAGGTCTTCAAGTACGGGATGCCCCCGCACGGCGGCTTCGCCATCGGCGCCGAGCGCCTGACCGCGCGGCTGCTGGGCATCGGCAATGTGCGCTTCGCGCGGGCGTTCCCGCGTGACCGCCACCGGCTGACGCCCTGAAGGTCGCCGGGTGGGTCTATGCTCCTCCCATGACCCACCCCGACCTGCCCATCCCGGACCCGCCCGAGCTGGAGGGGCCGGAACTGGCCCCCGAGCCTGCCGCCGCCTCCCCCTACAGCTCCCTTGACCCGGCCACGCTGCGCCACCCCGACAGCCTGAAATGGACCTTCTACCCCGAGGACGTGCTGCCTCTCTGGGTGGCCGACATGGACTTTCCGGTCGCGTCCGCCATCGTGGAGGCGTTGCAGGAGCGTCTGACGCGCGGGCTGGGCTACGGGCAGATGATGGGGGATGCCCACCTGATCGCGGCCCTTCAGGACAAGCTCGCGGGCCACGGCCTGACCGACCTGCCGAAAGAGGGCTTCTCCTTCATTCCGGGGGTGGTGCCGGGCATCTATGCGGCGGTCGCGGCCCTGAGTGTGCCGGACGAGCCGGTCCTGACCATGACGCCGATCTACTACCCCTTTCACCAGGCGATCACGACCCAGGGCCGCCAGGTGGCCGCCGCGCCATTGCAGGAACCGCAGGAATCGGGTGGACGCTGGGAGATCGACTGGGACGCGATGGAGGCCGCTGCCCTCGGCTGCCGCCTGCTGCTGCTGTGCCATCCGCACAACCCCAGCGGGCGCGTCTGGGACGCGGAAGAACTGGCGCGGCTGCGCGACTTCGTGCTGCGCCACGACCTGTATGTCATGTCGGACGAACTGCACGCCGACCTGCGGCTCTCGGACGTGCCCTTCGAGGCCTTCGCCGCCGACCCCCGCGTGCGCTCCCGCACGGTGACGCTGACTGGCCCCGCCAAGGCCTACAACACGGCGGGCCTGGGCATCGGCGTAATGGTCGGGCACGACCCCGAGCTGATCAAGCGGGTGCGCGGGGCGGCGGGCGGGCTGATGGGCCACCCCTCCACCCTGAGTGTGACCGCGTGGCGGGCGGCGCTGGAGGGGGCGGGGCTATGGTTGCAGGAGACGGTCGCCTACCTGCGCGGCAACCGCGATGTGATGGCGGCCTTCGTGGAGGCGCGGCTGCCCTGGGCACGCTTCTCGCCGCCCGAGGCGACCTATCTCGGCTGGCTGGACCTCCGGGGCCACCCCCGCGCGGCCGACATGGGGCAATTCCTGTTGGATGAGGCCCGCGTCGCCGTGCAGGGCGGTCCCCTCTTCGCACCCGGCGAGGAGGGCGTCCGCTACCAGGGCTGTGTGCGGGTCAACTTTGCCACCAGCCGCCCGATTCTGATCGAGGCGCTGGAGCGGATGACGGCGGCGCTGGAACGCGAGGGTCCGGTGGGAGACTAGCGGTTGAATGCTCCCATCCCATCAAAAGGATGGGGACATCCTCGGCCCACCCACGCGGCGACCGACCGGGCCAGCTCGTCCGGGTGACACCGCGAGGGATCAAGGGTGAGGTCTGGGGGACTGTGCGCGTGCACCGCGGCGAAGAGGCCCCGCGCCAGGCCAGTGGGTCGGCCCGCCAGGGTCGCTTCCCGCCGTGCCTCCCACTCCTCGCTGACGGTCAGAGGGGGCTTGAGGGCAATCCACAACGGGGCGAAGGGAGTCCACAGCCGCCTCGCTTCCGCGAACCAGTCGGGGTGCAGGAACAGCACGTCCGCGATCACGTTGACCCCCGAAGCCAGCAGCGCGGCCACGGCGTGATGGGCACCCGACACGGTGCGCTGGCCTACAGGACCAAGTTCCAGCGTGGTGCTGGGCCGCCCCGCCTGCTCTGCGGTCACGTACCGAACGCCGTCCTCCTCGTGCGTTTCCCAGGGGAAGTAGCGGGCGGGCATGCTCGCCCAGAAGATGTCGTAGCTCGTGAGCAGGTAGGGGTCGGGGAGGGCGTCTTGCAGCGCCTCACAGAAGGTGGTCTTGCCCGCGCTGGACGTTCCGTTGACGACGATGAGCCGCCCCACCGCTGAACCCCCGCCCAGACTCACCCCGCTGCCACCAATTCCCGCAGCCGCTCGATCAGTGGGCGCAGCCGCTCGCGCCGCAGCTTGAGGGCGGTGCGGTTGACCACCAGGCGGGCGGAGGAGTGAAACAGCACGTCGCGTTCCTCCAGCCCGTTGGCCCGCAGGGTGCCCCCGGTCTGCACGAGGTCCACCACCGCGTCGGCGAGGCCCGTCAGCGCGGCGAGTTCGATGTTGCCCGAGAGCTTGACGATCTCAGCGGGGATGCCCTGCGCGGCGAGGTAGGCGCGGGCCGAGCGGGGGTACTTGGTGGCAACCCGCGTGATCGGCCCCGCCGCCCCCACCTCCCGAATCAGCGAGAGGCGGCAGGCCGCGAATCGGAGGTCCACCGGCTCGAACACGGCCCGGCCCGACTCCACCAGCACGTCCTTCCCGACGATGCCGAAGTCGGCCACGCCGAGGTCCACATAGACGGGCACGTCCTGATTGCGCAACTCCAGCACGGTCAGCCCCGGAAACTCATGCCGCAGCGCCCGTGAGGGACCGGGCAATTCCAGCGGCAGGCCAGCCTGGGTGAGCAGGGCAGCCGACTCGGCGAGGACGCGCCCCTTGGGCAGCGCGAGGGTGAGGTGTTCGGGGCCACGCACCGGAGCCGGACTCATGCGGACACCTCGGTCAGGATCTGCCCCTGCGCCCAGCGGCGAATGCCCCGCGCCGCGCAGTAGGCGAGCAGCTCGGCGCGGTCGTCGGTCCAGGCGAGTTCGGCGGTCAGCCCGGCGGCGCGGGCGTGTTCGGCCCCCGCCGGGTCGAGTGCCAGCACCACCTCCGGCTCGGGGGGCAATCCCCGCGCGGCCACCTCGGTCAGCCGCTCCAGCCCGATGGCAAAGCCCGCCCCCGGCAGCCCGCCGAGGTCGTAGCGCCCGCCCCCGAGCAGCGGCTGGTTCAACCCCGGCGCGTAGGCCCGGAAGGTCAGCCCGGTGTAGTACCCGTAGCGGCGGCTGGCCCCGAGGTCGAACAGCAGTTCTCCCTCGGCCCGGTCCGCGACCGCCTCCAGGTGCGCCACCGCCGCCCGCGCCCGCTCGCCCCGCGCGAGGTCCCCGGCTCCCGCCAGCACCTCCGGACCGCCGTACAGGTCGGTCAGGGTGTGCAGGGTCCGGGTCACCCCGGCGTCCAGCGCGTGCCGCCCGGCGAGTAGGTCCACGTCCGCGCCGCTCTTGCGGTCAATCGCGCCGTGCAGCGACTCCCGAGCGGTGGGGGAGAGGCCCGCGTCCTCCAGCACCGCGTCCACGAAGCCGGGATAGCCCACCTCCATCACCGGGGACACGCCCACCACCTCCAGCGCCCGGCGTCCCAGCGCGAGCAGTTCCGCGTCGGCCTGCGGGGTCGAAACGCCGATCAGCTCCACGCCGACCTGGGCGAACTCGCGCAATCGCCCCAGCTCGCTCGTCAGCGCCCGCAGCCACAGCCGCCCGCCGTACTGGAGCCGCAGCGGAAACGGCCCCCCGGCAAAGCGCGAGCGCACCAGCCGCCCCACCGCCGTCGTGAACTCGCCGCGCAGGGCCAGCACTTCGCCGCCCACGTCGATCAGCTTGAAGGCGCGGGCATCCTGCGGGTGGCCGGGGTCGGCGAATTCCAGGGCGGGCACGTCCACGCCCCGGTAGCCCCACGCCGCGAACTCGGCGCCCAGCCGCGTCCGCAGATGCTCGCGCTGTTGCCACTCGGGCGGCAGCACGTCGCGGGTGCCCTCGGGGACGGCGGGACCGGGGAGGCGGGCGGAGAGAGTCACGGGCGGTATTAAAGCACCCCGCTTCGAGCAAGGAGCGGCAGCCCCGCTATACTTGTCCCCATGCGCCGCGCTGCCGCTGCCCCCCTCGCCCTGCTGCTGCTCGCGCCCCTGCTGGGAGGCTGCGCCCGCAAAGCTGACTCCTTCAAGCCGCGCATCGTGATCACCAGTCCCGATGGCGGCGGGGTGGGGCAGGCGCGGGCCTTTACCATCCGGGGCTACGCCCTCGACGACCGGGGGGTCGAGCGCATCACGGTGGACGGCAAAGCGATTCCCATCGAGAAGGGCAGCCGCAAGATCGCCAACTTCGCCTACCAGACGCGGGTGCAGGGCAACAAGGCGACCTACCTGATCGGTGCCCTCGACGCGGCGGGCAACAAGAGCCTGCTGGAGGTGCCCATCACGGTGGACGGCAAGCCTCCGGTCCTCAAGGTGACCCGCTTTGAGCGCAGCGGCACCCTGATTCGGGTCACGGGCGTGGCGACCGACGACAACCGGGTCACTGAGGTCCTCGTGGACGGCAAGCGCCTGAACATCACCTCCGGCACGCGGGTGGAGTTCTACGCCGAAACCACCGGCGTCTACGCCGACGTGGAGGCCGTGGACGGCGCCGGAAACCGCACCCGCCTCCGCGCCCAGCAGTAAGCCAAGCCCCCCCCCGTGCCGCGCCCCACCCCCGCCCAGGAGGCCCCGCCGCCACCGCATCTGTCCGAGGTGCTGCGCAGGCTCCGCGAGGCCTACCTGCCCACCCTCCCCGCGCCCCGCGTCAGCCCCGAGCCGCTCGACGACCTCGTGGGAACGATTCTGGCGCAGCAGAACACGGGGACGGTCACTCGGCGGCAGTTCGCGGCCCTGAAAGCCGCCTACCCGGTCTGGGAGGCGGCCCTCGCGGATGGCCCCGACGGGGTGGAGGCCACCCTGCGCGGCGCGGGCGGCGGCCTGGCGCGGATGAAGGCCGACTACATCTGGAACGTGCTGCACCGCCTGGAGGAAAGCCAGGGCCACCTCAGCCTGCGTGACCTGCGCTCCTTGCCAGACGGGGAGGTGCGGGCGCTGCTCGAATCGCTGCCTGGTGTGGGGATGAAAACGGCCTCGCTGCTGATGCTGTTCGACCTCGCCCGCCCCGCCATCCCGGTCGAGAACCACATCGGGCGGGTGGCGGCGCGGCTGGACCTCGTGCCCGCCCGCTGGAGTCTCCTCAAGATCGAGCGCTGGTTCGACGAGGTATTGCCGCCCGAGTGGAGCGTCCGCTACGCCGCCCACGTCGCCACCATCCGCCACGGCCGCCAGACCTGCCTGGCCCGCCGCCCCCGCTGTGAGGTCTGCGTGCTGCGCGACCTCTGCCCCTCGGCGGGGCTGTTCCTGAGCGGTGAGCGTGAGGCTTGAGCCGCTGCTGACGGCCCTGCGCGAGCTGTTCGGCCCGCGTTTGGGCTTCGGGGAGGTGCAGGAAGGGGACCGGGAGGTCGTCATCCTGTGGGATGGCCGGATAGACAGCGTGGTTGGGTTGGCGGAGGGTGAGCTGGAGAACGCGGCGTGGCAACTGCTGAGCACCGCTCAGGACATCTGGCTGCGTGGCCTGGGCGGGGAGGGGACGCACCCCGGAGCCTGGGCCACCGCCTCGCCGGAAATCGTCGTTGAAGCCACGGGCTTGCGGCTGGTGCTGCTTCAGGGTGAGCGTGAGATCGCTTCAGTTACAGTCCCAAATAGGAAGCAAGAAAGAGGCAGAGGCCCGTGAGCCCCCGCCTCTGACGGATATTCGCCCCGCTTACGCCTTGTCGGGGTGGCGCTGCGTGTCGTGCAGTTCGACCGGCTTGCCCTTCCGCGCCCGCAGGTTGAGCAGTTCGACCATGATGGCAAAGCCCATCGCGAAGTAGGTGTAGCCCTTGGGAATCTTGAAGCCGAAGCCGTCGGCGATCAGGTTCACGCCGATCAAGAGCAGGAAGGCCAGGGCCAGCATCTTGACCGTGGGGTGCGCCTGCACAAATTCCCCGATGGGCCGCGCGGCGACGAGCATGATCAGCACCGTCACGACCACCGCGCTCACCATCACGCCGATGTCGTCGGCCATGCCGACCGCCGTGATCACCGAGTCGAGACTGAACACAATGTCCAGCACCATGATCTGCGCGATGATCGCCGCGAAGCTGGCCGACGCCGCCCGGCCCACCGTGGGTGCGTCGTGGGCGGCGGGGCCTTCAAGCTGCTCGTGCATCTCCTTGACGGCCTTGTACAGTAGGAAGAGGCCGCCGAAAATCAGGATCAGGTCGCGGCCCGAGAATCCCATGCCAAAGACGGTGAACAGGTCATTTTGCAGCCGGTAGATCCAGGCGATCGAGAACAGCAGCAGCAGCCGCATCACCAGCGCGGCCATCAGGCCCACGGTGCGGGCGCGTTGCCGCTGCTCGGGCGGCAGCTTACCCGCGAGGATGCTGATGAAAATGACGTTGTCGATGCCGAGGACAATCTCCAACAGCAGCAGGGTGCCGAAGGCCAGCCAGGCCTCGGGCTGACTGATCCAGCCGAACAGGGTTTCTAACACAGGGAGACTCCAAGAGGGGGGCAGGCGTCACCCAGGGGGGTGAGCGTCCACCCAAAAGGCCGCCGGGACGGCAAACGGGGCAGAAGGACGGGGACGCGCGGCCTGAGTTCGCCGCGCGATAGGACCCATGCTCCGGGAGAAGTTGTGCACGAATCTTAAGCGTGAGATGAAGACTCTTTAGTTTCCAGCTGGCCGGGAGCGCCTGACGGCCCCGCCGCCCCGTCGAGGTAGATGCTCAACAGGCCCCGCGCCGTTCCCACCGGGTCGCTGGGGGGGGCGCCGGTGACCAGCGGGTACAGCAGGGCGAGCAGCGCACGGGTCAGGACGCCGGGGGGCAGGTCGCCCCGCAATTCTCCCCGCGCAGCGGCGGCCCCGATCAGTTCATTCAGGCCACCCATCCACACCCGGCGGTACTCCTGTTCGAAAGCGGCGCGGCGCTCGGGCGAGACGTGGCGGAGCTCGCCCGCCAATTGCAGGCCGACGCGCTGCTCGGGCGCACTCGCCAGCAGGTCGCCCACCAGCGTCTCAAGCTGTGCCCGCACTCCCACCTGCGTGCCCGCGTGGGCCACCAGCCGACTCAACCCCGTCAGGGTGCCGTCGAGCATCGCCAGAAACAGCGCCTCCTTGTCCGCATAGTGGTGGTAGAGCGCGGGCTTGGTCACGCCGACGGCCGCCGCCACCTCGCGCATGGAGACCCCGTGGTACCCGCTCGCCACGAACAGCCGCGCCGCCTCGGTCAGGATGCGGGCACGGGTGGTGTCGGGTGCGGGTGGGTTTGGGCGGGTGGACGAGACGGTCACGCCCGCATGATAGCCGAGGGCAGGGCGAACGTCCCGGCGCGTGCCCGTCACTCCAGGCCCTGTTCCATCGCCCACACGTCCTGCGGCGTCTCGCGGCGGCGGATCGGCCTCCATTCGCCCCCCTCCCACAGCGCCTCGGCGGGGCGAGGGCGAGTCAGGTAAGTGCTGCTCATGCTCGCGCCGTAGGCCCCGGCTTCCCCGATGGCCAGCAGGCCGCCGGGCACGGGCGCGGGGAGGAGCACGTCCCGCGCGAGCAGGTCGCCGCTCTCGCAGGCCGGACCGGCCACGTCCCATGTCCCGGCAGGCTCGCCCTCCCACAGCGCCGTGACCGGGTGCTCGGCCCCGTACAGCATGGGCCGCAGCAGCTCGGTCATGCCCGCATCCGTGAGGAGGAAGGGGCGCCCGGTGCGCTTTTGCCCCACCACCCGCGTAAGCAGGGTGCCCGCCTGCGCGACCAGATACCGCCCCGGCTCCACCCACAGCTCGGCCCCGAAGACCGAGGCCGCCGCCCGCGCCTCCCGCGCGATGCCCGGCAGGTCGGCACCCACGCCCCAGCCGCCGCCCACGTCCAGCACGTCCAGGTCGCTCACCGCCGGGTGCAGCTCGGCCAGCCGCGCGAAGGCCGCGCTGAAGTCAGCGGCGTCCCGAATCGCGCTGCCGATATGGACGTGCAGCCCCAGCGCCGTGTGCCCGGCGTCCCGCAGCGCCCGCAGCACGCCGGGCGCCTGGGCGGGCGTCACCCCGAACTTGCTGCCCGCCGCGCCCGTGGCGAGATGGTCGTGGGTGCTCACCGCGAGCGCCGGATTCACCCGCACGAGCGCCCGCGAGCCGGGGGGCAGCAGGCCCACCTCCTCCTCCCGGTCCACCACGAAGGTCGCGCCCAGCCGCGCTCCCGCCGCGTACTCGCCGGGCAGCTTGGCGGGGCCGTTGACGAGCACCCGGTCCCCGGAGGCTCCGACCTCCTCCGCCCGCGCGATCTCGCCGCCGCTGACGCACTCGAAGCCCACGCCCGCCGCGTGCATCCGCCGCAGCAGGGTGAGGTTGGGGTTGGCTTTCATCGCGTAGTACACCTGCGCCCCCCCGAAGGCCGAGCGCACCCGTCCCAGCGCGGCGTCCAGTTCGCTGGCGTCGTAGACGTAGAGGGGAGTGCCGAAGCGGTCGGCGGCGGTCTGGAGGGCCGCGTGGGGAATCACGTGGTCCCCTGGTTGCAAGACGGGCAGTTCACCTCCCAGTGATACCCGAAGTGGTCTGAAAAAGCGCCCCCTGGGACCGGGGAGCCGTCCCACCGGAGGGGGAAAGAGTCTCGGACTGCCCCAGGCCCTGCTGCGGGAGCGTCCGGTCGCCCGCTTTCTCATCCTGTTATGCCCCCCATCTTGATCGCCCCCCGGGCGACGTGGCGCGGCTCGCGGGTGCAGGGCTTGCGGCTGCAGGGGGCTGCGGCTCACACTGCCCCTATGACCCGTGCTCGCCTCACTGCCGTACCGGCCTCCGCTCCCGCCCTGCCGCCCGGCGTGGTGGTCGTGACCGGTGCCGCGCGGGGCATCGGCCGGGCCATCGCCGAGCTGTATGCCGAGCGGGGGCACCGGGTGCTGGGGGTGGACCTCACCCTGCCGCCCGCCCTGCGGGGGCACCCCCGCGTCCGCGCCGACGTGAGCACCGCTGCCGGACGGGAGCGCATCACGCGCTTGGCGCGGGAAGAGGGTGGGGTCGCGGTTCTGGTCAACAACGCGGCCTTCCAGGGTGCTCCTGGCAGCGTGCTGGAAGTCAGCGAGCGGGGCTGGAGCCGCACCCTGGGGGTAAACCTCACGGCCCCGCTGCTGCTCACGCGGGCGCTAATCGACCTGATGGCGCCGGGCAGCGCGGTCGTCAACGTGGCGAGCGTACAGGGCCTCTTCGCCGAGCAGAACAATGCTGCCTACAACGCCAGCAAGGGCGGCCTGGTCAACCTCACCCGTGCCATGAGCCTCGACCTCGCTCCGCGCGGGGTGCGGGTCAACGCCGTGGCCCCCGGCGCCATCGCCACCGAGAGTGTCTTGGCCGCCATCGCGGCGTCGGGCGACCCCGAGCAGACCCGCCGCGACTACGAGGACCTGCACGCCCTGCGCCGCCTGGGCGAGCCGCGCGAGGTCGCGCAGGTGATTTACTTCCTGGGCAGTCCCGAGGCCAGCTTCCTGACCGGGGTGATCCTGCCCGTCGACGGCGGAATGACAGCGAGTTTCATGATGGCGGGGCGGCCCGTCTAGCGGCCGATCGACGCGAGCCGGGCTGCCCCAGGGTGAAGGGCAGCCCGGCAGGTTATCGGGAAGGAGGTGTTACCCCCGCCGCCAGCTCAGCAGCCCGATAATCAGCGTGAAGGCGATCATGGCGAGCACCGGAATGGTGAGCACCGAGTTCAGTCCTGCCAGCGCTCCCCCCCACACCGGCCAGTGCACATCGCAGGGCACGGCGTTGTTCGCGCTGCACACCCGCAGGACCGGGATCACGCCCCAGTCTTCCAAGTTCTGAATCAGGGCGATCAGCCAGCCGATGCCCGCCAGCGGCAGCGCGTAGCCCCGGATGCCCAGGTCACCGCGCAGGGCCGCGATGCCCAGCAGCAGCGCCAGCGGGTACATGGCGACGCGCTGGTACCAGCACAGCACGCAGGGCGCGAAGCCCCGGACCTCGCTGAAATACAGGCTGCCCAGGGTCGCCACCAGCGCGACGACCCAGGCGAGATAGAGGCGATTGTCGCGGGTCACCGGGCCTCAGTTGGCGGTCGCCGCGTCAATGGCCCGGCCGACCGTCTCGGCGTCATAGCTCTCGACCGCCTTGCCGTTGACGTAGACCGCCGGGGTGCCGCTCGCATTGGCCCGGCGGGCCTGCGCCTCGTCGGCTTCGACGGCGGCGGCGGTTTCATCGTTGTCCAGGCAGGTCGCAAAGCGGGCCTGGTCCAGCCCCTCGACGTTTTGCGCGAGTTCCTTCAGGCGCGACTTGGTGGCCCACAGTGCGCTCTCCGGGCCCTGTGCCCGGAAGATGATCTGTTTGAGGTTCTCGTAGGCCTCGCTGCCGCCCTGGACAAACGCGCATTCCACGGCCTGCGCGGCGTACTTGCTGTCGTCTTCCGGCAGCCGGGCAGACTCGGCCAGGAAGGGGAAGTTCATGGACACCAGCTTCGCCTTGCCGGTGTCGAGGTTTTGCGAGCGGATTTCAGGCAGGAATTCCTCCTCGAAGCGCTTGCAGTTGGGGCACTTGAAGTCCTCGAAGACGACCACCGTCACGGGAGCGTCTGCCTGTCCCAGCACGGGCTGGCCTTCGAGATCAAAGTCGACGGTGTCGCCGCTCGCGCCACCCCCGGCGTTGCCGCGCACCGCGTAGACGGCCAGCGCGATCAAGAGGGCGGCGATCAGCGTGCCGATCACCAGCACCGTGCGGTTCTGGTTGTTGCCTTGCAGTCGGGTCACCCCTGAAGTGTAGTTCAAGTTGCCGTGCCCTGGCAGGCAAAACGCCCCGCCGGGGGTGGCGGGGCGGTCGGGTCAGGCTGGGTCAGCCGGGACGCGGGGCGTCAGTTCCCTCGGGTGCAGGGGGGTCGGGAAACTCGAAGGTCACGGCCGCGAGCGGCGCGGCCGCCGCCAGTGCCGCCGTTCGCCGCCGCGCCCGGCGCCGCAGCACGGCTTCCGTCACCTGGCGAATCAGACTGACCCCCAGCCCCACCGCCATCGCCAGCAGGGCGTTTCTCAAGAAGGCGGGCTCGCTCGGCAGGGTCAGGCTGGGGTCCAGTTTGGTTCCGAAGCGGGCGACCGCGAGCAGCGGCAGCGCGAACATCGCCGCCGCGAAGGGCAGCACGAACGGCCCCCCGGAGTGCTTGACCAGCAGCAGGGCCAGCAGCGCTCCTCCCACCAGCGGCACGATCACGCTCCACCCGGCAGGCTCCGGCGTCGGTGCGGCAAAGGCCAGCCCGCCCAGCAACACGCCCAGATACCCGAACCAGCCCCCGAACTCGTCGGCCAGCAGGGTCAGCAGCACCCAGGCCAGCAGCAGCGCGGGCCACGCGCCCGGAGTCCACATCAGCCACGCCAGCAGGCCCAGCAGCGCCCAGCCGCCCAGCAGCCGCAGGGCCGTGCGCAGGCCGGAGCGGTCCCGCGCCGGGCGGGCTGCCGGAGCCGAGGTCGCCCCGGTCACGCGGCGCCCGCCTTCTTGCCCCGGCCCCTGCGGGCAGGCGCGGCGGCGACCAGCTCGGCGGGCGCCTCACCCCCGGCGGGGACGATCCCTGGCACCCGGCGCAGGTATTCCCCGGTGTGACTCGTGGGGTGCGCGGCGACCTGTTCGGGGGTCCCGGTCGCCACGACCGTCCCGCCCCGCACGCCGCCTTCCGGCCCCAGATCGATGATGTGGTCGGCACACTTCATCACGTCGAGATTATGCTCGATCACGACCAGGGTGTTGCCGCCCTCGGCCAGCCGGTCGAGCACGCCCATCAGCTTGCGCACGTCCTCGAAGTGCAGGCCCGTGGTCGGCTCGTCGAGGATGTAGATCGTCTTGCCCGTCGCCCGCTTGCTGAGTTCGGTCGCCAGCTTGATGCGCTGCGCCTCGCCCCCCGAGAGGGTCGTCGACGGCTGCCCGATTTTCATGTAGCCCAGCCCCACGTCGCACAGCACGCTCATCTTGCGCTCGATGGTGGGAATCGCCTCGAAGAACTCGTGGGCGGCCTCCACCGTCAGGTCGAGCACCTCGGAGATGTTCTTGCCGTTGTACTTGACCTCCAGCGTCTCGCGGTTGTACCGCGCTCCCTTGCAGACCTCGCAGGGCACGTAGATGTCGGGCAGGAAGTTCATCTCGATCTTCATCACCCCGTCGCCCTTGCAGTGCTCGCAGCGCCCACCCTTCACGTTGAAGGAGAAGCGGCCTGACTGGTACCCGCGCCGCCGCGCTTCCGGCGTCCGGGTGAAGAGGTCGCGGATCTCGGTGAAGACCCCCGTGTATGTCGCCGGATTCGAGCGCGGCGTACGCCCGATGGGGCTCTGGTCGATCTCGATCACCTTGTCGAGGTGCTCCATCCCCTCGATGCGCTCAAAGCGGCCCGGATTGGTCTTGGCGCGGTTGAGTTCGCGGGCCAGGGTCGCGTGCAGGATGTCGTGGATCAGGGTGGACTTGCCTGACCCGCTCGGCCCCGTCACCACGGTCATGGTGCCCAGCGGAATCTCGGCCGTCACGTCCCTCAGGTTGTGCTCGCGGGCACCGACCACCCGCAGCTTGCGCCCGTTGCCCCGGCGGCGTGCCGTGGGCAGCGCGATATCGATCTCGCCGCGCAGGTACTGCCCGGTCAGGCTGGCGGGGTTGTCCCGCACCTCGTCCGGTGTGCCCACCGCGACCACCTCGCCGCCGTGTACGCCCGCGCCCGGTCCCATATCCACCAGGTAATCGGCCTCCAGCATGGTGTCCGCGTCGTGCTCGACCACGATCAGGGTGTTGCCCAGATCGCGCAGGTTCTTCAGGGTCCCGATGAGTCGCCCGTTGTCCTTGGGGTGCAGGCCGATGGACGGCTCGTCGAGGACGTACAGCACCCCGGTCAGGCCCGAGCCCACCTGGGTCGCCAGCCGGATGCGCTGCGCCTCGCCGCCCGAGAGGGTGTTCGCGGTGCGGTCGAGGCTGAGGTAATCGAGCCCCACGTCCACCAGAAAACGCAGGCGGGTGCGAATCGCCCGCAGGATGGGTGAGGCCACCGCCTCCCCGAACTCGCTCAGCGCGTACTCGTAGCGCCGGGGGGCGTGCGCCCGCGCCGTGCCGCCGAGATGCTCTCCCAGGTGCGGGGCGATGGCGTCGTGGTCGAGGCCCCCCTCCTGCAACCGCTCAAAGTAGGCGTCGGCCTCCAGCACGCTCATCCCGCTCGCCTGCGAGATGTTCAGGCCGCCCACCCGCACCGCCAGAATCTCGGGCTTGTAGCGGGTACCCCCGCAGGTGGGGCAGGGGCGCAGCTCCATCAGCTCTTCCAGCTTCTCGCGCATGTACTCCGACTCGGTGTCGGCGTAGCGCCGTTCGAGGTTGGGCATGACCCCCTCGAACTCGGTCATGAACCGCATCGTTTCCTTGCCGCCCCGGCGGTAGACCACCTCGAAGGGCTCGCCGGGGCCGTAGAGGATCGCCCGCTTCGCCGCGTCCGGCAGCTCGCGCCAGGGCGTCTTGAGGTCGAACTCCAGGTGCTCGGAAAGCGCCTTGAGCTTGTCCCAGTAGTAGACGCCGCCGCCCGTGCCCTTCTTGCTCCAGGGCAGGATCGCGCCCCCCGCGATGGAGAGGTTCTCGTCCACGACCAGCTCGGGCGAGAACTCGTTCTTGAAGCCCAGTCCGGCGCAGTCGCCGCACGCGCCGTAGGGGTTGTTGAAGGAAAAGGAGCGCGGCTCCAGCTCCTCCAGCACGCTGCCATGTTCCGGGCAGGCGAACTGCTCGGAGTACAGCTCCTCGTGTGGCGTGCCTCCCTCACCTGCCTCGGGCAGCAGCACCCGCAGCAGGCCCTCGCCCCGCCGCAGGCCCAGTTCCACGCTCTCGGCCACGCGGCCCCGGTCGCCCTCGCGCAGGGTCAGGCGGTCGACCACCACGTCCACGTCGTGCTTCTCGAACTTCTCCAGCTTGAGCTTCTCGGCCTCTTCCAGCTCGTACAGCACGCCGTCTACCCGCACCCGCGAGAAGCCCTCGCGCCGCAGGTCGGCCAGCAGCTTGCGGTACTCGCCCTTGCGCCCGCGCACCACCGGGGCGAGCAGGATCGCGCGGGCGTCGGGGAACTGCCCCAGCAGCCGGGTCGTGATCTCGCTGGGCGACTGCTTCTCGATCTTGCGTCCGCAGATCGGGCAGTAGGGCGTGCCCACCCGCGCGTACAGCAGACGCAGGTAGTCGTGAATCTCGGTAACCGTCCCCACCGTCGAACGGGGGTTGTGGCTGGTCGTCTTCTGGTCGATGGAGATGGCCGGGGACAGGCCCTCGATGCCGTCCACGTCGGGCTTTTCCATCAGCCCGAGGAACTGCCGGGCGTAGGCCGAGAGACTCTCGACGTAGCGGCGCTGGCCCTCGGCGTAGATGGTGTCGAAGGCCAGGGTGCTCTTGCCGCTGCCCGAGACTCCCGTGATCACCACGAACTTGTCGCGCGGCAGCTCCACCGTGACGTTCTTGAGGTTGTGTTCGCGTGCGCCGCGCACCACCAGATTCTGGTTCTGCAAGCCGGAAACTCCTTTGGGGCGGCGGCCTCCGGGCACAGGCCCGCGCCGCCGGGGGATTCTGCCTGATGCGTAAGGATGGGGTCGCCCTCCGCTCTGAAACGGGCCATTGTAGCACCCCGGAAGGGGATAGCGGGCGGCTGGATGAAGGGGAGAAAGGTAAGGTCTGGAGCGGCTGCGCCGCCCTCTTCGCGGCCACTCCCCCAGTTCGGCTCAGCGAGGGGCGACAGGCTGGTGAGGCTCTACCTGGTCCGCACAAAAAGAAGATAAAAGAAGGAGGCGGCCCCTGAAGGCCGCCTCCCGTCCTGCTGTAGCCAACTTTACTTGCTGGGCACCTTGATCTTGCCGCTGATGATCTGGGCCTTGATGGCCTCGACGCGGGCAACCTGGGTGCTGGGGATCAGGGCGCGGTTGTACTGGTCTACCGCGTAGCCGACGCCGTTCTCCTTGAGGCCGAAGCGGCGCTCGCCCCCCTTGAACTTGTTGTTCTTGACGTCGTTGATCAGCGCGTACACGGCGTTGTCCACGCGCTTGAGCATCGAGGTCAGGCCGTGGTTCATGGTGGCGGGGTTGCCGTCAAAGTCGCCGAGGCGGTTCTGGTTGGAGTCCACGCCGATGAAGAACATCGGGCGGGTGTTGCCCGCGCAGGCCTTGGTGTAGGCGGCGCTCTTGCGGACCTTGGAGAAGTTGTTGGTGTTGAACTTCACGCCGCTGGGCAGGTTGGCCGCCTTGAGGCACTGGGTCTGCTTGACGTAGTCGATGACGCCGTTGCCGCTGCCGCCCGCCGCCGCGAAGAGGATGTCGGCGCCGCGCGAGCGCATGGAGGCCGCGATCTCCTTGGCCCGGCCGGGGTTGTTCCAGGCGTCGGGGGTGGTGCCCACGTACTGGGCGATGACGCGGGCCTTGGGGTTGGCGGCCTTCACGCCCGCCGTGTACCCGGCCTCGAACTTGTGGATCAGGGGGATGTCCATGCCGCCCACAAAGCCCACCACGCCCGTGCTGGAGTTCAGTCCGGCGAGGTAGCCCACGAGGTAGCTGCCTTCCTGCTCAGCGAACACCATGGAGGCGACGTTCTTCTGGGGGGACACGTCGTCGACCAGCCCGAAGTAGAGGTCGGGGTTTTCCTTGGCGACCTGGGTGATCGACGCGTTGTTGGCAAAGCCCACGCCGACGGTCAGGTCAAAGCCCTGGTTGGCAAAGTTGCGGATGCCCTGGATGGTCTGGCTGGGGTCGCTGGGCTCGAAGTCGCTCAGGCGAATCCCGAGGTTCTTCTGGGCACGCGCGCCGCCCTCGTAAGCGGACTGGTTGAAGCTCTTGTCGAACTTGCCGCCCGCGTCGTAGGCCATGCCGACGCGCAGAGCGCCCTGGGCCGTAGCAAGAGAGGCCGTGGCAGCAGCAGCCGCCAGGACGATGGTCACAACTTTTTTCATGCTTCCTCCGGTGGAGTGGAACAGTTCCGTTCTCGGGACCCGGCCTCAGCCAGCACAGGTTCGGACCCAGCCCAGAGTATACGGAATCCACCGGGTGTCTAGACCTGGACGAAGGTCACGTTTCCCCCCAATGGGTGAACTGTCCTTGAAGCGACTTTCGGACGGCCTTGAATCTTTCTTGAAGCGCCAAGCTGGGCTGAGGGCCAGGAGGGGGGTTCGGAAGGGTCTAAAGCGAAAGACAAAAGGCCAGGGACAGACCGATCTGGCCTCTTTCCGTCACGCCCAAGGGACAGCAAAAGCCCCCTTCCGGCAAATGCTTTAGGCTGCCTGCCATGACCGAGGCCGCTCCCGGCACCCCCCCCAGTGTCCCCCCCGGCGAGGCGACCCAGGCCGACTACCTGGCCCTGCGTTCGGAGGTCGAGCGCCACGCCCGCGCCTACTACGAACTCGACAACCCCGAGATTCCCGACGACGTGTACGACTGCCTGGTGCGCGAGCTGCGCGGCCTGGAGGAGGCGCACCCCGAGTGGGTGGGGGAGGGCACGCCCACCCAGGCGGTCGGCGGGGCGCCCAGCACGGCCTTCCAGCCCGTGAACCACCCCACCCCGATGACCAGCCTCGACAACGTGTTCGACGACGACGAGCTGCGCGAGTGGCAGGAGAAGCTGGCCCGCGCCCTGGGGCTGCCGCCCGAGTACGACGCTTTCACCTACACGGGCGAACTCAAGATCGACGGCCTGAGCGTGAACCTGTATTACGTCGATGGGGTGCTCCAGTGGGCCGCCACACGCGGCAACGGCACCACGGGCGAACTCGTCACCGAGCAGGTCCTCACCGTGCCGGGCATTCCGCGCGAACTGCCGGGCCTGACCGGCGAGCTGGAGGTGCGCGGCGAGGTCTACCTCTCGCGGGCCGACTTCGCCGCCTACAACGCCCGCGCCGAGGAACTGGGACTGCCGCTGCTGAAAAATCCCCGCAACGGCGCGGCGGGCGCCCTGCGGCAGAAGGACCCGGAGGTGACCCGCTCGCGCAACCTGAAGGCGATCTTTTACAGCCTCGGCAAGCGGGACGGCGTGCCCGTGCGGACCCAGGCCGAGCTGCTCGCGTGGCTGGCCGCCCAGGGCTTCCCGACCAGCCGCTACTCAGAAACCGTCACGGGGATTGAGGCCGCCGCCGACTACCACCGCCGCATGACCGGGGGCCGCTCGGGCTTCGAGTTTGACGCCGACGGCACGGTCCTGAAGCTCGACTCCCTCGCCCTGCAGGAGGAGGCGGGCTTCACCAGCCGGGCGCCCCGCTGGGCCATCGCCTACAAGTTCCCGGTGGAGGAGGTCGAGACGGTGTTGGAAGACATCGTCATCAACGTGGGCCGCACCGGAAAGCTCGCCCCCCTCGCGCATCTTTCGCCCCGGCTGATTGAGGGCAGCACGGTGAGCCGCGCGACCCTCCACAACGAGGACTACATCCGCGACATGGACCTGCGGATAGGCGACACCGTGGTCGTTCGGAAGTCGGGCGGGGTGATTCCTCAGATTCTGCGCGTGGTCGTGGACAAGCGGCCTGAAGGCACCCAGCCCTACGTCTTCCCGACCCACTGCCCCGAGTGCGGGCACGAGGCGGTGCGGGCGGAGGGCGACGCCAACACCTACTGTCCCAACCCCGCCTGCCCCGCGCAACAGTACGAGCGGCTGCGCCACTTCGTGAGCCGGGGGGCGATGGACGTGCGCGGGCTGGGAGAGAAGCTGATCGAACAGCTCCTCGCTGTGGGCCTCGTGCGGGACGCCGCCGACTTCTACGGACTGACCCCCGAAGGGCTCGCGGCCCTGGAGCGCAGCGGCGAGAAGAAGGCCGCCAACGTCCTCGCGCAACTGGAGGCCAGCAAGACCCGTCCACTGTGGCGCCTGATTCACGCCCTTGGCATTCCGCACGTGGGCGAGCGGGGAGCGCAGGCCCTGGCCCGCGCCTTCGGCACGCTGGACGCGCTGCTGGCCGCCACCCCGGAGCAGATCGAGGCGGTGCCCGGCATGGGCGGCGTCCTGGCGCAGAGCGTGACCGCCGCCCTCGCCGACGAGACGATGCGTGACCTGCTGCGCCGCTTGCGCGAGGCCGGGGTCGCCCCGATCGAGGAGTCGGCCCCACGCGGCGACGCCCTCGCCGGACTCACCTTCGTCCTCACCGGGAGCCTCTCGCGCCCCCGCGAGGCGATCAAGGCCGAGCTGGAAGCAGCGGGCGCCCGCGTTTCCGGCAGCGTGACCAAGAAGACCTCCTACCTCGTCGCGGGCGAGGAAGCAGGCAGCAAGCTCGCGCGGGCGCAGGAGCTGGGTGTCGCGGTGCTGGACGAGGCCGGGTTGGGGGCGCTGCTCGCAGAGCGCGGCATGTAACCCGTGGCCTGGTGAGAGGGGGGCGGCGTGAGGAACGTCGCCCCCTTGCCTCGTCGTTCCTTGGACCCACGCCGCAAGCCTCCCACCTCCCGCGGCTACACTGTTTGCTGATATGGACGTAGACATCAGCAAAAGTGTCCTGACGGACATCGCCGCCACGACGCTGGACGGCATTGAGGGCGTGGAGATCGCCGCCGCGCCCCTCAAGGTGGGCGAGGTGCTGCGGCAGCAGGGCGGGCCGCGCCGTCCCCGTGCCCTGCGGGTCACCCGCGAGGGCGGACAGGTCACCGTGGACGTGGGCCTGAATGTGGAGTACGGCCGCAGCCTCGTGGGGCTGGCGCGGCAGGCGCAGGGCGCCGTCTGCGAGAACATCGAGCTGATGACGGGCCTGAAGGTCAAGGCCGTCAACGTCAGCGTGCTGAACGTGACCCTGCCGCGCGAGGGGGCCGCTTGATCCGGCTCACCCTCCGGTCAGGGGCGGTCCTGTGACCCGCCGCCGCGACCGTGCCCAGCCGCCCGTCGGTACCCGCCGGGCCGCCCGCGAGTTTGCCTTCCGCGTGCTGTTCGAGGCCGAGCGGGGCGGCGGAGCGAGCACGGGCATGCCGCTGTCCGCTGTCTTCACCCGCGCGGAGGGGGCGATGCGCGAGGGTGACGACACCTTCACCCCGCTGAACGAGGAAGCGCTGGCCTTCGCCCGGCAGCTTGTGGAGGGGCTGGACACGCACCGCGCCGAGGTGGACGAGCAGCTGCGCCGCACCATTCGCGGCTGGGATTTCGGGCAGATGGCGCAGACCGATCTCAACGTGCTGCGACTGGCGACCTACGAACTGCTGCATACGGACGAGCCGCACCCCCCGGTGATCGAGAGCGCCGTCCGGATCGCCCGTAAGTTCGGCGGCGAGGACTCGGGCCGTTTCGTGAACGGGGTGCTGGGGGGCCTCAGCCGCAGCCTGCCGGAGCGCCCGGGCACGTGACCGCCCAGGTCCTTGCCGGGGCACCCGCCGCCGCCGCACTGCTCTCGCGGGCGGCGGCGCGCGCCCGTACCCTGCCCCGGCCCCCCGGCCTCGCCATCGTGCGTTTGGGAGACGACCCTGCCTCGGTGAGCTACGTGCGCGGCAAGGACCGTAAGGCGCGGGAGGTGGGCCTCCAGAGCACCGTCTACGCCCTGCCCGAAGAGACCTCTCAGGCCGAGTTGCTCGCCTTGATTGCTGAGCTGAACGCGGCCTACGACGTGGACGGCATTCTGGTCCAGCTTCCCCTCCCGCCCCACATCGACGAGGCGGCGGTGCTGCGGGCGGTCGACCCCAGCAAAGACGTGGACGGTTTTCACCCCGTCAACGTGGGTGAGCTGTGGTCGGGGCGGCCGGGCCTCCTTCCCTGCACGCCCGCCGGGGTGATGGTTCTGCTGGAGCACTACGGCATTCCCGTCGCGGGCCGCCGGGCCGTCGTGGTGGGCCGCAGCGCCATCGTGGGCCGCCCGATGGCCGCGCTGCTGCTCGCCGCCGACGCGACCGTCACGCTGGCGCACCGCCGCACGCCCGACCTGGGGGCCGTCACGCGGGAGGCGGAGGTGCTCGTCGTCGCGGCGGGCCGCCCGCACCTCGTCACGCCGGAGATGGTGCGGCCCGGCGCGGCCGTGGTGGACGTGGGGATCAACCGGGTGCTGGACGCCGCCGGGGTGTCCCGCCTGACCGGCGACGTGCATCCCGACGTGGCCGGGGTCGCCGGGGCCTTGACGCCTGTGCCGGGGGGCGTCGGCCCCATGACCATCGCCGCCCTGCTCGCCAACACCGTCACGGCGGCCGAGCGTCGGCTGGGCCTCTCCGGGCCGCGCTAGACTTCCTGCCCTGTGACGATGTCTTCTCCCCTCGACGATCTGCTCGGGAACCGCTGGTTGTGGACGGCGGTGCTGGCCTCTACCGGAGCGCAGGTGCTCAAGGTGCTCTTGATCCTGCTGATCGAGCGGCGCTGGCGCCCCGAGGCCTTTGTGGAAACGGGCGGCATGCCCTCCAGCCACTCCGCGATGGTGGCCGCCCTGACGACCGGCGTGGCCCTGACCCAGGGCATGGGCAGCCCGATCTTTGCCGTCAGCGCCGTCTTCGCCCTGATCGTGATGTACGACGCGACCGGCGTTCGCCATTCCAGCGGGATGCAGGCGCGGCTGCTGAATGAACTCGTGGAGGAGTTACGCACCGTCGTGCGTGAGGGCTTCGCGCCGCTGCCCCTGCGGGTGCTGCTGGGGCACACTTACCTGGAGGTGCTGGTGGGCACCCTGATCGGGATCGGTATGGCCTTCGTGGCCTTCCGGGTGCTGTGACCTCCGCCCCGGACTCCGGCCCCCTGCGCGTCCTTCTCGGGGCCGGGGAGCAGCGCTGGGACGGCTGGATTCCGACCGGGCGCGAGGACCTGGACCTGCTGGACCCCGCTGCCTGGGCCGCGTGGTTCGGGGAGCGGCGGGCCGACGCCCTGCTGTGCGAGCACGTCTGGGAACACCTCAGTGAGGAGGAGGGCCGCGCCGCCGCCCGGCTGTGCTTCGGGTACCTGAAGCCCGGCGGGTTCCTGCGCGTGGCGGTGCCCGACGCCAACTTCCCCAATCCCGAGTATCAACGCATGGTGCAGGTGGGCGGTCCCGGCCCGGCCGACCACCCGGCCGCCGACCACAAGGTCGTATACGACTTTCGCCGCCTGAGCGCCGTGTTCCGGGACACGGGCTTCAGGGTCCGGCTGCTCGAATACTGCGACGACTCGGGCCGGTTTCACGCCCAGGAGTGGGAGCTGGCGACCGGCCCGGTCTACCGCTCCCAGCGCCTCGACCACCGCAACCGGGGCGGTCGGCTGGAGTTCGTCTCCCTGATTCTCGACGCGGTCAGACCGTTGCCAGCCCCCTGACCGCTCCCTCGACCAGTTGCGTGAGGCGCTCCCGCGTGAAGGGCCGCTTGCCCTCCAGCAGCCCGGCCTCGCCCGCGTGGAGGTGCCAGTGCTTGCTGCCGCCCATCAGCCGCAGCGAGACGCCCTTGAGGTCCACGTGCCGGGGGCTGACCGCCGCCACCATCAGGGGCTGCCCGTTCGCCGTGAGTGCGGCGCTCATGACCGTGGTGGGGAGGTCGTAGGGCCGCTCCATGCGGTAGATGTAGTCGGGAAAATCCGCGACCTTCTGGAAGCCCAGCCCCCGCGTCGCCGCTTCCGATTCCAGCCACGAAAGAAGCTCGACCCACTGCGCGTACAGCCGCCCGTCCTGTGCATGTGCCATGTCCGCAAAGTCTAGAGCATCGGCCCAAAGGACGGCCTCTTCTTGACTGGGCAGAGCGGGTGAGTGTGGTCGGGCAGGACGATGGATGGAGCCGTCTGGGGCGCTGCATCTCCAGGCGGCGTCATTCGGAGGACTCCTCCGGCCAGCCGCCCGGTGCCGGGTGCCCGGCCTGCCGCTCCGCGCGGGCCACGGGCAGGAGAGCCAGCAGGTGCTTCCACTCGCGCTCCACGAGTCGCCCGGCCCACAGGCGGGTCAGCCACCGGGTCAGGCTCGGGCGTGACCGGTACGCAGCAGACCGGGCGGCCCGCTCGCACAGCCAGTCCTCGTCGAAGCCGCTCCAGACCCCGACCGGCGCGAGCAGGTTTCCGGCAACCACGGGCGCGACCTCTCCCCAGAAGATGGCCTCCACCTCGGCGTCGTCGTAACCGCACGCCGCCGCCACCCGCGCGACGCGCCGCAGGTCGGCCGGGCTCAGCTCCTGATCGAGCCACAGCTCCGAGAGGGCCACCCACAGGGGACGGCGGCGGCGCAGCTCCGCTCCGGACAACTCCGCTGGGGGCCGGGGCGGGGCTGGAGGCATGGCCTCAAGATGCCGCCTCCGGCCCCGCCCCGGCCTTCACGGGGTCAGCCACCTCGCCGATGCCCTGGTTCCGCCCCCCGTGCTTTGCTGACCCCATGCAGCGAATCATCGTGATCGGCACCACCGGCAGCGGCAAGACCACCCTGGCCCGTGCGCTGGCCACGCGGCTGGGCGTGCCCCACGGCGAGCAGGACGCCTGGAACCACCTGCCCGGCTGGCAGGAGGCGCCCCTTGAGGAGTTCCGGGCACAGGTCGCCGCCTTCACCGCCGGGAACGCCTGGGTGATGGACGGCAACTACTCCAAGGGGCGCGACATCGGCTGGGCGCGGGCCGACACGCTGGTGTGGCTGGACTACCCCGGCCAGGTCGTGTTCGGGCGGCTGCTGAGGCGCACCGTGCGGCGCATCGCCGGGCGGCAGGAGTTGTGGAATGGCAACCGCGAGCACCTCCGCAACGCGGTGAGGACCAACTCGCCGCTGCCGTGGTTTTTCAAGACGCACTGGAAGCGCCGCCGTGAGATGCCCGGCCTCTTTGCCGATTACCCCCATCTGCGGGTCGTACGGCTGAGGACGCCGGGGGAGGCGGCGCGGTGGCTGGCGGCCCTCAGCCCTGAAGCAGCACCCGTCCGCCCGCCGCGTCCAGCGTGACCTCACCGCCCGGCAGCGTCTCGCCGCGCAGGGCGTCGCGCCACTCGCCCGCCGGGAGGGTCAGCGTCACCGGGTGGGCCTCCCGGCGGCGGCTGGCGATGATTACAGCCCGCTCAACCTGACCCTGGGCGTCCGTGTACTCGCGCAAGAAGCCCAACGCGTCCGCCTCCGCGTGCAGAAAGCGCAGGGTCCCCTCCTGCAAGACCCGCGTCTCTCGCCGCAGCCGGATCAGGGCGCGGACCCGGTCCCGCAGCCCCTTGTCCCACGCCGCCTCGTCCCAGGGCATGCTCTCGCGGCACCACGGCATCATCCCCGGCTGGCGCTGGCTGAGGCCGACCTCAGTGCCGTAGTAGGTGCAGGGCACGCCGGGGTAGCCCATCAGCAGGGTGAAGGCGGCCAGAAACCGCGTCCGGTCCCCCTCCAACCGGAACAGCGCCCGCCCGATGTCGTGCGATTCGAGCAGGTTGAACATGCTCAGCGCGACGGGGGGCGCGAGGACGTGCCAGGCGTCATGCAGCAGCTCGGCCAGCTCCTCGCCCTCCAGACGGCTGGGGCGGCCGTAGTGGTCGGCGCCGCTCAGCCACTGCATCACTGGGAGGCCAAAGCCGTGGTAGTTCATCGCGCCGTCCTCGCCCTGGCCGTCGAGCGCGTGCTCGGGGTCGAAGAAGCGCTCACCGAAAACATAGGCGTCGGGCCGTTCCTCGCGGGCCGCTGCCTTGAGCGCCCGGTGCAGCTCCAGATTGTCCTCGTCGCTGCCGCCCGTGCCGATCATGTGCGCCACGTCCAGCCGCCAGCCCGCCGCGCCCCGCCGCAGCCACTCGCGGACCACGCTGCGCTCACCGTTCAGGAACTCCGCGACCGCTTCCGGCGCCCGGTAGTCGATCTTGGGCAGGCTGGGCAGGTCGAAAAAGGCGTGGTAGGGCGGCTTGCCCGGCTCGTCGCGCCAGGTGAACAGCGACCGCTCGGGCGCCGCGTCGTCCTCCATCGCGGCCCGGAAGAGGGCGTGCTCGTTCCCCACGTGGTTGAACACCCCGTCGAGCACCAGCCGGAAGCCCCGTGCGTCCGCTGCCGCCCGCAGTTCCTCCCAGGCCGCGTCCCCCCCAAGGTGCGGGTCCACGTGGCGGTAGTCGCTGATGTCGTAGCGGTGGTTCGAGGGCGAGACGAAGATGGGCGTGAGCCACAGCGCGTTCACGCCGAGGTCCTCCAGGTATGGCAGCGCCTGGGCCACCCCCTGGAGGTCGCCGCCGTAGTGGGCGTGGATGTCGCCCGCTTTCGTGATGGGAGCGCCCCACTCGGCCTTCTGCACCGGGCGGCCCTGGTAGAGGTATTCGCCGTCCCGCACGTCGTTCGTGGGGTCGCCGTTGCGAAAGCGGTCAGGGAAAATCTGATAGAAGACGCTGCGCCACGCCCACTCGGGCGCCCGGTGCCCGGCAAGGTACCCGAACCAGCTCCGGAAGCCCCGCCGGACCCGGTGTAGCCCCAGCGCGGTGAGGTGCAGGCTGTCGCCGGGCAACTCCAGCGTCCAGGCGTAGCGCACGCGGGCGGCGTCCAGCGGCAGCTCGGCCTCGAACCAGCGGCCCTCCCCAGCCCCGCCGACTTCGGTCGCCCGCACGCTCTCGATCTCGCCCACCCGCACGAAGTCGAGCCGGACGCCCGTCACGTCCCCCGCGCCCTCGCCCGTCACGCGCAGCCGCACCTGGACGCCCTCGCCGATCCCCGCCCCCAGCCGCCCCGTGTAGCCGGGGGTGTGGTCGTGCCATGCGCTGATGCCTGTTCTGTGGTCGTTCATCTCATCCTCCATGCCGCGTTCGCCGGGCACGGCCCTCCTCCGGTCACTGCGGAGAGAGGTCGTGCCCGGCGGCGGGGCAAGCGTTGCCTTCGGGTTTTGGGGCAGTCTGCGCGGACCGGTGGGGAGAGGTCAAGGGGGCGCAGACCCCCCCACCCCCCCCAGCGGCGTCAGGCCTCTGTAAGAGAGGGCTGGGAAAGATAGTGTATGCGTCCACAATCCGCGTTGCTGGCCTCCTTCTCCGCCCTGCTGCTCGGTTCTGCCCACGCCATCGGCTTCACGGTGGGCATCGGGTTTGACCTGGGGGGCCGTGAGGACGCGGGCTTCAACCAGACGGTGTACCAGGGGGTGCAGCGAGTGCTCGGCGAGACGGGCGGGCAGGTCCGCACCTTCGAGCCGAAGCAGTTCGACGAGGTGGGGCGCGGCATTCCCGGCCTGGTGCGCTCGGGCGCGAAGGTCGTGGTCGGGGTGGGCTACGCGAACAACGCGGCCCTGACCGCCGCCGCCGCCAAAGCGCCGGACACCCGGTTCATCCTGGTGGACGACCTGCCCAAGGGGGCCAACACGGTCGGCCTGCGCTTCCGCGAGCAGGAGGGCAGCTTCCTGGCCGGGTACCTCGCGGGCAAGCAGAGCGCGACCGGGCGGGTGGGCTTTATCGGCGGCACCGATATCCCGGTGATTCGGCGCTTCAAGGCGGGCTTCGAGGCGGGGGTGGCCTTCGCCTGCTCCGACTGTCAGGTCACCAGCGTGTATGTCAGCGACTCCAGCGCGGGCTTTAACCTGCCGGGCACGGCCAAGTTGCTCGCCGCGCAGCTTACCCGCAACGGCAACGACATCATCTACGCGGCGGCAGGAGCCAGTGGCCGGGGCGTGATCGACCAGATCAAAGCGCAGCCCTGCCTCAAGGCGGGAGCACTGCCCCCCGACCTGAAGTTCCGCGCCGACCCTTACGCGGGGGTCACCAAGAGTGCGGCCTACCGCAAGGCCTGCGCGGGCGACAGCCGCCCGGTCTTCTTTATCGGGGTGGACACCAACCAGAACGCGCTGGGTGACTTCGACAAGAACCCGGCCACCCTCAACCACGGCCTGACCTCCATGCTCAAGCGGGTGGACAACGCGGTGTACGCCGTCGTCAAGGACGTGGCGATGGGGCGGCCCTGGAAGAGCGGCGACCGCTCCTTTGGCCTGAACAACGGCGGCATCGGCCTGGCCTTCGACCGCTACAACGAGGCCCTGATTCCGGCGCAGATCAAGACCAACCTGGAAAAACTCGAGGCCCTGATCGTCAAGGGCACGGTCAAGGTGCCCGCCCAGTAGGACTCGCCCAGTAGTCCCTGCTCCCAAAGTCCCACGCGGGCGCGGGTAGACTGCCCGCATATGAGGACGCCGCGCCGTCAGACCGTGACCACCTGGGTGGGCCGCATCCCCGTGGGGAGTGCCCACCCCATCGTCGTGCAGTCCATGACAAACACCGACACCGCTGACGCCGAGGCCACCGCCATCCAGGTCGCCCAGCTCGCCCGCGCCGGGTCCGAGATCGTGCGCGTGACCGTCAACACCCGCGAGGCCGCCGCCGCCATTCCCGAGATCGTCGCCCGCCTGCATGAAGTCGGCATTGACGTGCCCATCGTCGGGGACTTCCACTACAACGGGCACATCCTGCTGGCCGAGTTCCCCGAAACGGCCCGGCTGCTCGCCAAGTACCGCATCAACCCCGGCAACGTGGGCGCCGGGCAGCACCACGACGCCAACTTCGCCACGATGATCGAGGTCGCCAAGCAGTACGGCAAGCCCGTCCGCATCGGCGTGAACTGGGGCAGCCTCGACCAGCAGGTGCTCGCCCGCCTGATGGACGAGAACGCGGCGGCGGGCAACCCCAAATCCACCACCGACGTGACCATCGACGCGATGGTGACCTCCGCGCTGGAGTCGGCCCGCTACGCCGAGCGGCTGGGGCTCCCCCACGACAAGATCATCATCTCGGTCAAGGTCAGCGCCGCCCCCGAGCTGTGGCAGGTCTACCGCCAGCTCGCGCCGCTGTGCGACTACCCGCTGCACCTCGGCCTGACGGAGGCGGGCATCGGCATGAAGGGCATGGTGGCGTCCAGCGTGGCCCTGGCGCCGCTGCTCACCGAGGGCATCGGGGACACCATCCGTGTGTCGCTCACGCCCGAGCCGGGCGCCCCACGCAAGCTGGAAGTCGAGGTCGCCCAGCAGATTCTCCAGAGCCTCGGCCTGCGCCAGTTTCTTCCCCAGGTCACGAGCTGCCCCGGCTGTGGGCGCACCACGTCCACCTTCTTCCAGCACCTCGCCGGGCAGATTCAGGACTACATCCGCGACTCCATGCCCGAGTGGAAGGTGAAGTACCCCGGCGTGGAGGAGATGCAGGTCGCCGTCATGGGCTGCGTGGTCAACGGTCCTGGCGAGAGCAAGCACGCCAACATCGGCATCAGCCTGCCCGGCACCGGGGAGGACCCCCGCGCCCCGGTCTACCAGGACGGCAAGCTGCTGACCACATTGAAAGGGCCGCGCATCGTGGAGGACTTTCAGGCGCTGCTGGACCGGTATGTGGAGGAGCGGTACGGGCAGGAAACCGTCCAGGGGTGACCCGGCACTGGGACACGTCCCCGCTTGCCCCCGCACGCTGGCCGCAGGTGGCCGAGGCCGCCGTGGGGGTGCTCTCAGGCGCTGGAGCCACTGAGGTCACGACCCTGCACGGCTGGACCGAGTCGGCGTTTGGGGGCAGTCCAGTCTTCGGGGCATTGCAGTGGGCGGAAGTCCGGTGCCCGGTGTCCGAACTCCTGCCCCTGCTCCGGGGCAGGCAGGCGCTGGGCTTCACCCTGGGGCGTGACGACTGGTGGTGGCGCGGCCTTGTCCCCGAGACGGGCCAGGCCTTCGAGCTGCTGTTCTGTCACGAGGGCGACCTGCACCTGACGACGCAGGATGATGCACTGGCCGAGCGGTTGGGCAGCGGACTGGCGGCCTTGGGCACCCGGCTGAACCCACGTAAGCTGGCCCCATGAACCTCTGGGGACCCGGACCTTTTGACAACGAAGTCGGCGCGGCCTTCGCGCAGGAAGTGGCCCAGGACGGCGCCTTTGCCCTGGCCGAAGCCTTTGACGTGGCCCTCGACCCCGACACCGGGTTTCTCGCCGCCGAGGAGGGCTGGCGCACCCTGGCGGCCGCCGAGGTGCTGGCCGCCGCGCTGACGGGGGACACGGCCCACCTCACCGACGCGGGGCTGCGGGCCTGGGTGGCTGGGGCTGACCGCGCCGAACTGGAAGACCTGCGGGGTGTGGCCCACGCCGCCGTCTCGCGCGTGCTGGCCCCCGACAGCGAACTCCCCGACCTGTGGGCCGATGCGGGGGACGAGGCGGCTTGGCGGGCCGGGGCGGAGCGGGTGCGCGGGGCGCTGGAGTAGGGGAGGGCAGGGCCGTGCTTTCGGTCGCGGAAGTCTGGCTGGCGGACGATCTGGCCGCGCTAGGCCACGATCCCCGGCCCAGTCTTCAGGCCGATCTGTACCGCTGTGCGAGGGAGACGGGCTGGACTCCGGGACACCTGAGCAACGAGCCTCAGCCCTACGTCCTCCACGGGACCGTGGACTGGCAGGAGCGCCGCACCGGGGCGCAGGTGCGGATGCGGGTCAGTGGGGTGGCTCCTGTGCTCGGCTTCGTCCCGGTCCTTCCGGTGCCCTATGCCTGGGAGTCGCCCTATCTGGACCAGCCCCCGCTGACGGCGTGGTGGCAGCGGGCGGGGTGGCTGGTGCCCGACCCGTCCTGGCTGAACGCCACGTTCGCCGCCGCAGACCTCAGGGGCCTACCCCCAGCCACGGCGCGGGAACTGCGGCAGTGGCCGAACCTGTCGCGTGGGGACGCCCTCTTTTTCGAATGGTAGCTAAGCGTTCAACCTGACCTCCGCAACCCGCGCCAGCATCCGGAACATGCCGAAGAGGTGCAGCGCGTCCCCGCTTTCCCAGGCCACCGTCTCGGCGTTCACCCGCGTGACGCCGGGCACCCGCTCACACTGATCGGCGCGGGCCTGATGGTCGAAGCGCAACTCGGTGCGGGCAGGCCACTGAGTCGTATAGGGCGTGGCCTGTGCGGCAGCGCGCACCGCCCGCTCGGCCCCCTCCCGGATGCGGTCGCGGGCGTCCTGGGGGTGGAGGTGGACAGCCGCGTAGGTGCTCAGCCCCTCCTTAACGGGGACAGTGACCACCTGTTCGCCCAGTTCCGCCGTGATCTCGGTCAGGGCCACATCGTCCCCGGCGGCAAACACCACAGGCACCCCATAGTGTCCGGCGACCAGCGCGTTGAGGCCGTACTCACCCGTGGAGCGGCCATTCACCCGCACGTCCCGAATAAAGCCGTTCCAGGTGTGCGCCAGCGGCCCGCGCACGCTGCCCGCCCGCGCGTGGTAGCCCACGAAGAGGAGCGCCCCCACCCCCTCCTCCTGCACGCCTTGGACCATGCTCAGCGGTTTGTCGTTCCCAGTCGTGAAGCGCACCCCGCGTGGCAGCAGCTCGGGCAGAAGGTTGCGCATCGTGTCGTGCGAGTCGTTGATCAGGACGCCCGTAGCCCCGGCTGCGAGCGCCCCTTCCGCTGCCGCCGCCGCCTCCAGCGTCATCTGGGTGCGGGCGGCCTGATACTCGGTCCCGTTCACCAGACCGCCGAACTCGGGTGGGCTGACCTGCACCCAGCTCGCCACCCCGCACACGCCCTCCATATCCACGCTGATCACGACGTTCATGCCGGGCAGCGTAGCGTGCCGGGGGTTCCCGGCGGCCCGGCGGCCGTGTGCTAGCCTCTTCCGTTATGAGCCGAGTCGCCCTGAAATCCGCCCGCGAGATCGAAGCCATGCGCCGTGCGGGGGCGCTCGTCGCCGAAACCTTCCGGGTGTTGGAGCCGCATGTCAAACCCGGCGCGACCCTGGCCGACCTTGACCGCCTCGCGGAAGAGCACATCCGAAAGGCCGGGGCCACGCCCGCCTACCTGGGATACGGTCCCAAGTCCAACCCCTTTCCGGCGACCATCTGTGCCTCAGTCAATGAGGTGATCTGCCACGGCATCCCCGGCCCGCGCGAGTTGCAGGAGGGTGACATCATCGGGGTGGACGTCGGCGTGTACATGAACGGCGTGTACGGCGACGCCTGCTACACCTACACGGTGGGACAGGTGCGCCCCGAGGTGCAGGCGCTGGTGGACACCACCCGTGAGTGCCTCGCTGCCGGGCTGGAGCAGGTGCGGCCGGGGGGGCGCACGGGTGACATCGGCCACGCGATCCAGACCCTCGCCGAGTCGCGCGGCTTCGGGGTGGTCCGCGAGTACACCGGACACGGCATCGGCAAGCGGCTGCACGAGGAACCCACCATCTACCACCACGGGGCGCGGTACACCGGCCTCAAGGTGCAGCCCGGCATGGTCTTCACGGTCGAGCCGATGATCAACCTGGGGCGCCCAGAGACGCGCCTGCTGCCCGACGGCTGGACCGTCATCACCGCCGACAAGCAGCCCAGCGCCCAGTTCGAGCACACGGTGGTCGTGACGGCGAAGGGACATGAGATTCTGACGCTGTAGGCGGATGGGACAGGGGGAGCCGCGCGGTATTGCCAGCGGCTCCCCCTCTGTTGTAGCTCTCAGCCCGCCGCTCTCAGTGCCCCATCCAGCGCCGCGAGCATCTCGTCCACTTCCGCGTCCGTGATGCTCAGCGGTGGTCCCAGCAGCAGGTGATCGCCGCGCGTGCCGTCCACCGCCCCCGTACCCGGATAGGTGATCAGCCCGCGCTCCCACGCCGCCGCCGCCACCCGCCCGGCGAGGCCCGGCGCCGCGCAAGCCTCGCCCGTCCGCGGGTCGCCCAGCACCACGCCCAGCAGCAGGCCGTGCCCGCGTACCTCCAGCACGGCGGGATGACGGCTCTGGAGGTCCCGCAGCCCGGCCAGCAACCGCTCGCCCTGCCCCCGCGCCCGCCCCGGCAGCTCCTCGCGTTCCACGATCTCCAGCACGCTCAGGCCCGCCGCCACGCTGACCGGGTGCCCGGCGTAGGTAAAGCCGTGCTGGAAGGCGCCTGACCCCTCCATTACCGTGCGGTATATCTCCGGCGAGGCGGCCAGCCCGGCCAGCGGCGCGTATCCGGCGGCCAGGCCCTTGCCCAGCACCACGATGTCGGGGGTCACGTCCCCCCCCAGCCGCACGGCCAGCGGCGCCCCGCAGCGGCCCATTCCGCTCATGACCTCGTCTGCGATGAAGAGGACGCCGTACTCGCGGCAAATCTCCGCGATGCGGGCGTGATACCCCGGATTGGGGGCGAGCGCCGCGTCCGACGCGCCCACGACCGGCTCGCAGAGGAAGGCGGCGACCGTGTCCGGCCCGGCCTCCTCCAGCACCGCCCGCAGCCGTTCGGCGTCTTCCTCACCGGAAAGCCTCGGGTCGGGTTTGGGCATCTTGGGCCACGCCGCCTCGTTCATCAGCGGGGCGTACATGGCCCGCCGCGCTCCCATTCCCGACGCCGCGAGCGCCCCCAGCGAGGCGCCGTGGTAGCTGGGCACCCGCGTGATGACCTTGTACCGCTCCGGCTCGCCGCGCTCCACGTGGTACTGCCGCGCCAGCTTGATCGCGCTCTCGTTCGCCTCCGAGCCGCCCGACACCGCCCAGAAGCGGAAGCCGGGCAGCCCCAGAAAGGCGGTCAGCCGCGCCGCGTACTCCTCCAGCACGTCCGACGTGAACTGCGAGCCGTGGACAAAGGGCAGCGTGCGGGCCTGCCGCGCCATCGCCTCGGCGACCTCCGCCCGTCCGTGCCCGATGTTCGCCACCAGCGCCCCCGAGGAACCGTCCAGCCAGCGCCGCCCGGCCCCGTCGTACAGGTACACCCCCTCCCCGCGCACGGCGGTCGGATAGGGCTTGCGCGAACGGTAGAAGACGCTGGAGTCAGTCACAGGAAGGAAGCCTTTCGGGAGTCAGGAGTCGAAGTGGGGAGGCAGGGCCAGCCACGCGGGGAGGGGAGGCGCCCCCTCCACCTCCAGCGCCCGCAGGAGCAGGCGGCAGGGGGCGCGGTGCGGGCCGAGGTCGGGAAAGGGCAACGTCTGGGCATAGGCGGCCCGGAAAGCCTGGGCACCCGCCGCGTCCAGTAGCACTTCCCACAGGCACAGGTCCAGTTCAGGCGGCGCGAAAGCTGACGCCTCCACATCCACCAGGGCGAAGGGTTGCCCGCCTCGCCACACGAACTGCGAGCCGTTCCAGTCCAGCAGCATCGGCACGGCGCGGGTGGGGGAGGGGGCCGCCGCGAACGCTGCTTCCACGTCCGGCCAGTGGTCCGCCCAGGCGTCCGGCCCGAAGTGGGAGGCCACCCCGCGCACCATCTCCAGAGCATGGGGATAGAAGTCGGCCAGCGGCTGCGACGGCTGACCCGTCACCGGGCCGAAACCGTCCGCCGCCTGAGCGTGAACCCGCGCCACCCGCCGCCCCAGCTCCGCCGCGTCCGCCTCCCGCAAGTCCCGCGCAGGCTCACCGGGAACGAAAGCGACCCGCAGCGCCGGGCCGCCCCGGAAGTCGGTGAAGCCCAGCACCTCCGGCACCTCCCAGGCCCCCAGCCCCCGCCAGAAGCGGTAGGCGTCGGCGGTGACGTGCAGGTCGCGGGGGTCCACCCCGAACAGGCGCGAGAGCCCCAGCATGAACGCACTCACGTCGGGCGAGGTCCACCACGAGCGCCGCAGGATCACCGGCCCATCCGCCGACTCCACCCGCCACACGTGCGAGGCGCGGCTGGAGTCTCCGGCGTTGAGTTCGGTGACGGCGAGGTCGGCGTCTACCACGTGTCCCCGCCCCCCGGAGGCGGCCACGCCCCCAGCGCCTGCCGCACCGTGACGACCTGCCCGAAGTGGTGCGCCGTGTGCAGGGCGAAGTCGGCCAGCAGTTCCCCGATGGTCTCGTCGTGGTTGACCGGGTTGGCGAGGTCCGGGCGGGCCGTGTGGGTGTCCACCCGTGCGAGCAGCTCGTAGAACTCGGCCTTGACACGCGGCCAGTCCTGCGGGGTCACGGCGGGCCAGGTGTCGGCGGCGTGGGCAGGATAGGGCAGCGCCTGCCCCATCTCGATGATGTCCAGCATCCAGCGGTTCCACCAGTTCACGTGCGCGACCAGTTCGGCCACCGAATGCGGCAGCCCCTCCGGGCGGCGGGCGGCGGTGTCGGCGTCCAGGCCGCTCAGGGCCGCCTCCACGCCCACGAACGCCTGCCCGCCCCGGAACAGCTTGGGCAGCAGCCGGGCGAAGGCGAGCTGGGCACGCTCGTTGCGGTCGGGTTGGGTGTCGGTCATGGGGTCAGTCTCGCAGACGGGGAGGCGGGGTAGCCTGCTCCGGATGGACGAACTCCGAATCAAGGCGGCGAGCGAACTGGGCGTGAGCGTCCAGAGCCTGTCCGACGTCTCCCACCTGATCGGCGCTGCCTGGGGTCTGGGCGGTCTGATCCTGACTGAGGCGGACCTCGGCCCGGAGTTTTTCCAGCTTCGCAGCGGACTGGCGGGCGAACTCTTCCAGAAGCTGACCAATTACGGCATCCGCACGGCGCTGATCCTGTCAGACTTCGCGGCCCACGGCGAACGCTTTGCCGAACTCGCCCACGAGCACGCCCGTCATCCCCTCATCCGCTTCGTGAGGACCGAGGCCGAGGCATTGGCGTGGCTGGGGGCCAGCGCCTCGCCCTAGCCTCAGTACTTCTGCGCCACCGTCTTCGTCTGCACAAACCAGAAGAGGTAGTCCGGCCCGCCCACCTTCGCGTTCGTGCCGCTCATGCCGTAGCCGCCGAAGGCGTGGGTGCCGCTCAAGGCCCCGGTGCACTTGCGGTTCACGTACAGGTTGCCGACGTGGATGCGCCGCCGCGCTTCCTCGATCTTGCGCGGATCGCGGCTGTAGAAGGCGGCGGTCAGGCCGTATTCCGAGTCGTTCGCCAGCGCGATGGCGTGTTCCCAGTCGCGGGCCTTCGTGAAGCTGAGGACCGGGCCGAAGATCTCCTCCTGAAAAAGGGGGTCTTTCGGGTCCACGTCCGCGAAGATGGTGGGCTGCACGTAGCCACCCTCGGCCTCGCCCATCTCAGCCCGTTCGCCGCCCAGCACCAGGCGGGCGGTCTGCTTGCCGCGCTCGATATAGCCCATGATTCGCTCGGCGCTCCCCGCGTGGATCACTGGCCCTATCGCCCCGTTCTCCTCCGGCGAGCCGACCTTCAGCTCCCCCGCCAGCCGCACGACCTTCTCCAGCAGCTCGTCGTACACGCTCTCTTCCGCGATCACCCGGCTGCACGCGGAGCACTTCTGCCCGGCGTACCCGAAGGCCGACTGCACGATGCCCAGCGCCGCCGCGTCGATGTCGCCGTCGGCGCAGACCACCGTCGGGTCCTTGCCGCCCATCTCCGCGATCACGCGCTTGAGCCAGCGCTGCCCCGGCTGCACCTTCGCCGCCCGCTCGTAGATGCGGCAGCCGATCTCCTTGGAGCCGGTGAACGCGATCATGCGGACGTCCCTGTGGTCCACGAGGGAATCGCCCAGCACTTCGTCCGTCCCGGTCAGGAACTGGATGACGCCCCGCGGCAAGCCCGCCTCGTACAGCAGTTCGACCATCAACAGGCTAGACAGTGGCGTTTCCGACGCGGGTTTCCAGATCACGGTATTCCCCGCCGCGATAGCCCCCAGACTCATGCCCAGCGGGATCGCCGCCGGAAAGTTCCACGGGCTGATGGTCACGACCACGCCCAGCGGTTCGTAGACGGTCGTGACGTGCTCGTCGGGCATCGGGTAGACGGCATTCCCCTGCGCCCACTTCAGCGTCTCGCGGGCAAAGACCTCAAAGTGGTCCACGCACTCGGCCACCTCGCCGTCGGCCTCGGCCCAGTTCTTGCCGTTTTCCAGGCCCATCACGGCGTTGAACTCCATCCTCCGCGCCCGCAACAGCTCGGCTGCCCGCTTGAAGATGGTCGCCCGCTGGAGGGGGTCCGAAAAGCGCCAGTCCTCAAACGCCTCTCCAGCGCAGCGAATCGCCTCCTCGCGCTGCTCGGGGGTCGCCTTCGGAAAGCGCCACACCACCTCGCGGGTGTCGGCCGGGTTGCGGACCTCAAAGGTGCCCTCGCCTTCCACCGCCCGCCCGCCGATGTAGAGCGGGAACTCCCGGCCGACGTACTTCTCCCGCACCGCGCGGTAGGCCGCCCGCTGCCGCTCGGCCACCTCCGGCTGACCGAAGGCGAAATACGGCTCGTGTTCAAAGGGGAGGAAGCCCTCCAGCAGCGTGTTCGTCATGGTCCTGCCTCCTTGGGTATGAAGGCGAGCCTAACACGCCCTCCGGGGGGGCACAAACCCGCTGTCAGTCGGCAAAAAAGGCCCCGGAAGTGGCTCCTCGTATGGTCCTCCGGGACGAGGCGACCTGGCAAGTGAAAGGTGGTCGCCCTCACCAAAAGGACAGGACCCCAGGCCACCCCGGAGTCCTGCGTGATGAGGGCGGAGAGGTCAGGCGGGCTGCTGCCGGGCCGCCCTCGCCTCGTCCGCGAGCTGGCGGCGCAGTACCTTGCCCACCGCCGTCTTGGGGAGTTCGGCGCGGAACTCCACGCTGCGGGGCGCCTTGTAGGCGCTGAGTTCGCGGCGGCAGTGGGCGATGATGTCGGCCTCGGTCGCCTGCTGCCCCGGCTTGAGGACCACGACCGCGTGCACGCTCTCGCCCCGGTACTCGTCGGGCACGCCCACGGCGGCGGCTTCCAGCACGGCGGGGTGCATGGTCAGCACTTCCTCCACCTCACGCGGATAGACGTTGAAGCCTCCCGCGATAATCAGGTCCTTCTTGCGGTCCACGATGCGGAAGTACCCATCGTCGTCCATAACCGCCATGTCGCCCGTCAGCAGCCAGGTCTGGCCCTGCCACTCGCGCAGCACCTTGGCCGTCTCGTCGGGGCGGTTGTAATACCCCTTCATCACCATCGGGCCGGACACCCACAGTTCGCCCACCTCGCCGGTCGGCACGGGCTGGCCGTCCTCGCCCATGACCACGGCGTCCACGCCGGGGAATGGCAGGCCGATGCTGCCCTCGCGCTGGTCCCCGAAGATCGGGTTGGTGTGCGTGATGGGGCTGGCCTCGGTCAGCCCGTAGCCCTCCACCAGATTGGCGCCCCCGGTGATCTGCCGGAACTGCCGCGCCGTTTCCAGCAGCAGCGGCGCCGACCCGCTGATGCAGGCGCGGATGGTGGTCAGGTCGTGCTTCGGGGTGTCGGGGTGGTGGTTGATCGCGTTGTACAGGGTGGGCACACCGGGAAAGAGGGTCGCCCCGCTCGCGTCGATCTGGCCCAGCACCATCTTGATGTCCCGCGCATTGGGCACCAGCACAATGGTCGCCCCGATCAAGAGGCTGAGGTTCATCGCCACCGTCATCCCGTAAACGTGGAAAAAGGGGATGGCGGCCAGCGTGACCTCCTGCCCGTCTTTCAGGTCGGTCATCCACGCGCGGGCCTGCTCGGCGTTCGCCACGAGGTTGCGGTGGGTCAGCATCGCGCCCTTGGGGACGCCGGTCGTGCCGCCCGTGTATTGCAGCAGGGCCACGTCGTCCGGGCGCAGGACCACGGGCTCCGGCGTGCCGTCCTGCCGCACGAGCTGCGTCATGGAGTACACCGACCCCCCGGCCTTCACGCCCACCCAGGTTCCCTCGCGGCGGGCCTTGAGCGGATACAGCACGTTTTTGGGGAAGGGCAGCGCGTCCTGAATCCCGGTCACGATCACCCGTTGCACCGGGACCGTTCCGGCGATCTCCTCGTAGCGCGGGTAAAAGGCGTCGAGCAGGATCAGCGTCTCACTGCCGCTGTCCTGAAGCTGGTGCTGCAATTCGTGCGGGGTGTACAGCGGGCTGGTGTTGACCACCGTGGCCCCGGCCAACAGCGCTCCGTAAAAGCCCACCACGAACTGCGGGCAGTTGGGCAGCATCAGGCTGACGCGCTCGCCGGGTTGCACCCCGATCTTTTGCAGCGCCGCCGCGAAGCTCAGGGCCTGCTGCCACAGCACCCGGTAGGTCGTCTTCGCGCCCAGAAAGGTCAGGGCGGTGCGGTCCGGGTACTGTTCCGCCGTCCGGCGGAGCAGGTCGGGCAGCGTGTCGTTGGTCGGCGTGAACTCGTGCGGCACACCTTCCTCGTAGTGGGACAGCCAGGGTCTCTCCATTGGGGTCATTCACGCTCCTCGCGCCCCCGCTGGGCCGCACCCGCCGCCTGGGAGTGGCGGCGGGCAGGGTGGGGGCGACTTGTCATTGAACTCAGTATAAGCACACCCCTTCGCCCGCGCTTCCCCTAGGGGGGCCGTGCCACACTGGGCCGCATGACACCGGGCCGCCCGACCGCCCCCCACCGCACCTACCTTCAGGAAGCCCTGGCCCTCGCGCGTGAGGCGCAGGCCTCGGGCAGCTCACCCGTCGGCGCCGTGCTGGTGGACGCAGGCGGCGAGATCATCGGCCGGGGCCGCAACCGCGTCGGGGAGGCCCAGACGCCCGAGCACGTGGGGGCCGCCAGCGTCGCCCACGCCGAGATGGACCTCTTTTTCGCGGCGGGGAAGCTGAGGGACCCCGAGACCCTGACCCTCTACACCAGTCTGGAACCCTGCCTGATGTGCGGAGGCGCTTCCGCCCTGCTGGGGGTCGGCCGGGTCGTGTGGGCCACCGACGACCCCTGGGGCGGCTCGGGCCGCTTGATCAAGTGGAGCGACCATCCCGCCATGCAGGAAACCCAGGTGCTGCCCTGCCCCGACCCCGAACTGGAGGCCGAGGGCGCCCGCCTCTTCGCGCCCGAGGCCAAACGCGCCTTTCCGGACGAGGGCTGGGCGCTGTGGCAGGAGCGTTACCCCGCTGAGACGGCGGACGTGGAATGACCCTGCTGGTGGTCGGCAGCGTGAATGCCGACCTGGCCGTGCGGGCGCCCCACATCCCCGCTCCCGGTGAGACGGTGCTGGGCGGCGACGTGCGCGTCTCGCCCGGCGGCAAGGGGGCGAATCAGGCGGTCGCGGCGGCGCTGGCCGGGGCACGGGTGACCCTGTGCGGAGCGGTGGGCCACGACCCCTTCCGCGAGGCGGCCCTGCGCGGCCTGACGCGGGCGGGGGTGGACCTGACCCGGCTGCACACGCTGGACACGCCTACCGGCCTCGCCCTGATCACGGTGGCGGAGGGCGGCGAGAACGCGATCACGGTGGCGAGTGGGGCCAATGCGCGGATGACGCCCGAGCAGCTGCCCGCCGACCTCACCCCCCACACCCACCTGCTGCTGCAAGGCGAACTGCCCGCCGGGGTCACCCGCGAGGCGGCGCGGCGGGGGCATGCGGCGGGCCTGGCCGTGCTCCTCAACGCGGCCCCCGCGCAGGCGCCCGACCCTGAGCTCCTCGCCCACGTCACCCATCTGCTCGTCAATGAAGCCGAGCTGGCCGCCCTCGCCCCCAGTGGGGGGGACGTGGAGGCGCAGGCCCGCGCCCTCCTCGCGTCCGGACCCCAGGCCGTGACCGTGACCCTGGGAGCGCGGGGCAGCCTGACGGTGACTGAGGACGAGACTTATGCCTTCCCCGCCCTGCCCGTCACGCCGGTGGACACCACCGGAGCGGGCGACACCTTCGCGGGCGTCCTGGCCGCCGAACTCGTCGCGGGCTCGCCCCTCCCCGAAGCGCTGCGGGCGGCGGGCGTGGCTGCTTCCCTGACCTGCACCCGCCCCGGAGCGCAGGACGCGATGCCCACGCGGGAGGAGATTCTGGCGGCCCTCCGGCGCTAGGCTGAGCCCACGATGCTCCGCTACCGCACCTTTACCGAGGCCGACTTCGAGGCCCTCGCCCAGCTCGACCTCACTGCCCAGCACGCGGCTGACCCCGCCTTCGATACCCTGCCGGAGCGCGAGCGCATGGGCCGCCTGAGCACCAGCCTCGCCGCCCTGAAGTTCTACGAGCGCAGCGAACATTCCTTCGTCGCGCAGGGCGCGGGCGCGGGCCTTGCCGGGGCTGTCCTTGCCCAGCACGTCTGGCAGGGGGACCGCCCTATCGTCCTGGTGCGCTCGCTGCTGCTCGCGCCGGACGCCTCAGGAGAGGCGGCTGGTGGCCTCCTGCACGCCGTCGTCAAGAGCGCCTATGACAGCGCCGTGTACGAGGTCCACTTTCCGGTCACCCCCGCGCTGGAGGGCGCCGCCCGGCAGGAGGAGGCGCACCTCGTCGGCGGGTACGGGGTCTGTCACCTCGGCACCCGCGCCGTGACCGCGCCCGGCACCCGATTGGGTGGGGCGGATGGGGGCGCGGCATAATGTCGGCCATGACCCTTAAGCCCACCCGCGTGCTGCTCGGCGTGCGCGGCCTGACCCGCGAGTCGGGCGAGCGCGTCGCCCAGCACCTCCGTTCCCTCCCCGGCGTCGCCCAGGCCACCCCCGACGAGGGCCAGATTGAAGTCCACTACGACCCCTCCCAGCACACCGTGATGGACCTCGTGCGGGCCGTGCGCTCGCAGGGGTTCCTGGCCGGGATGCTCTGAAGGCCCCGTGGCCCTCGGCTACGTCGGCGTCCTGACCGTCCGGGTGGAGATGCCCTGGGTCGGCAACCTCAAGGAAAAACGCGCCCTGGTGCGCCCGGTCGTCGAGCGCCTCAAGGCCCGTTACCCCCTCACCGTGGCCCGCCTCGACGGCCTCGACGCCCATGACTGGGAGGTGATCGGGGTCGCCACCCTCAGCAACGACTACGGCTGGGTCGAGGAAACCCTGCGGATGGCCGCCGACTTCATCGCCCGCGAGGGCGAGTACCGGGTCGCCTGGGAGGACACCGAGATCACCGTGCTGGGCGGCGAGGACGGGGAAGAGGAGTAGGTCGGGGGGTCTTTCTGTCGCCCACCGAACAACCAGAACGCCGGGCACTCGGAGGGGGAGGCCCGGCGTTCCCATTGATCAACGTCAGCGCTTCGCCTGATTGCCCAGCGCCGACTTCAGCGCGTCGAAGGCCTCGGGGCGGTCCAGCACGCGCCAGTTCATCACGCTGTCGCCGCTCAGCTCGGCGACCTGCCCCGCCGCGCAGTCGTAGGTGGCGTTTTGCTTGCGCACGACCGGCCACACGACCGCCGCCGCCCGCCCCGCGATGTCGCGCAGCGGCACCGGCCCGAAGAGGCGCGAGTCCTCGCTGCCGCCCGCCGTGCGGTTGTCGCCCATCACGAAGTAGTGGCCGTCCGGGACCGTGATCTCCTCGCGGTCAGGCACGATCCCGCCGATGCTGGAGGTCGCCTGGTTCGCCAGCGGGCTCTGGGTGTCCCAGCAGCCCTGCTCGCGCCAGTAGTCGGTGGTCCAGCCTTGGTCGAGGCGCACGCTGTTGACGAACACCTCGCCGTTCTCGATGCGGATGCGGTCGCCCGGCAGGCCGATCAGCCGCTTGATCAGAAAGGGGCGGTAGGTCCACAGGCCGAAGGGGCCGGGCCGGGTGAGGTCGGGGGCGCGGTCGGCGGCCTCGCGCGCGGGCTTGAAAATCAAGATGTCGCCCCGGCTGAAGTCACCCACGCCCGCCTTGTGCAGCCACGTCTCGTATTTGGGCACGAAGACCCGCTCGCGGTCGCGCAGGTTGGGCATCATGCTCACGCCGTCGACACCCACCAGCGTCGCCAGAAACTGGGTGATCACCACCGCGAAAACGATGGGTTCCAGCACTTCCTTCCACAGTTTGCCCAGCGGACCGCTTCCGGCCCCTTTCAGTCTTGTCATGCGGCTCCTTTAGGTCGGCGGGCAGACGGCGGAGGAAAAGCTGACAGGCCCTGCCCCGCGCCCGCGCCGCGGCCGTCCGCCGCGCAGGATAGCGGACCGGGGACCGGGGCGGCGGCCCCTATCCCCCTACCAGCGCCCGCACCCGCCCCAGCTCGGCCCGCGCCGCCGCCTCGCCCGCCCCTATGGCCTCGGCTCCCCGGCGAAAGGACGGCAGGTCGATGTCCCCGAGGTCGGGGCGCAGCAGCACGTCCGGGCGGTAGAGGCTCAGCCGGGCGTCGGTCAGTTGCGCCTGCATGATGTCCACTGCCCGCCGCAGCGAGCGCACCGTCCCCAGATGGGTCTCCGAGCGCCAGCGCCGCCGACCCCCAGGCAGCTCCAGCGGCTCGGCGGCCGTGACATCCACGGCCACGACCCGCTGCACGCCCAGAAAAAACGCCGCGTCCACCGGCACCTGGTTCAGAATCCCGCCGTCAGCCAGCAGCATGTCGCCGTACGGCACCGGGTCGATGGCCCCTGGATAGGCCGTGGTCGCCCGCAGCGCCGCGTACAGGTCGCCGCCCCGCAGGTACACCATGCGCCCGGTCAGCACGTCTGTCGCGGTGACGGCCAGCGGACGCTCCAGCGCCTCGAAGGTGGGGGGCAGGTGACCGGCCAGCCACGCCTCGAACGCGGACGCCCGCAGCAGTCCCCTCCCCAGACGCCAGTCGAGCAGCCGCCGCCACGACACCGTTTCCGAGATGCGCTGCAACTCGTCCGCCTTCACCCCCGCCGCGATAAAGGCTGCGACCAGCCCGCCCATCGAGGTGCCCGCCAGCACCTGCGGCGGCAGCCCGGCTTCTTCCAGCACGCGCCACACGCCGACATGCGCCAGACCGCGTGCGCCCCCGCCCCCCAAGACCAGTCCATACCCCGGCATGGGGGGATTGTAGGGGGCTGCACGTTCAGCGGTGGGTGAGGTACCGTGGAGGCAGGATGCCGCTGGCAGGACAGGTCGTGGGAGAGGGGGTGCGCCTCGTGCGTCCCCTGGGGCGCGGCTCTCACAGCGTGGTGTACTTCGCAGTTGATGCCGAAGGGCAGCCCCGCGCGGTCAAGATTTTCGAGCCGCACTTCGCCGCGCACGCCGAGCGCGAGCTGGCGCATGGGGCGGGCCTCGATCACCCCCGGCTGGTGCAGGTGCTGGCCCCCGTCACCGTGGAGGGCCGCCCGGCCCTGCTCCTGACCTATGCCCGTGGACAGGTGCTGTTTACCCGCTACGCCCACCGCCCCGCACTCACCTTTGATCGCCGGGCTTACCTGCTCACGCTGGCGCACCTGCTGGGTGCCCTGGGCCACCTGCACGAGCGGAGCGTGGTCCACCGCGACGTGAAGCCAGAGAACATCATCGCGGAGCCGGACGGCAGCGCAACCCTGCTGGACTTCGACCTCTCGGGTCCGGCGGGGGAGACCTTCGCCGCGCCCACCCGCATGGGCACCGCCGCCTTCCAGAGCCCCGAGTCGCGCCGGGGCGAACCGCTGGGGCCGGAAAGCGACCTCTACGGGGTCGGCATCCTGCTGGGCTGGGGCCTGCACGGGGCGCTGGGACCCCAGGGTGTGCCCCCACCCCCCGCCGCTGACCCCCTCGACCCGCTGCTCGCCGCCCTCACCGAGCCCGACCGCTCCCGCCGCCTGGGCGACGCGGCCGAGGCGCGGGAGTGGCTGCTTCGCCTGGCGGGGCTGCCGTACTGAGTCGCCAGCAAGAGCGCGTGGGCTCAGGCTGAACAGTTCAGCTCCCTGGTCCCTGGCGACTCACTTCTCCCAGACCCATCCGCCCGGCGCCGCCGCCACCCCCAGCGCCCGTGGCCCGGTGTGGACGTTGAGCACCGGGTTGACCCCCGCGAAGCCTGACCACACGACCGGATGCCGCCGCGCGATGGCCTCCAGCAGCGCGTCGGCGTCCTCGCGCACCGAGCCGTACAGCAGCCCGAGCCGCAGCGGGGTGCCCTCGCCGTGACGGGCGGTGACCTGCGCGGCGACGGCCTCGATGGCCCCCTTGTACGACCGCGCCCGGCCCACGTTGGTGTAGATCGCGGCCTCCTTGTCCACCGTGATGACGGGCTTGAGGTTCAGCAGCCCCCCCAGCGTGGCCTGCACGCGACCGATGCGCCCGCCCCGGCGCAGGTATTCCAGCGTCTCGATGGTGAAGTACAGCTCGGTTTCCTCGTGGGTGCGCCGCACCCAGTTCAGCGCCGTCTCCAGCGACTCGCCCCGCTCGGCGGCCGTGACCGCCGCGTGCACCTGAAAAGCCTGCGCCGCGCTGAGGGTCCGGGTGTCATGGATGGTGACGGGCACCTCCGGCATCAGCGCGAGCGCCTGCTCGGCGGCGTTGCGGCTGCCCGACAGCCCCGCGCTGATGGTGAGGGCCAGCACCGGGAGGCCGCCTGCCCCCGCCGCCCGGTAGGCTGAAGCCCAGTCCTGCGGCGTGGGCTGGCTGGAGGTCGGGTGCGCCGGGTTGGTCTGAAGTTCCTGGAACAACCACTCCCGCGTGATCTCGCCCATGCGGTAGCTCCTGTCCCCGAAGTTGAGGCTAAAAGGGGCGACGGGGACGGCGTTGTGTAGTCCGGCGAAGGCGTCGAGGCCACCGTCCGTGACGACGGCAAACTTGGGATTCTGGGTCATCGGATCTCCTTGTCGTTCATCTGCTCGACCAGCCTCAGGGCGGCGGTGTGGTCCTCCCCGGCCCCGACCACCGTCGCGGCGGCGCGGAAGAGGGCTTCTGCCTGCATCAGCACGGGCGCACTCGCCCCCGCCGCCCGCACCACATCGGCGGCGATTCCAGCGTCCTTCGCCAGCAGGCCAAGCTGAAAGGTCACTGGAAACTCTCGCGTCAGCACCCGCTGTCCGATCAGGTTCTCGGAAGCGTTGCTGCGGCCACTGCTCGCGTTGATGACCTCCAGCGCGGGGGCCACGTCCACCCCGGCCCGCGCCAGCGCCGCCAGCCCCTCGCCCGCCGCCCACAGGTTGACCGCCAGCAGCGCGTTGTTCACGGCCTTGACCGCGAATCCCGCACCCACGCCCCCCACATGGACGACCTTACCCGCGAAGGCGAGGTCGGCCCGGACCCCCTCCAGCGCCGCCGCGTCCCCGCCTACCATCACCGTGAGGGTCCCCGCCTGCGCCCCGGCGGTGCCGCCACTGACGGGCGCGTCGAGGAAAGTGACGCCCCGCTCCGAGAGCCGCGCCGATTGCCGCCGGGCCGCCTCGGGGTGCCCGCTCGTGCAGTCCACCCAGACGGTGCCGGGGCGCAGCCCGCCCTCCAGCCCGGTCAGCACCTCGTCCACCTCGCGGCTGGTCGGCAGGCAGGAGAAGATCACGTCGGCCTGTGCGGCATCCGGGAGGGTCACGGATTCGCTGCCGTGTTCGCGGGCGTGCGCGTCGGCCCTCGCGCCCGTGCGGTTCCATACCAGGGCACGGCCCCCGGTCTCGCGGGCATGCCGGGCGAGGTGGGCGGCCATCGGGGCTCCCATCGCGCCCAGGCCCAGAAATGCAGTGGTTCGGCTCATCGTTCCCAGGCTACGGTCTGCCTGCCGGGAGGGCAGGATTCCTGAACCGGGTCCAGAAAGCACTCCCGGCCAGAGGCTGTCTGGACACCTCTGCCTTCATGAAGTCCGGGTGGGGTGCCCCCTCATAGCCCCGCCTCACCCGGACCCGTTACGGTGGTCCATGCAAGCCGCCGAGCCGGTCAAAATCGAGCGCCACGACCTGCGGACCCGCGAGCACCACACCAACACCGGGGTGCGGCCGGTCAGCGTCTACCGCGAGCACGCGCACGGCCTCTATGTCGCGCGGGAGTTCGTCGCCCACCCGCGCATCCGGCACTGGCAGGCGCACCTCCTGCCCGACCTGGGAGTGGTGGTGTGCCGCTACGACTTCCACGGCCCGCGCGAGCACGACTATTACCTCGACATCGCCACCGTCACCCGCGAGGGCGAGGTCTGGAGCGTGCATGACCATTACCTCGACCTGCTCGTCCACGACGGTATCGCCGCCGAGATCGTGGACACCGATGAGTTGCTGGCCGCCCACCGCGCCGGGTATGTCAGCGCCGAGACATGCATGGACGCCGTGACCGCCGCGCACACGGTGCTCTCCGGCCTCGCCCGCGCCCGCTATGACCTGCACGCCTGGCTGGCGACGCGGGGTGTGACGCTGGAGTGGCAGCCCGACCCGGTTCCGGCCTAGCCGGGCGGGGCGGACGCTAGCCTGCCCCATGCCCACCGCCGACCCCGCCGCCCAGGCCCGCCTGGAGGCCGCTCTGCCTGCCGCCCTTGCCCGCATCACGGCCACGCCCGGCGTCTACGCCACCCTGTGGTGCGGGAGCGCGGCGCGGGGAGAGGCGGACGAGCACAGCGACCTCGACTTCCACGCACTGGTGCGGGGCGACCACCGCTGGCGGGGCAGCTTCGTGGTGGACGGCGTGCCCGTGGAGGTCTTCCACAACCCAGTCCGCAAGGTCCGCGCCATGTTCGCCGCGCCTGACCACGCGACCGTCGCCATATTTGCCCAGGGTCGCCCCGTCATCCCCCACCCCGACCTCACCGCGCTGGTGGCGGAAGCAGGGGCCACCTACGCGGCAGGTCCGGCGCCCAGACCGCTCACCCCCGCTGAGCGGCACATGTTGCTGGACGAGGTGATAGAGGCCCGTAGCCTGGTGAGGGACGAAATGCACGCCCTGGTCGCCCTGAATGCCGCCGGTCGACTGATTCGTGCCCTCTACGCGGCGCGGGGCTGGTGGGAGGTCAAACCCCGCGCCTGGCTGCGCGATCTCGAACAGCACGCGGCTCCCGAAGCCGACCTCCTGCGCCGCGTCTCGACGGTGCCCATGCCCGCCCAGCGGCAGGCCGCCCTGGAAGCCCTGGCCCTCGCCGTCTTGCCGGAGGGGCTGACCTACGGCGAGAGCACCACCGAGCCGCAGCGCGTGCCCTGACGCTCAGGGGATGGGCAACTCGGCCCGCGTGCCCGGCTCCAGCGCAAGCAGCAGCCGCAATGGCTCTTCCCCGTGCTTGAGCAGGTAGGTCAGGAAGTTCATCTCGCGTTCCTGCGGCACGCCGTTTGGCAACAGGTGCCGCTTCAGCCGGGTGAGCTGCCGCGTCCGGTCGTCCTCCTGCCGGGCGAGGGCGCCCACGGCGAGGCGCTGAAGGTGCGCCACCCGCGCCGTCGTGCGGGTGCGGGTGCGCTCGGCTGCGCCGACCAGCGTGGGGTCCAGGGCACCGAGTTCCTCCGCCAGTGCCCGCAACTCGGCGTCCAACGCCGCGAGCCGCTCGGCGGAAGCTGCCGCCGCTCCCCGCTCCCGCGCCAGCGCCCGCCCCAGCACGCCCTCCGGGTCGGCCTGCACCTCAGCGGCCGTCGCGCCCAGCCGCTCAAGCAACCGCGCCACGTTGGGTTCCAGCCACGTCACGCTCAGCCGGGGCCACAGCAGAGGCTGGCGCAGCCCGTGCAACTCGTACACCCCACCGAGCTGCGCCCCATACGCGATCTCGCCCGGCCCCACCACGAAGGCGAGGGTGGGCAGCAGCGCGTCCTGCACGACCGGCCTGAGCCCCGCCGCCGGGGTCAACCGCGAGGGGTCAGCGGAGAGGAAGTCCAGCAGGTCCTCCCGGCGGTAGTCCCGCGTCTCCGTCGAAAATCGCCGCCCATCAACCCTCAGCAGGCGCCGCCTCCCATCTTCTTCCTCCACAAAGAGGTTCGTCGCTCCTGCCGGGCGGCGAAGCTGCGGCTCGAAGCCCGCCTCCATGAGTCGCGCCGCCGCCTCCTCGATCCGGGCGGGTCCCGCCAACGGGTCCTCCAGTTCGCGGGCCAGGGTGGGGGTCATCAGCCGGGCCAGCGCCGGGTGCAAGGGGTCCAGGACCAGCACGCCTGCCGGGGCCAGCAGGCCGTGGATCAGCCGGGCGAACACGTCCGCCCACGAGCCCCCGCCTGCCACCGCCCGCTTTACCCGCGCCCACACCGCCGCGCGGTATTCCGGAGCGGTGTCGAAGCGGCTCAGCAGCCCCTCCACCTCCGCTGTCCACTCCTCCCGCCACGGCACCCGGCCCACGGGCACGCCCTCTGACACGTCCAAGCTGAGGCGGTGCAGTTCCTCCGCGTGGTCCAGCAGCGTCGTGGAGGCGACCTCCGCCGCGTCGTGGTCCTGGCTGGCGACCCAGTACACGGCGACCACCGGGGCGTCCTCTCGGTGCAGGTGACGCGCCAGCAGCGCGGCGTCGGCGCCCTTGTGGACGCTGTACGAGGGACCCGTCAGGAGCCCCGCCTGCTGCCCGGTCACGACCACCCGCGAGGCGGGGTGCGCCAACCGCTCCAGCGTCTCCCCGGTGTGGGCATCCAGCGTCCCCAGGCTGCGGTGATACTCGCGCAGCGCCGCCGCCAGCGCCGTCCGGTCCACGTCTGGCCGGGGTTCCGAAGCCGCCCGGTTCAGGTCGCCCGGCCCCAGACGGAAGAAAGCGGGCAATTCGCCCGCCCGGTACGCCCCTGCGATGGTCTTGGTCACGTTCACTGCTTTGGATTCTACAGTGGCGCTCAGGAGGGGCGCTCGCGCAGCGGCTCGCGGGCCGCCGCCTGCAAGCCTGCGCGGTCGGTCAGGATGATCCGGCGGTAGCCCAGGTCCAGCAGTCCCCGCGCCCGGAAGTCGCCCAGCAGCTTGGTGATCGTCTCGCGGGTGCTGCCCACCACATGGGCAAGGTCCTGGTGCGATACGCGCTCACGCAGGGCCAGCGGGCCGCCCTCCGGCCAGGGACCCTCGCGCTCGGCCAGGGTCAGCAGGGCCTGCGCGAGCCGCTGCGAGACCTCCATAAAGACCAGTCCGGCGAGCCGCTCCTGCACGCTGCGGGTCTGCCGGGTCACCTGCTCGGTGAGGGCAACCCCCACCGCCGGGTGCGCGGCCGTCAGGCGGCCCAGCGTCTCGCGGCCCAGCAGCAGCGCTTCGGTGTCGTCCATCGCCTCGGCGTACATGCCGTAGCTTGCGCCGTCCAGCAGCGCCCCGGTGCCTAGCAGGTCGCCCGGCCCGTGCACGTCCAGCGTGACCTCCCGCGCTCCGGCCCCCAGGCGGTAGAGCCGCACGCTGCCCCGCGTGAGCACGAACAGCGTCTCGGCCGCGTCCTCGGGATGAAAGAGGAGGCCTCCCCGTGCCCAGCGGCCGGGTCTGGCCGCCGCCACCACCTGTGCCTGCGTCTCCTGCGGCAGCGCTCCGAACGGCCCCGACATCATGCCCGACAGTGTGCCACATCCGCCGCCGAACGCGGCCCGCACGTCCGGCGCCTGCACCCCTCCGTGTTACACTCCCTCCCACGCATGACCGCCTCCCTCTCTCCCTCGCCCCTGCCCAGCGGGACCCGCCTCACGCTGTTTGACCTGCCCCTTGATGTGGTGACGCTGGAACAGGCCCTCGACCTGCTCGGCGAGTGGATGTTCCGCCGCCCCCGCGCTCCGCACACGGTGGTCACCCTGAACCCCGAGTTCATCGTGCAGTCGCGCACCCAGCCCGAGTTCGTGGCGGCGATGCAGTCGGCCGACCTCGTGACCGCCGACGGCGTGGGCATCGTGTGGGCCGCCCGGCAACTGTGCGGGCGGGAGGTGCCCCGCGCTCCCGGCTACGACCTCGTGCGCGGGTTGATGGAGCGGCACGGCCCCGAGCTGCGCGTCTTCTTCCTGGGCGCCAAGCCCGGCGTGGCCGAGCAGGCCGCCCAGAACGCGGCCCGCGAGTTCGGCGTGCAGGTCGCCGGGGTCCATCACGGCTACTTCGACCCTTCCGAGGACGGGCGGGTGGCCGATCTGGTGGGGGCCTCGGGAGCGCACCTCGTCCTCACCGCGATGGGGGCGGGGCGGCAGGAGATCTTCAACCAGTACTGGCGGCAGGTGCTGGGCGCCCCGGTATTGATCGGCTGCGGCGGCGTGATCGACGTGCTGGCGGGAACGGCCGACCTCGCCCCCGCGTGGACGCGCAAGCTGGGGGTCGAGTTCATCTGGCGGGTGGGTCTCGACCGCCGCCGCTGGCACCGGGTGCCCCGGCTGGCGCAGTTCGTGCGGCTGGTGCTCGCCGAGCGGCGTCGGCGCTAGGGGACGCTCAGCCCGGTCCCCCGAGCCCCAGATTCCCGGTAAACGTTCCCTCCCAGGCATTCAGCACCCGCCCGCCGCGCACCAGCAGCACGGTGGGGTAGGTCCCCACCCGCAGCCGCCGCGCAAAGGCCGTCGCCTCGGCCCCGCGCCACACGTTGACTCCGGCTGGGGCAGGGGCAGCAATCTCCTCCGCGTTCACCGCCCGCACCGGCAGCCCGGCCGCCAGCACCGCCCCCCACAGCGCCCCGAGGTCGCCGCAGTCGTGCGAGTAGATCACCACGATCTCGCGCTCGGCGGCCGTCCAGGGGTGGGCGGGCAGCGGCTCGCCCAGCCGCACCCGCGCGTCGGCAGGGGTGCCCAGGGCCAGCAGCAGGGTCAGCAGGGGCGCTCGCTTCATCACGGGCATGATGCCCGCCCGCTGCCTCCCCGCGCATGACAGCCGCGTGAGGCCCCCAGTCCGTGAGGGAAACCGGGGGCCACGCGCAATGGGGTCAGTTCGTTTCGGAAGCGGGCTTGCTCTCGTTGGCCCCCGGCACCACCGGCGCCGTGTCGGGCGTGCGAATCGCCTTGATCGCCTGCGGGTCGGGCTTCTCGTCGCTCAGGGGAGCGGGGGAGGGGTCCGGCGCGTAGCCGGGCAGGTCGGTGATGGCGACCCGGCGCGGCACCACCCGCTCGGGCGGCGTGAACTCGGTCGCCATGCGGCCCGTCGTGCGGTCCACGTTGATAACGGTGGTGCGCGGGTCGGGAGTGCCCGGTGTCCAGCCCGTCTCGCGGTAGACGACCGGGGGCGGCGCGTCCTCCTCGATGGCGGTGGTGGCCGCGTTCTTGAAACTCGGGTCGAGAACCGCCAGCTTCACGTTCGGCAGGTAGCCGGGGTCGGGCGCGTCCACGTACTGGATGCCCGGCGGCTGAACGAAGGCGGTCGGCGTGCGGCCCGCGTGCGAGATCTCCATCATCCGCTTCCAGATCGGAATGCCCACCACGCCCGAGTAGTAGTAGTCGGGGTTGGCGCCGCCCTGCTGCTTGCCGACCCACACGGCGCCCGTGTACAGCGGCGTGGTCCCCACGAACCACAGGTCCTTCACGAAGTTACTCGTCCCCGTTTTGCCTGCGACCGGCCACTCCCCGAAGTTGGCCCCCTGCGCCAGCCCGCCCTGTGCGGGGGTCAGGTCGTTCACCACGCCCCGGATCATGTCCAGCCCCAGGAAGGCGACCTGCGGGGTCCAGACCCGTTTGGGCTTGGTGACCTCGTTCGCCACGTCGTACAGCACCTCGCCCCGCGCAGTCGTCACCCGCGTCACGTAGCGGGGCGGGCGGTACAGGCCGCCGTTGACAAAGGGCGCGTAGGCCGCCGCCATCTTGACCGGCGTGGTCTCGATGGCGCCCAGCGCCGCCGCCAGCCCGGTGCCGTCGTTGGTTTGCAGCCCGAGTTCGTTCAGCTTGCCGAAGAAAGTCTGCAGGCCGATGCGGTCCGCCAGCCGCACAGTCACGAGGTTCAGCGAGCGGTCAAGCGCCTCGCGGATGGTCATGTTGCGGTAGGTCACGGCCCCGGCGAAATTCTGCGGGGAGTACACGCCCCCCTTGCAGGTGTCGCAGGGAAAGGAGACGGGCTTGTCTTCCTCGCGGTGGTCCTGCCGCAGCCCGGTCGAGAGGGCGGTCGTGTACAGCAGCGGTTTGATGGTCGAGCCGATCTGCCGCTGCCCCTGCGCGGCGTTGTTCCAGTCCTCGGGCGGTGCATTGCCGCGCAGCTTCTGGCCCACCATCCCCAGCACCTCGCCGCTGTACGGCTCGACGACCACCGCGCCCAGCGTGGCCCCCGGCGGCAGCCCGGTCGCCTCGCGGCTGGCGGTCTCCACGGCGTTCTGCACCTTGAGGTCGAGGGTGGTGTACACCCGCAGTCCACCCGAGCCGTACACCCGTTCGCGCCCGAAGCGGGCGATCAGGTCTTGCTCGACCTGCTGCACGAAGTGCGGCGCCCGCGTGCTCGTGACCGCCTTGAGTTCCTTGGCGGTGCGGTCGACCAGCTTGGCACTCTTCACGTCCCCGTTCGCGGCGTAGCGAATCTGCCACCCGCGCGGCTGAAGGTCTTCCTTCCAGGCCGCGTCCGCCTGCGCCTGGGTCACCCAGCCGTCTTCCACCATGCGGTCGAGCAGCACCCGCATCAGCGGGCGCACCGTGTCGTAGTTGAAGTAGCGGTTGGGGCTCGGGACCAGGATGGTGAGGTACGCGCTTTCCGCGAGGCTAAGCCCCTTGGGCGTCTTGCCGAAGTAGGCCTGGGCCGCCGAATAGATGCCGTACAGCTCCACCGGCCCGCCGTCGCCCCAGTAGATCGCGTTGAGGTAGTTCCGCAGAATCTCTTCTTTGGTAAAGGCCCGCTCGACCTGCACGCTCAGCAGCCACTCCTTGATCTTGCGGTCGGGCGTGCGGGCGGCCTTGTACTCGTCGTACAGCAGCGTGTTCTTGATGAGCTGATTGGTGAGGGTCGAGCCGCCCTGAAGGTCCTCACCCTGCGCGGCCCGCTGAAGCTGACGCCCGATGCCGTAGGGGTCCAGGCCGTAGTGCTCGAAAAACCGGCGGTCCTCGTTGGAGATCAGCGCCGCCGTCATGAAGGGGCTGACCTCGTCGAGCCGGACCAGCGTGCGGCTGATCGCCTGCTCGCCCACCTTGGGAATCAGGGTGCCCAGCGGCGCCCCGTCGCGGGCAAAGACGCGCGTCTCGGCCCCCAGGCTGAGGTTGTCGAGTTCGCGGTAGTCCGGCAGTTCGGTCGTCCACTTCGTGACGTAGGTGGCGGCCACCCCGGCGGCGGCCACCCCGCCTGCGAGCAGCAGCGACGAGGTAAGTTTCAGAAACCTCAGGAACAAGGGCAGTCCTCCTTGGGGGGCGGGCAGGGGCGGCTCACGCCCGCCGCGCCTCGATCAGTTGCTTCACGCGGCTACGCAGATTCTTGCCGCTCAGGGGCTTGTACACCAGGTCGTCGGCCCCGACCAGCCGCGCCTGATCGCGGGTCCGGTCGTCGTCCAGCGCGGTGAGCAGCAGCACAGGCGCACCCTTGAGGCGCCGCACGCGCTTGACCCGCGAGCAGACCTCGAAGCCGTCCATCTGCGGCATGGTCACGTCCAGCAGCAGGGCGTCGGGCGTATGGTCGCGCAGATAGTCCAGCGCCGCCTTGCCGTCCGGCACCGTCACGATCTCGTGCCCGTCCGCCGACAGGATGACCTCCAGCATGGTCCGGATCGCCGGTTCGTCGTCCGCGACGAGGATGGTATACGCCATGCCCGCCATGATAGGGGCTGATCCCACCGTCCGCGCAGGCTGGGGACCACACTTGAGCTAGAGGTTGACCCGGTCAGCCTCCCCGTTCCCGGTCAGCCGCCACACGTCCGGATTCCGCAGCCCCGCCCACCCCGCGTGGTCCAGGCCAAGCGCTAGGGCGAGCAGGTTGCCGTGCGTGAAGACCGCCGTGACGCCGCCGGGGTCGCGGGCCTCCTCCAGCGCCGCGAGAATGCGGGTGCGGGCTTGCGTGCCCGACTCCCCACCCGGCAGCGCAAGGTCCGGGTCCGCGAAACTAGCCTCCAGATGGATCATCCAGTCGGGCAGGTCCGCGCCGCTCAGCACCCGCTCAGTAAGCCGCGTGTCCGTCTCCACTTCCAGTCCCAGCCGCTCCGATAGGGGCCGCGCCGTGTCCACCGCCCGCCGCCACGGACTGCTGACGATCCGGGTGATTCCGGCGTCTGCCAGCGCTTCCGCGAGCCGGGCCGCCGCCGTCTCCCCGTCCGGGGTGAGGGGCGCGTCGGGGACCTGCCCGCTCGCCTTCGCGTGCCGGACCAGCAGCAGGTCGCCCGTCAAGCCGACCCCTCCCGCTGCGGCTCGGGCGCGACGAGCTTGCGAATCAGGCGAATCTGGCCCCGGTGGTTGACCTCGTCCTCCATGACATGAAACCAGGCCCAGTGGTGGTTGGGAAAGTCGAAGCCCGGCACCGTGAGCCGCGAGGCCAGCCAGGTGTCGTCCCGCTGGGCCAGGGCGGCCAGCGTGGCGGCGCGGCTCTCCTCCAATTCGGCCAGCAGAGCGTCCAGGCCCTGCCCGGTGGGCGGGGGCGTGCCCTCGCGGCCCAGGCTCAGGCCCCCCAGCAGGGCCGCGTCCCGTTCCGGGTCGAGGTCGCGGCCCTCCAGTGACCAGAGGTGGTAAGCGCGGTCCACCGCCGCGATATGCGCCAGCAGCGCCCCGATGGAGTTGCCGAAGCCGGGCGGGGTGACCCACAGCTCCTCGGCGCTCAGCCCCCGCACGTCGGCCAGGGTGGTCATCCGGACATACGACATCATCTCGACCAGCGCCCCGATCTGCGGCGAGTACCGCTCCTCGGGTTCGATGCGGTACCAGCGTTGCCAGTCGGGAGCGGTGGTCATGTCGGCAGCGTACCGTGCCGGTCGGCGGCAAGCACGCGAAGACCGGCCCCCCATAAGGAAGCCGGTCCGAAAGAAAAAGCCGGGTCTAGTGGCCGTCGCCGTCGGTGGCCTCGCGCTTGCCCTCGTTGTACTCGGCGTGCGCTTCGGCGTTGTGGCCCTCGGCCTTGGCGCGGTCCTTGGCGGCCTGCGCCTTGTCCTCGAGGTTGTCAGCGGTGCCCCCGAAGTGGCTGGCGACCTCGTGCCCGGCGGCGCGGGCGCGGTCGACCCCCTCGTTGATCTTGGCCCCTGCGGCGTCGGCCATGTTGCCCAGCGTGCTCTTGTCGTCACTCATGCGTGAAACCTCCTGTGGCTGGATTCCCGGTTGGGTAGAGGCAGCATCCTGCCCCCGCCCCGGCGCCGGGTGAAGGCCGAGTTTGCCGCTCGCTCATGCAGGGGTGGGGGAGAGGCTGTCTCCCCATGAGGGACTGTCCCTGAGACCGCGCGGGACATGAACCGGCTGCTGGGAGGCTCCCAGCGCCCGAAAAGGCGGTTTCCCCGGCGGCTGTCTGTGTGCCTGGTGAGTTCACCGCCGCCTGTCGCTGCGGGCAGGGGAGCGCTACAGTTGGGCCGTTATGACGATTTCCGACCCGCATATCCAGGTGCCCACCCAGGGCGAGAAGATTCGCATGGAGGGCGGCAAGCTCGTGGTGCCCGACCGGCCCATCATCCCCTTCGTGGAGGGCGACGGCACCGGCCCCGACATCTGGCGGGCCAGCGTGCGCGTCCTCGACGCCGCCGTGGAAAAGGCCTACGGCGGTCAGCGTCAGATCGAGTGGATGGAGGTCTACGCGGGCGAGAAGAGCACCCAGGTCTACGGCGAGGGCGAGTGGCTCCCGCAGGCGACCGTGGACGCCTTCGACGAGTACCTCTTCGGCATCAAGGGGCCGCTCACCACGCCCGTCGGCGGCGGCATCCGTTCGATCAACGTAGCGCTGAGGCAGCAGCTCGACCTGTATGCTTGCGTCCGCCCCGTGCAGTACTTCGAGGGCGTGCCCAGCCCCGTCAAGCGCCCCCAGGACGTGGACATGGTGATCTTCCGCGAGAACACCGAGGACATCTACGCCGGAATCGAGTACAAGGCCGGTACCCCCGAGGCCGACCGCGTGCGCGAGTTCCTGGTGAATGAGATGGGCGTGGACAAGATCCGCTTCCCCGAGACCTCCTCTTTCGGCGTGAAGCCCGTTTCTAAGGAAGGCACCGAGCGCCTTGTCCGCGCAGCCATCCAGTACGCCATCGACAACGGCCGCAAGAGCGTGAGCCTCGTCCACAAGGGCAACATCATGAAGTTCACGGAGGGCGGCTTCCGAGACTGGGGCTATGAGCTCGCCAAGCGCGAGTTCGGCGGCGTAGAACTCGACGGCGGCCCCTGGCTCCAGCTTCCGAACGGCATCGTGATCAAGGACGTGATCGCCGACAACTTCCTTCAGCAGATCCTGCTGCGTCCCACCGAGTACGACGTGATCGCCACCCTGAACCTCAACGGCGACTACCTCTCCGACGCGCTCGCCGCGCAGGTGGGCGGCATCGGCATCGCGCCCGGTGCGAACATCAACTACGTGACCGGCCACGCCATTTTCGAGGCCACCCACGGCACCGCGCCCAAGTACGCGGGTAAGGACGTCATCAACCCCAGCTCCGTCATCCTTTCCGGCGAGATGATGCTGCGCTACATGGGCTGGACCGAGGCCGCCGACCTGATCCTCAAGGGCCTCGACCAGACCATCCGCGAGAAGACCGTGACCTACGACTTCGCCCGCGGCATGGAAGGCGCCAACGAGGTCAAGACCAGCCAGTTCGCCGACCGCATCATCGAGCACATCCAGAAGTAATCCGGGTCACCTGGGAAGCGGGGGCGGGCGCCGAGGGGCGGCCCGGCCCCCGCTCTCTTTGCTACCCTCGCCCCATGACGCGCTTTCTCCTCGCCGCCGCCGGGGTGCTGCTGCTGGCCCTGCTCGCGCTTGCGCTGGTGTGGCTGGCCGGTCAACTGCTTGTCGGCCTGGGCGCCTTCGTCGTGGGCACCGCGCAGGTCCTGTGGCGGCTGCTGGGCTTCCTGGCAGCGGCGGGCCTCTTCGGTGGGCTGGCCTACTTCGTGGCGAGCGCGTGGCGGCCCGCCCGCCCGTGACGCGGGTTTCAGTTCGGGAAACACAGTTGCGTTCATAAAACCCGCTAAACTGGGCGATTGTGACGCGCTGAAGTCCGGGGGCTGTGTCTTCCCAGCAGCGCTGTCCTTCCGGAGGTTTCTTGAGTTACTGGCGCACCCAGATCAAACCGCTGCTGGACGCGGAAACCGGCACCCTGCACAAGCAGGCGCCCATCCGCGTCACGCTGGCGTTTCCCAATCGCTACTCGGTGGGCATGGCCTCGCTCGGGTATCAGGTCATCTACCGCATGTTCAACCAGGAAGAGGGGGTCGCCTGCGAGCGGGCCTTCCTCCCCGACGACGTGGAGGCCTTCGAGCGCACTGGGCAGGCCCTCCCCACCGTCGAGTCGGGCCGCGACGCGGGCGACTGCGAACTGTTCGCCCTGAGCGTGTCATTCGAACTCGACCTCACCAACATCATCCGCACGCTGGACGTGGCGGGGATGCGCCCGCTGCGGGAAGAACGCAGCGACACCGACCCCGTCGTGATGATCGGCGGTCCCTTCACCTCGTCCAATCCGTACCCCCTGACGCCCTTTGCCGATGTGATCATCATTGGCGACGGCGAGCAGATCGTGCCGGTAGTCAGTGAGGCCCTGCGCGAGTCGCAGACCCGCGAGGAGTTCTACGACCTCATCGACGGGATGCCCGGCATCTTCCTCCCCGCGCGGCACGTCCACGAGCCGACCTGGGCGACCGCGCCCAAGGAACTGCTGCCCGCCTACTCGCAGATCGTGACGCCCCACTCGGAGCTGTCCAACATGTTCCTGGTCGAGGCCCAGCGCGGCTGCCCGCGCCCCTGCACCTTCTGCCTCGCCCGGACGATGTACGGCCCCAACCGCAACAATCAGGCGCAGGAACTGCTCGACACCATTCCCGACTGGGTGGAGAAGGTCGGCCTGGTGGGCGCGGCCCTGTCTGACTTCCCGCACACCAAGTACGTGGGCCGCACCCTGACCGAGCGCGGCATCAAGCTGGGCGTGTCCTCCATCCGCGCCGACACCGTGGACGAGGAACTCGCGGCCATCCTCAAGGCGGGCGGTCTGCGGACCTTCACGGTGGCTTCCGACGCGCCCTCCGAGCGCCTGCGCCGCTGGCTGAAAAAGGGCATCACCACCGAGGACCTGCTCAAGACGGCCCATATCAGCCGCGACCTGGGTTTTTCCGGCATCAAGGTCTACATGATGATCGGCCTCGGCCCGGAGAACGACGACGACATCACCGAGCTGATCGAGTTCACCAAGGAACTGGCGAAGATCAACCGGGTCGCGCTGGGGATCAGCCCCTTCGTGCCCAAGCGCCACACGCCGCACTTTGCCGACCCCTTCGGCGGTGTGCAGACCATCGAGAAGCGCCTCAAGCGCATCCAGAAGGAGCTGCGGACCACCGCCGAACTCCGCAACGTGTCCGCGAAGTGGGCCTGGGTCGAGTCGGTGATCGCGCGGGGTGGCCCGGAAGTCGGCATGGCCGCCTACGCGATCTACCGCAACGAGAGCATCGGCGCCTGGAAAAAGGCCCTTGACGAGGTGGGCTGGCGCGACGAGTTCGAGGTCAATGCGCCCGCCATTCACCTCCCGCCCGGCCAGTACGAGGCCCGCGAGGTCAGCGCCCACGCGGAGGGGCTGGCGGTCTAAGGCGGTCAATGGAAGGCGGCCCCTGGGGAGTGTCCCTGGGGGCCGCCTCACTACCGAGCGTCAGTCCGCCCGCGTCTCCCGCGTCTCGGCCAGCGGAGCCAGCGGCGCAGGTTCGGCGGGCACCACTGCCGCAACCCCAGCCAACCGCAACCGGCGGTCGAGCAGCGGCGCGATCTGGGCGTCGAAGCGGGCCAGGATCGGCCCCACGAAGGCCGTGATCAGCACGTAGACGGCGGCCAGCGGCCCCAGCGTGGGCGCCAGGGTCAGCCCCAGCCCCGCGATCAGGATGCTGAACTCGCCGCGTGGAATCAGCGTGGCGCCCGCCCGCACCCGCCCACGCGTCTGCACGCCCGCACGGGCCGCGCCGTACCAGCCCGTGTAGAACTTGGTCAGGCTGGTCACCACCGCGAGCACGGTGGCCGGAAGCAGCACGTCCGGCACGCTCCCCAGGTCGAGTTGCAGCCCGAAAAACACGAAGAACACCGCCGCGAACAGGTCCCGCAGCGGCTCCACGAGGTGCCGGGTGCGGTCGGCCACCTCGCCCGACAGGGCGATGCCGACCAGGAAGGCCCCGATCGCCGCCGACACCTTGAGCATGTCGGCCAGCCCCGCGACGACCAGCACCAGCCCGAAGACGCTGAGCAGCAGCGCCTCGTTGCTCTGCACGTGGATCACCCGGCTCAGGACGTGCCCGTATTTCAGCGCCAGGAAAAAAGCCAGCGAGAAGGCTGCCAGCGCCACCGCCAGGTTGACCCCCACCGCCGCCAGCGTGCCCCCGATCAGCAGCGCGGCGATCACCGGGAGGTAGACGGCCATCGCCACGTCCTCCAGCACGCACACGGCCAGAATCACGGGCGTCTCGCGGTTGCCCAGCCGCCCCAGGTCGGACAGCACCTTGGAGGCGATCCCGCTGGAACTCAGGTAGGTCACGCCCCCCAGCAGGGCGGCGGCCAGCGGCGAGAACCCCAGCACCAGCCCGGCGAGCAGCCCCGGCGTGAAATTGAGCGCGAGGTCCAGCACCCCCACACTGCGGTTGGCCTTGAGGTTGTCGCGCAGCTCCCCGCTGGTGTACTCCAGCCCCAGCGTGAACAGCAGCAGCACCGCGCCGATCTCCGCCCCGATATGGATGAACTCCTCGGGCGCATCTCCGAGGTGCACGAAGGCCCCCAGGCCGATGCCCGCAATCAGGTACAGCGGAATGGGCGTGATGCCCAGTCGTCCGGCCGCCCGCCCCACGAACGCCAGCGCGAGAATGACCGCGCCCAGTTCCAGGAACAGTTCAGCGAGCGACATGCGGCCCCCGCGTGCGCGGAAGCGGGGGGGCCGGGGCGCTCACTCGCCCCCGCCCAGCAGCCGCGCGGCCCGCACCACCCCGTTCGGCGTCCCCACGACGACCACCGTATCGCCCGCCCGCAGCGGAAAGTCGGGGCCGGGCGCCGGAATCGCCTGACCGTCGCGCATGACGGCCACGATGCTCGCGCCCGTGCGGGTGCGCATCATGGTGTCGCCCAGCGGGTGCCCGGCGTAGGGGCTGATCCCCGAGATCGGCACCCAGTCCATCGCCAGTCCCTCGATGTCCTGCGTGAGCCTGGAAACCCGGCGGGTGATCGTCGAGCCGCCCAGCAGGTCGGCCACCGCCTCGGCCTCCTCCTCGCTCAGGACGATGCTCTGGGCGCAGGCGTCGGGGTCGTCGCGGCGGGAGACGAAAATCTCGCGCCGTCCGTCGCGGTGGGTGATCACGCCCACGCGCTTGCCGTAGTGTCCATCGAAGTCGTGCCGCACGCCCACGCCGGGAAGGGGCGTCTCATCCAGTCGAATCATGGGTTCAGGATAGGGCGGCCGTCCCCCGCGCGATTGCGACCCCGGCCCGGACCCCCCGGCCCGTACACTGGGGGCATGGCGACCCTGGAAATCGACTGCCCGGTGTGCGCGGAGGTGCTGGAACTCTCCGACGAGGACCGCGCCGACCTGCACCCCGGCGACGTGATCGTGTGCGACTCCTGCCACGCCGAGATGGAAGTCACCCGCAACGGCGGCGGCGAGGACTTCGAACTCGAACTGCTGGGCATCCTGACCGTGTGCCCGGCCTGCGGCGAGGAATTCGACGTGACCGAGGACCTGCTCGCCGCCTCGCCCACCGTGACTGGCCCTGACGGCGAGCCCAGCGTCAGCGTGGTGACCTGTCCCCACTGCCGCGCCCGCATCGAGCTGGAATTCGAGGAGGAGGAAGGGGAAAACCCGCCGGACTTGCGGTCCTGATCTCCCCTCCAGAGGGCGGCCCGCAGGTGGGGCCGCCTTTTTTGCGGAAAGTGCAGCCCTTCGTACCGTCTTAAACCGTCAACCTTTCCAAGCTTGGAAGCATGACGGACCCGACGCAGGCCAACGCCCCCCCCGCCCCCGACGACATCGCCCGGCTGACCCGGGCCATGCGGGAACTGCACCGCCTGATTGGCACCGGGGTGCTGCGCGGCATGCAGGGCGGCCTTCAGGACCACGACCTCACCTTTGCCCAGATGACGGCCCTGCATGGGCTGCGGGCCGGAGCGCCCCTGACCGTGAGTGCGCTGGCGGCCCAGACCCGCCTGAGCCTGCCCGCGACCAGCCACCTCGTCGAGCGGCTGGTGCGCCGGGGGCTGGCCGAGCGGCGCGAAAACCCGGACAACCGCCGCGAAAAGCTCGTCGTGCCCACGGCGGCGGGCCTCGCGGTGGTCTCGCGCATGGACGCGCAGTTCGTGGGGGCCTATGCGGCCGCCTTTCAGCCCGTGCGTCCGCCCGTGCTCCGCGCCGCGGCCGACGCGGTGCAGGCCCTGATCGAAGACATCACTCCCTCCGGCAGCGAGGAGACGCCATGACCACCCCCACCCCGCCCACTCCCATCAACTACGCGCAGACCCTCGACCTGCGGACCAAGCGCGTGATTCTGCTCGGCGTGCTGCTGGGCCTGTTCCTGAGCGCCCTTGACCAGACCATCGTCTCGACCGCCCTGCCGCGCATCGTGTCGGACCTGAACGGCCTGAACCTCTATGCCTGGGTGACCACCGCCTACCTGCTCACGAACACGGCGCTGGTGCCCATCTACGGCAAGCTGTCGGACCTGTACGGCCGCAAGCCCATCCTGATGTTCGGCATCGTGGTCTTTCTGATCGGCTCGGCGCTGTGCGGCCTGGCGGGTGAGCCCTTCCTGGGGAACCTCTTCGGCGGCGGCATAGAGCAGCTCGTCGTGTTCCGGGGCCTTCAGGGCGTCGGCGCGGCGGCGCTGGGCTCGGTCGCCTTCGCCATCATCGCCGACCTGTTCGAGCCGGTGGACCGGCCGCGCTACCAGGGCCTGTTCGGGGCGGTGTTCGGCCTCAGCAGCGTGCTGGGGCCGCTGCTGGGCGGCTTCCTCACCGATCAGCTCTCCTGGCGCTGGGTCTTTTACGTGAACCTGCCCATCGGCCTCGTCGCGCTGGCTTTCATCGCGGCCAAGATGCCCCGGCTCGCCAGCGGCCTGCAGGCGAAGGTGGATTGGCTGGGCGCCTTCCTGATTCTGCTGTTCACTGTGCCGCTGCTGCTGGCGCTGACCTGGGGCGCGAACGGTACCTACGCCTGGACCAGCCCCACACTGCTGGGCCTGCTGGGCCTCAGCGCGGCGGCGCTGGTCGCCTTTGTAGCTGTAGAGAGCCGTCACCCCAGCCCCATCCTGCCACTCACGCTGTTTCGCAACCGCACCTTTGCCTGGGGCGCCCTGGCCCGCTTCCTGATCGGAGCGGCCTTTCTGGGCGCGATCCTCTTCCTGAGCCTGTACCTGGTCAACGTGCAGGGGGTCAGCGCGACCGCCGCCGGAACCGCCACCATTCCGCTCACCATAGGCTTGATCATCGGGTCGGTAGGCTCCGGACAGATTGCCAGCCGCATCGGCCGTTACAAGGTGCTGATGCTCGTCGGCCTGATGACGGCCGCGCTGGGCTTCTTCGCGCTCAGCACCCTGACGGCCGACACCCCCTACAACGGCGTGGTGCTGCGGATGGTGCTGCTGGGCCTGGGCCTCGGCCCCGCGCTGCCGCTCTACACCACCGCCCTGCAACTCGCGGTCAAGCCCTGGGAAATCGGCGTGGCGACCAGCGCCGGACAGTTCTTCCAGCAGATGGGCAGCACCATCGGCACCGCCGTCTTCGGGGCGCTGCTGACCGCTGGCCTCGCCACCCAGCTCAGCACCAATTTCGAGCGGGCCAGGGAAGGCCAGCCCCCCGCCGTCCAGGCGATCCTGACCCAGAATGAGCGGGCCGCAGCGGCGAGTGCGGGCGGCGGCTTCGGGGAGGGCGCCCCGGCAGGCGAGAGCGGACAGGACCCCGCCGCTGCCTTCGGCGAGGTGCGCCGCCAGCTCGACGCCGCCGTCAATAGCGGCAACGCCGCCGCGCTGGGCCAGATCGCGCAGAACCCGGCCCTGCCGCAGGGCTTCCGCGAGGGCCTGGGCCGCATTCCCACCGAGGCCCTCGCCACCCCGGAGGGCCGCGCCGGGGTGCAGCAGACCCTGGACGGGCAGTTCCGCGCCTTTGAGGTCGCCGGGCAGAAGACCGCCCGCGTCGTCAAGGAGTCTTTCGCGGGTGCCATCGCCAACATCTACCGCTGGAGCATCGGCGTGATCCTGCTGGCCCTGCTCGCCACGGCCATGATGCCCAACCTCTCCCTGCCCACCCGCCGCAAGGGGGAACGCGCCGCTCCCGCGCACGTGGAGGTGTAACGCCGCTCCCTCCGCTCACCCCGGTTCCGCTCAAGGCGCCAGAGAACATAGAAAAGGTGGGCGTGACCTCGTATCACGCCCACCTCCCGTCTTCGCACCGGTCCCTTCACTTCTTCTGGTCAGGACCCCAGATGCTCCCCTTCCCAGATCAGGTCACGCAGCACCCAGCCGCTGCCCGGAAAGCGCAGGCCCGCCCGCACTTCGGCCAGCAGGTAGGCCCGCAGGTCGTCCACCGAGTGTCCCAGGTCGGTCAGGTCGCCCAGGGTGCGCTCGCCGTCGAGGGCGTCCGCGATGGCCGAGGTCCCGATGCGCCGGGTGCCCGCCAGCAGCCGCAGGCTGAACCACGCGAACCGCCCGGTGGGGGAGAGCTGCCCCGCTTGGACGGCGGCGGCGGCCTCCTGCGCCACGTCGAAGAGGGGCCGTCCGGTCTGACGGGCGACCGTCCGCACGCTCGCGCCATCCCCTCCGTCAAAGAGGGGCCGCTCGCCCCGGAAGACCCGGCTGGGGCTGCCGATGACCCCGCAAAGCTGCGCCCACTCGTCGGAGGCCCGCGCCCAGTCGGTCGTGAAATGCTCGTAGGGAGAGAGCGCCGCTCCCTCCACCGCCCGCGGGGCGAACTCGAAACTGCCCTCGCTGGGGAGCAGCGGCGCGGCCTGAATCGCGTCGGTGCCCAGCCAGTCGAGGATGCCGCCGCCCACGATCTCGCCGCCCGCAAAGGCCACCGTGAAAGGCACTTCGGTCTTCACGTCCAGCACGCCAGTCTGCCGGGTGGTGTGCACCAGTTCCAGAATCCCCAACAGGGGCAGGTCGGAGAGGAGTCCCTGCATGTGTGAGGCTCAGGTTAACACCCTCTGCCCGCCCCGCCCGTGAGGTCCAGCCACGCCCCCCCCAATTGGGCGGACACGTCGGTCGCGGTGAGCCCGTACCCGTGCCTTATCCCCGCCCGCTCGCCCGCGCGGGCATGCAGCCGCACCCCGGCGAGCGCGGCGTCGGCGGCGCTCAACCCCTGGCCCAGCAGCGCCGCGATCACTCCCGCGAGCGTATCCCCCATGCCCGCGCTCGCCATGCCGGGATGTCCGCCCCGGCTCACCCACCGCCCGCCGGGGTGCGCGATCACGCTGGGGCCGCCCTTGAGCACGACCACGCCGCCAAACCGCTCCTGAAGGCCCCGGGCCGCCGTCAGCGGATCGCGCGTCACCTCAGCCGTGCCCACCCCCAGCAACCGCGCCGCCTCGCCGGGGTGGGGGGTCCAGACGCAACGGTCATGCCCCGCCCCAGCCAGCTCCGGCTGAAGCGCGTCCGCGTCGAGCACGGTGGGGAGGCCCCACCCCAGGACCGTCCGCGCCAGCCCCGCCGCGCCCGGCCCCAGCCCCATCCCCACCGCCACGGCGTCCGGCCGTTCCCCGGTCCCCGCAAGCCACCCGCCGGGGTCGCCGTGCCGCCGCACCATCAGCTCCGGCGTGACGAGCGGCACCTCCGCGCCCGAGTGCAGGGTCACCCGCCCCGCCCCCGCCCGCAGCGCCCCCAGCCCCGCGAGCGCGGCGGCCCCCACCATCCCCGGTGCACCGCCCACGATCCACACGTCCCCGGCGGTGCCCTTGTGCGCGTCCGCCCGCCGCACCGGGAGGAGGGCCGCCACCGCCGCGTCGTCCGGGCGGGTGGCCCACGCCTCGCCCGCCGCCCAGTCCGGCGGCAACGCCAGCGCCGCGACCCGCACCTCGCCCGCCCGCGTCGCCGCCTCCCCGAACAGCAGCGCGGGCTTGAGGCCCACCGGGGCCACCGTCACGTCCGCCCGCACGCTCTCGCCGGGAGGCACCGCCGAGGTCGCGTCCAGGCCCGAGGGGAGGTCGATGGCGAGCACCCGCGTCCCCGCCCCCCGCGCTGCGTTGACCGCCTCCACCACTGCCGCCAGTTCCAACCGCAGCGGCGGCTGAAACCCTGTTCCCAGCAGCCCGTCCACGAGGACCACCGACCCCCACGCCTCCCGCGTCACGGCCCCCGGCGTCAGCTCCCCGACCTCCACCCCGAAAGCCGCGAGCCGCTCCCGGTTCAGCCGTGTCAGGGCGTGCCGGGACGGGGCGGCGAGCACCCGCACCTCCGCCCCCCACCCCGCCAGATACCGCGCCGCGACCAGCGCGTCCCCGCCGTTCGCCCCACTCCCGGCGAGGAGCAGGACCGGGCCACCTCCGGCCAGCCCCTGCGCCGCTTCCGCGACCGCCCGCCCGACCTCCTCCATCGCGGGGTCGAGCAGCCCCGCCGCCTCCAGCCGCGCGTCCAGCGCCGCGACCCCGGCGGGCCGGAACACGAATTCGGTCATCCCCCGAAGCCGCGCAGCAGTCCGAACAGCAGCAGCGCTCCGCCCCCAAGCAGGCCCCAGCGCAGCCATCCCGCGCCCGCCGCCCCCGTGCCCAGCCGTCCAGTGCCCAGCCGCCCCAGCCCCGCCCGCGCCTCCTCGCGGCTCTCGCGCTGCGAGCCCTTCAAGCTCAGGCGCTGCGCCCGCCGGATGGACGCCACCGATTCCCCCAGCCGCCCCTGCCGCCGCAGCGCCACCCCCAGGTTGTGGTGCGCTCCGTCGTAGTCGGGCTGCATCCGGATCACCTCGCGGTAGCGGGCCTCGGCCTCGGCGGGCCGCCCTTCTTCCAGGTCGAGGTTGCCCAGGTTGGTCCCCGCCCGGTAGTGCCCCGCGTCGTGCGCGAGGGCCGCGCCGAACTGCTCGCGGGCCTCCTCGCCCTCGCCGCGCAGGGCGTGCAGCACCCCCAGCGCGTTGAGCCCCTCCGAGCGCGTCAGCGGATGCCCCAGCGCCGGGGCGAGCTGCGCGGCGAGGGCGGTCGGGTCCGTCTCTGCCTCGCGCCCCTGCCGCTGCGACTCCAGCGCCCCCAGCGCGGCCTCCAGTCCCTCCACATCCACCAGCCCGCGTAGCCGCGCTGCCTCGCCGGGCGAGGGGCTGTCCTCCAGCCGGGTCTTCAGGCCGCTCAAGGCCCGCCGCGCCAGCGCCAGCCGCCGCGCCCGCACGTGGTCCTGCACCCCGCAGACCGCTTCCAGCATGCCCGCGACTTCGGCCTGCCCCGAGAGCCGCGCCGCCGCCAGCGCCCGCCGCCACTCGCCCGTGCGGGCGAACTCCCGCCAGTCGGGGGGAGAGGGAAGGGCGGTGTCGGGAAGCTCGGCGGCGCTCATGGCCGGAGTATACTGATCCGCCCCCGGCGCCCCCACCCATGACCGACCCCGTTGCCCCTCCCACCGACCTCCCCCTCTACTCCCCGGCCCGCGTGCGCGAGTTGCTGGCCCGCCACGGGTTGAAACCCACCAAGAGCCTCGGCCAGAACTTCCTGATCGACGGCAACATCCTGCGGGCCATCGCGGAGGCGGGCGGCGCCGCACCCGGCGTGCCCGTGCTGGAGGTCGGCCCCGGCCTGGGCGTTCTGACCCGCGAGGTCGCCACCCGCGGCGCCCGCGTCACCGCGCTGGAAAAGGACGAGCGGCTGCGCCCCGTCCTCGCCGAGACGCTCGCCGGGCAAGGTGTGGAGGTGGTCTGGGGTGACGCCCTCGACTTCGACTATTCCACCCTCCCCCCCGGCACCCGCGTGATCGCCAACCTGCCCTACTACATCACCGGGGTGCTGCTCTCGCGTTTCATGGGGGCGCCGAACGTCCTCTCCGCGACCGTGCTGGTGCAGAAGGAGGTGGGCCAGCGTCTCGCCGCCCACCCCGGCGAGGACAATTACGGCTTCCTGAGTGCGCTCGCCGCCCTGCACGGCCGCGTGCGTCACGTCCGCGACGTGCCCAAGGGAGCCTTTTTTCCCGCGCCCGACGTGACGAGCAGCGTGATCCGCCTCGACTTCGACCGCGAGCGGCCCGCGCCCGAGCCCGCCTTCCTGACCTTTGTGGAAGCGGCCCTGCACCACCGCCGCAAGACCCTGCGCAACAACCTGCGGTTGGCCGGGTACCCGGCGCCCGGTATCGACGCGGCGCTGGAGGCGGCCGGGCTGCGCCCCGATGTCCGCGCCGAGGACGTGCCACTGGACATGCTGCGGGCCGCCGCGACCGCCCTGGGCGTGGTACGGTAGGAACCGCGTTTCACACGCCAACACCGCTCTCCTGCGGCCCTGCCCTCCAGCGTTTTCCGGCAGGTCCGCGCTGCTCAACAGGGCCGCCCCCCGGCGTGACCCGGAGGTTTTTCCCGTGAAGTTCTATGTCATCGGTGACGTAACCGTCGATCACCTCTACCACCTCGACCACCTGCCCGCCCCCGGCGAGGAAGTCGTCCCCACCCACGCCACCATGAAGCCGGGAGGCGCGGGCGGCACCATCAGCGTGACCCTGGCCCGCCTGGGCCACAGCGTGACCCTCGCCGCCCGCGTGGGCCAGGACCCCTTCGCCGAGTACGCCCTGGCGAGCGTCCGCGAGAGCGGCGTGTCCCAGAGCGCCATCCAGCAGGACCCCGAACACCTCACCAGCACCATCACGGTGATGCAGACCCGGCAGGGCCAGCGGGCCATGCTCAGCCACGGCGCGGCCAACCGCCAGCTTGACCCCGCCAAGCTCAAGAGAAAGGACGTGGAGGGCAGCGACGCCCTGATCGTCAGCGCCTACAGCCTCACCGAGGGGCCGCAGCGCGAGTACGCTCTCAAGGCCATCGAAGCCGCCCAGAAGGCCAAAAAGCCCGTGCCCGTCTTTATCGACCTCGGCACCGGGGCGGTGAACAAGGTGGGCACCGACCTGATCGAGAACGTGATTGGGGCCGACTACCTCACCCTCAACCAGCACGAACTGCTCGCGCTGACCGACACGACCAGCATCAGCGCGGCGCTCGCGCAGCTCGGGGACGCCGGGGCGCGGCAGGTGGTCGTCAAGGTCGGCAAGATGGGCAGCATCGTCTGGACGCCCACCGAGACCGAACTCGTGGACGCCGTGCGCCCCCAGGGGCAGGTCGTGGATTCGACGGGCGCCGGGGACACCTTCACCGCCGCCTTTGCCCACGCGGTCCTGACCGGCCAGCCCCTGCGCGAGGCCGCCCGCACTGCCAACGCCGCCGGGGCGCTCGCCGCCACCCGCGTCGGCGCCCAGGCCCTGCCCATCACCCCCGCCGACCTCGAAGAGGCGCTCGCCCGCTGAGGGCCACTCCAGCTTCCTGCCCCGGTTCCCGCGACCGGGGCTTTCCTTTTGCCGTAGCCTGTCCCCCGTGACCTTTCAACCTGAATTCCCCACCGTTCGCCGCCCGGTGTACGCCCGCCGGGGCATGGTGGCGACCAGCCAGCCCCTCGCCGCGCAGGTCGGCCAGAGCCTGCTGCAGCGGGGCGGCAACGCGGTCGACGCCGCCATCGGCACCGCCGCCGCACTCACGGTGGTGGAACCCACCAGCAACGGCCTGGGCGGCGACCTGTTCGCGCTGGTGTGGGAAGGCGGCGAGTTGCATGGCCTGAACGCCAGCGGCGCGGCCCCGGCTGCGCTGAGCCTGGACGCCCTCGCCGAACGCCACGGCGGCGAGATGCCCCGCCACGGCTGGACGCCCGTGACCGTCCCCGGCGGCGTGCGCGGCTGGGCCGACCTGCACGCCCGCTTCGGCCGCCTGCCCTTTGCCGACGTGCTGGCCCCGGCCGTGGCCCTGGCCCGCGAAGGCTACCCCCTCTCGCCCGTCCTCGCCACGAGCTGGGCGCGGGCCATCTCCATCTACCGCCGCCTCAACCTTCCCATCATGGAGGAATGGTTCCGTGTCTTCGCCCCGGACGGCTTTACCCCCGCTCCCGGCGCCCTGTGGCGCAGCGAGGGCCACGCCCGCACCCTGGAACTCATCGGGGCGACGAACGGCGCGGCTTTCTACGAGGGCGAACTGGCCGAAAGAATCGACGCCCATTCCCAGGCGACCGGCGGCCTCCTGCGCGGCAGCGACCTTGCCCAGCACCGCTCGGAGTGGGTCACGCCCATCCACGCTGACTACGGCGGCCACCGCATCTACGAGATTCCGCCCAACGGCCAGGGCATCGCCGCGCTGATCGCCCTGAACGTCCTGAACGGGGTGGACCTGCCGGAACAGTGGGGCGACCCCGCCGGACTGCACCTCCAGATCGAGGCGATGAAGCGCGGCTTCGCGGACGCCCACGCCTATGTGGCTGATCCCCGGCATGTCCCGGTAGAGGTGGAGCGCCTGCTGGGAGCTGAGAATGCGGTGGCCCACCGTGCTCACCTCGGCCATACCGCCCGCGACCCCTCCACCCCGGCGCCGAGCGTGGGCGGCACCGTGTACCTCGCCGCCGCCGACGCGGAGGGCGGCATGGTCAGCCTGATCCAGAGCAACTACATGGGCTTCGGCTCGGGCGTGGTCGTGCCCGGCACCGGCATCGGCCTGCACAACCGGGGGCACAACTTCAGCCTTCAGCCGGGGCACCCCAACGCCCTCGCTCCCGGCAAGCGGCCCTACCACACCATCATCCCCGGCTTCCTGGGGCGCGTAGACGGCGCCCCGGTTGGCCCCTTCGGCGTGATGGGCGGCTTTATGCAGCCGCAGGGCCACCTGCAAGTCGTGCTAAACACGGTGCGCTACGGCATGAACCCCCAGCAGGCCCTCGACGCCCCGCGCTGGCAGTGGCTTCAGGGCCGCGCGGTGGAGGTCGAGCCCGAACTCGGTGCCCAGGTCGCCCGCGCCCTCCTCGCGCGAAGCCATGACCTGCGCGTCCAGCTCGACCCCGGTTCCTTCGGGCGCGGCCAGATCATCTGGCGCAACCCTGAAACCGGCGTGCTGGAGGGCGGCACCGAGAGCCGGACGGACGGGCACATCGCGGTCTGGTGAGGGGGAGGGGAGGACGACGCGTCCCCCCGCTCCTCACCCCCCCACGTATTCCTCGCTCAGCGCCCACAGCCGCGCGGCCGCCTCGTCGTCTCGCGCCTGGGGCGCTTCCTTCGCCACCTTCTCCTGGCTGAAATAGCGCCCGCTCACCAGCAGCGAGGGGTCGGCGGCGAGGCGGATGCTGGTCTGCGCCCCTTCCTCCGGCGTGATGCCGAAGCGGTCCACCAGCCCCCACGCCCGGTCAATCAGGCCGCCGTTGTTGTGCGCGAAGCCGCTGCGGACCAGCCCCGGATGCAGGCTGTTGCTCAGCAGCCCCGGCTCGCGGCGGGCGAGTTCGCGGGCGAACAGCACGTTGGCGAGCTTGCTCTGTGAGTAGGCTGCCCAGCCCCGGTAGCCGCGCCGGAACTCCGGGTCGTCCCAGCGAATTCGCCCCTGCGCGTGCGCCGCCGAGGACACGGTAACCACCCGTGCGTGCCGCGACCCGCGCAGCAACGGCAGCAGCTCCCTCGTGAGCAAGAAGGCCGCGAGGTGGTTCAGCGCCCACGTCATCTCTACCCCCTCGCGTGTCTCCTGCCGCTCGGCGTAAAAGGCCCCTGCGTTGTTCACCAGCACGTCCAGCCGCCCCTCGCGCTCCCGGAACTCAGCGGCGGCCCGGCGCACCTGTTTCATCTCCGACAGGTCGGCCACGAGGTGCCCCGCCGCGCCGACCTCCCGCGCGGCGTCCGCCGTCTTCTGCGGGTTGCGCCCCACGATCAGCACCCGCGCTCCCATCCGCGCTAGCTCCCGCGCCGTCTCCTTGCCGATACCGCCGGTCGCGCCCGTCACCAGCATCGTCTTTTCACTCAGGTCAAAGGTCATGCGGCCCAGCATAGAGAGCCGCCCTGTCCCCAACCGCGTCCGTGAAGACAACGCAACCAAAAAGGACCAGCCGACCCCACGAGAAGTCGGCCGCATCCGGCACCCTGGCGAGCTTCACCCGGCCCGCCTTGTTAGGTTGTGCTGATGGGTTCAGCATAGCGGGCGTGTGTCACAGGCTTGTCACGGCGGGGCAACTTTGCGTTCTGCCGCGCCCCCACCGCCCGGTACGCTGGGGCATGTCCGAACTCGCCTCGTTCCTGATCCACACCCTCTCCTTCCTGGGCGGCCGCCTCTTCTACTTTCTGGGCGGCCTCCTGATGGCTTACCTGGGGTGGGACACCGGGCAGCCTATCGTCATCGCCCTGGGAGGGGTCCTGATCGTGGCCGGAGCGGTTTCAGTGTGGCGGCGTGCCCTCCGCGCGGGTGGCTGAGTACTCTCAGATCACCTCGCGGAACGCCACGCTCTGCGAGCGGTTCTGCAACTCCGAGCGCAGGTACCCCAGCCGGGGGTGCTCCAGCCTCGGATCGTGCGCGAGGATGTGTTTCGCCAGCGCCCGCGCCTGCTCGATGATCTCCACGTCGCTGGCGAGGTCGCCCAGCCGCAGGTCGGGAATCCCGCTCTGGCGGGTGCCGCGAATCTCGCCGGGGCCGCGCAGCTTCAGGTCGGCCTCCGCGATCACGAAGCCGTCGGTGCTCCCCTCAATGATCTTGAGCCGCTGCCGCGTCTTCTTGGAATGCTCGCCCGCGACCAACACGCAGTAACTCTTGGCGCTGCCCCGCCCCACCCGGCCCCGGAGCTGGTGAAGTTGCGAGAGGCCGAAGCGCTCGGCATTCTCGATCACCATTACCGAGGCGTTGGGCACGTCCACCCCCACCTCAATCACGGTCGTGGACACCAGCACGTCGAACTCGCGGGCGCGGAAGCGGTCCATCACGTGTTCCTTTTCGGCCGCCGTCATCTTGCCGTGCAGCAGGTCTATGCGGGCTTCCGGCAGCATCACCTTGAGGCCGTCCGCGAGCTGCGTGGCCGCCAGCAGCTCCAGATTCTCGTTCTCCTCGATCAGGGCGGTGACGACAAAGGCCTGCCGCCCCTCCCGAATCTGCCTCATCACGAAGCCGTAGGCCTGCGCCCGGTGCGTGTCTTGAATCAGCTTCGTCTCGACCGGGGTGCGGCCCGGCGGCAGCTCGTCGATCACCGACAGTTCGAGGTCCCCGTAGGCCGTCAGCGCGAGGCTGCGCGGAATCGGGGTGGCCGACATCACCAGCACGTCGGGGCGCCCGGCCAGGAGCTTGCGCCGCTGCATCACCCCGAAGCGGTGCTCCTCGTCCACCACTGCCAGGCCGAGGTTGTCGAAGCGCACGTTCTCCTGGATGAGCGCCTGCGTGCCCACCACCACGTCCACCTCGCCTTCGGCAATGCGCGTCTGCATCTCCAGCTTCTGCTTGGGCGTCATCGCCCCGATCAGCAGGCCGACCCGCACGTCGAGTTTGCCCAGGTATCCAACCAGATTCGCGTAGTGCTGCCGCGCCAGAATCTCCGTCGGCGCCATCAGCGCCCCCTGGTAGCCGTCGCGCACGGCGAGGTACAGGGCACACGCCGCCACCGCCGTCTTGCCGCTCCCCACGTCGCCCTGCACCAGCCGCGCCATCTGCCGCTCCGAGCGCATGTCGTCGGTGATCTCTAACAGCACCCGCCGCTGCGCGTTCGTGAACGAGAAAGGCAGCGCCGATTCGAAGCGGGCAATGTCGTCCGAGGTCGCCTGAAAGCGTTTGCCCAGCAGCACGGCGTCCTCGCCTTGCAGCAGCATTCGCAGTTCTAAAAAGAGGTACTCGTCGAAGCGCAGCCGGTGCAGCCCACGCTCCAGTTGCCCCTCGTCTCCCGGAAAGTGGATGCCCCACAGCGCGTCCCCCAGGTCGGTCAGCCCGCGCTCGCGCCGCCAGTGCGCGGGCAGGTAGTCGTCCAGCGGCGCCGCCTGCAAGGCCCGGAACGCCGAGCGGCGCAAGAACTCCTGCGAGATCCCGTCCTTGGAGTCGTACACGCCCACGATTCGCCCGGTGCTGAGGCTCTCCCGTGCGTCCTCCACCGTCTCCAGATGCTCGACGCCGAGCTGCACGCTGCGGCCGAACTTCTTCACCCGCCCGGTGAGGACCAGTCGCGCTCCCTCCCGGAGTTGCCGCTCGACCCACGGCTGGTTGAACCAGCTCGCCTTGACCCGTCCCCCCGAGGGCGTCTCCAGCGTCACGTCCAGAATCAGCATGTTCGGCTTGGGCTTGCGCCGACTCTTGGCGACCACTGTGCCCTCGACCGTGACCTTCTGCCCCTCCTCGACCTCCGCGAGGTCCGGCAGCGCCCGGCGGTCCTCGTGGCGGTGCGGGTAGGCGTGCAGCACGTCCCGGACCGTATGCAGCCCCAGCGAGGTCAGCTTGCGAGCACCTCCCGGCCCGGTGTCCAGCCGCGTGACCTCCGCGTCCAGCGGCAGCCGCTCGCCCGGAGCCGCCGCCGGGGGGGCCTGCCGGGCGGCGGGGCGGGGGGCCGTCTTCCTCTCTGCTCCATCCAGCAGCGCCAGCGCTCGTTCCAGGGCCTCGGCCCGTGCGCCCGCGTCCAGTTCCGCGTAGCCCCGCAGCGCCTCGCGCACGCCCGGAAACGGCCCGGCCAGCGGCGAGGCGAGCAGCCGCTCCACCCCGCCTGCCACCACCCGGTCCGCGCATCCCGTCGCCAGCTCTGCGGCGAGGGGGCGGCGCAGTTTGTCTCTCAACTCCGTGACCGTCGCCATCCGGGAGGCAGGCTAACAGAGGGGGAAGGGACATGCCCTGTTCGGCCTCACGGTGCGGGGGCGCCGCCCTACACTGGTCCCCATGACTTCTCCCCTTCCCCTCCGTGCCCTGCCGGTCCTGGCGACCCTGCTCCTCGGCGGCCTGCTGCCCGGCTGCGGCTCACCGCCTGACCCTGTGGTCGACCGGGTCCGGGAGGAACTCGGGGCACGTGGGGCCACCTTCATCACCTGCGCCCAGTTCGGCGTAGGAATTCATGATGCTCTGGAGCGCACCGCCTCGGGGAGCGCTGTCACGACGACCAGCCTCCTGATCGACCACCCTCCGGTGGGGCGTTCGGCCTTCGTAGAGCGCAGCCTTGGTGCGGCGGGGCTGGTGAAGCAGGACGCGACCTTCTGGCGCTCCCCGCAGACGCGCTACCGTCTGCCCGTCCACATCCCCGACACCGAAACCTTTTTCGTCTATGCCGAGCCTGGTGAGCAGGAAACCTTCTATGTCGTCTTCGATGAGGACGCCCCCATCCGTCTGGACGCGCTGTGTATCACCCGCATCCATGTTCCCGGCGGCTTCCGTCCCGCCGAACACCTGCTCGGCTGAGGTTCCTGACTAGCTCAGGTTACCCTCGGCCTATGGGAGCCTACGACCGCCTCGCCGCGACCTATAACCGGCAGTGGGGCCGCTACGCCCGCACCACGGCCCGCGAGGTGCTGGGCGCGTTGCCGCCCCTGGAGGCTGGCCCCCTGCTGGACGTGGGCTGCGGCACGGGCACCCTGCTCGCGCTCGCCCGGTCACGTTTCCCAGGGGCACGGCTGATCGGCGCCGAGCCCAGCGCGGGCATGCGTGGGGTGGCGGCGCGGACCCTCGCCGATCAGGGGGTGACCCTGCTTGATTGCCCCGCCGAGGCCCTCGCCCTGCCGGACGCCTCGGTGGGTGCCCTGACCTGCCTGAACGTGCTGCATTACCTCGCGGACCCGGCCGCCGCCCTGCGCGAGTGGCGGCGGGTGCTGCGGCCTGGCGGAACGCTTGTCCTGCAAGACTATGTTCCCAACGCTCTGCCCGGCTTCGCTCGCCTCGCCGCACTGAACGACCGCGAACTCGTGCGGGTCTACACGGTGCCGGAGATGGGCGAGCTGCTGAAGTCGGCAGGCTTCCGCGAGATTACGGCGCGGCCCTTCCGCATAGACCCGTTCTGGCGCGGCGGCCTGGCGAGCGGTGTGCGCCCCTGACCGGCTACAGCCGCAGCGCCAGCTCGACCGCCTCCAGCAACCCGCCCGCGTCCACATGCCCGACGTGGTAACGGCCAGCCGCCCGCGCCTCCGCGTCCGCGTTGCCCATCGCCACCGGATGGCCGACCACCCGCATGGCCGTCACATCGTTGTGCCCGTCGCCCACCATCATCACCCGGTTGAGCGGCACCCCGTAGGCTTCCGCCACCCGCGTCACCGCGCTGCCCTTGCTCACACCCGCCCGCGTCACCGACACAAACAGCGTGTCCGGCATCGCCGGGCTGCCTGCCGGGTGCAGGTCCAGGCCCGGATGAGGTTCCGCCACGACCTCCGGTCCCTGCGCGTGCGGCACCACCCACTGCGCCCGCACCCGCGTGCCCGTCAGCTCCTGGGGCGACTTCACCTCGTACGGCACCCCCAGCAACTCCGCGTGCCGCCGCGCAGGGTCGCCGGGCAGCGTAAAGCCGTAGTCCCGGTCGGTGTACACCTCCAGCAGCCGTCCGGTCGCCTCTGCCCGGTTTAAGAGAAGGGCCAGTCCGTCATCCGGCAAGCCCTCGCTAAGGCTCTCGCCGCTGCCCACATTCACCACCGACGCCCCGTTCTGAAACACGTGCCACCCGTCCGGGTCCAGCCGCCGGGCGTACTCCAGCGCGTTCCCGAAGGCGGGCCGCCCGCTGCACAGCGCCACCCGCATCCCCCGCGCCCGCGCGTCGGCCAGCGCCGCCCACACGTCTTCCCGCACCCGGTTGTCCGAGCCGATCAGGGTTCCGTCCACATCCACGCACAGCAGCCCGAGCATCCGGGCAGTGTACGCCCTACCTCGGCGCCCACTCTCCCTCGTGGTTGAGGACCGCGCACCCGCCCACCTGCACGTCCCGCACCTGCTGGCCCTCCACGCTGACCTCCACCTCCACCTCGCCGGGGGTGCCCAGGCTGTGGCCCTGATACACCACCCCGCAGGCCCGGCCCGAGCGCAGCGGGAGCGCCCCCTCCGCCGCCAGCAGCGCGAAGAGCGCCCCGCCCGCGCTGCCGGTCACCGGGTCCTCGGGAATCCCCACCGCCGGGGCGAAGTCCCGCGCCGCGTACCTGCCCACCCCCACGGGCGCGTAGGCATACACGCTGCTGACCCCCAGCGCGTCCGACAACCGGTGAATCTCGGCCAGGTCCGGCTCCATCCCGTCCAGCACCAGCCGGTCGATGACGGGCACGAACACGCTCCACAGCCCCGTGCTCGCCGCCGCGAGGGGCAGCCCCCGGTGGATCATCCGCTCATCGATGCCCAGGGCTGCCGCCAACTCCCGCCGCACCTCCCGCCCCACCCGGCGCGTCTCTGGAGCCTGCTGCGCCATCCAAACCCGGCAGTCGCCCGCCGCGCCCTGCTCCAGCCGCAGGGGAACCCGACCCACCAGCGTCTCCAGCGCGAGCGCCTCGCCCGCCCAGCGCCCCTCCTGCGCCAGCCGCAGCCCCAGCGCGACCGTCGCGTGGCCGCAAAAGTCGATCTCCTGGGTGGGCGTGAAGTACCGCACCCGCGCCGCGCCGTCCCCCATCCGGGTCACGAAGACCGTCTCCGGCACGCCCAGAAATGCCGCCAGCGCCTGCATCTGCTCCTCGGACAGCCCGTCCGCGTCCAGCACCACCCCCGCCCGGTTGCCGGAGCCCGGCGTGTCGGTAAAGGCGCTTACCTCGCAGTACGCGATCATGCGGTCAATCTAGCGCAGGCTCACTAACACAGGCGACAAAATTTTCACGACCGAGCTTATAGTGAATACTTTCACTTATGTGTCATAAGGAGAGGCTGGGGGTTTGCCCCAGCCCATTCCCCCTCAGGGCGTCATGCGCGTCAGCATGCGCGGGAAGGGAATCGCCTCGCGGATGTGGTCGATCCCGGTGATCCAGGCGATGACCCGCTCCAGCCCCATGCCGAAGCCCGCGTGCGGCACCGAGCCGTATCTCCGCAAGTCGAGGTACCAGTCGAAGGCCTCCAGCGGCAGCCCCTCGTGCTCGATGCGGCTCCTGAGCAGGTCGTAGTCGTGGATGCGCTGCGAGCCGCCGATAATCTCGCCGTAGCCCTCGGGCGCGATCATGTCGTCGCACAGGGCCAGCCGCTCGTCTTCCGGGTCGGGCTGCATGTAAAAGGCCTTGATCGCCGCCGGGTACTTCTCGATCATCACCGGGCGGTCGAAGTGGTGGCCCAGGATCGTCTCGTGCGGGGCGCCCAGGTCGTCGCCCCATTCGACGGGCTGCACGTCCGCCTGCACGTTGTCGGGGAGGTCCCCGTCCTCGATGTGCCGCTGCACGATCTCCAGCGCCTCGGTGTACGTCACGCGCGGATAGTTCCCCTCGGCGGCGCCCCGCAGCTTTTCCACGTCGCGCCCCAGCAGCGCGAGTTCCTCCGAACATTCCTCCAGCACCCGCCGCACGATAAAGCTCACCAGCCGCTCCTGCAACGCCATGTTCTCGGCGTGAGTGCTGGGCGCGACCTCCGGCTCCACCATCCAGAACTCCAGCAGGTGCCGCCGCGTCTTGGACTTCTCGGCGCGGAAGGTCGGCCCGAAGGTGTAGACCTTGCCGAAGGCCAGCGCCCCCGCCTCGGCGTGCAGTTGGCCCGTCTGCGAGAGGTACGCCTTGTCCTCCCCGAACAGGTCGATCTCGAACAGCTCGGTCGTGCCCTCGGCGGCGTTTGGCGTGAAAAAGGGCGCGTCGAAGCGCACGAAGCCCTCCCCGTGGAAGAAGTCGATCACCGCCCGCTGCACGCTGTCGCGCACCCGCACGACCGCCCAGGGCCGACGGTGGCGCAGCCAGAGGTGCCGCTGGTCGAGCAGGAACTCGATGCCGTGTTCCTTGGGCGTGATGGGGTACTCACCCCGGTTCTCCGAGATGGGGGAGAGGTCCCGCACCGCGAGTTCCACCCCGCCCGGCGCCCGCTCGTCGGCCCGGACCTCGCCCACCAGCGTGAGGGCCTGCTCCTGCGTGAGTCGCTTGGCCGCCTCGAAGACCTCCTCGGGCACGTCGTTCTTGAACACGGTCGCCTGCACGAAGCCCGTGCCGTCGCGCAGTTTCAGGAACTGGATCTTGCCCTTGCCGCTCTTGTCGGTCAGCCACGCGCTTAGCGTGACGGTCTCGCCCACGTGGGCCTTGAGTCCACCGATGGTGGTTGTTGGAAGCTCCGTCGAAGTCACGAGCGGAAGTATAAGCGCCCGCCCCGGCCCGCCTGACCCGGTCCCTCAAGTGGCGTTCATGCCGCGCGGGTGCAGCGGCCCGCCCCAGGGCGTCACACTGGACCATGCCCGAACCCCCCCTCACCGTCGGCTTCGACCTCGGCACGACCGCCCTCAAGGCCGTCCTTTTTCGGGGAAGCCGGGAACTTCACCGCCTCAGCTTTCCCTACCCCCTGCACAGCGACGCGCCGGGCCAGGCCACCCACCACCTCCCCGACCTCCAGCAGGCCTTCGCGCAGGCCCTCGCCGGGGTGGAGGCGTACTGCGCTCAGCAGGACCTGCGGCCCCTCGCGGCGGGCTTCAGCAATGCCATGCACTCGCTGATCCTGATCGGCCCGCGCGGTCCCTCCGAGGTGTACACCTGGGCCGACCTGCGGGCGGACACGGGCGGGCATCCGGTCACCCTGCACCACAGCCGCACCGGGGTCCCCTACCACCCCATGACCCCGGCCGTGAAGCTCGCGTGGCGGCGGCGCGGCGGCGAGGACCCCACCGACTGGGAGGCCGTCAGCGGCGTCAAGGAGGAGATCCTGAAGCGCTACTTCGGCGTCTTCTGGACCGACGTGAGCACCGCCGCCGCCACCGGCCTGATAAACCTCTCCGGCGAGTACGACCCCGAGGCCCTCGCGCTCGCCGGGGTGCGCCCGGAACAGCTTCCCGCCATCCAGCCCACGACCGCCGCGCTGCCGCCCATGCGCCAGCCGCACCGGGGCCGCTACCCGCGCCTCGCCGCCGCCCACTGGGTGATCGGCGCGAGCGACGGCGTGACCGCCACCGAGGGGCTGGGCGTGACCGGGCCGGGGCAGGCCGCCGTGTCGGTGGGCACCAGCAGCGCCATTCGCACCTTCGTGCCCTCGCCCCCGCCCGACCCCGAAGCGCGGCTCTTTTGCTACCGGGCCGACGACCGCTTTCTGGTGGGCGGTCCCAGCAACAACGCGGGCATCGTGTGGAACTGGCTGCGCGAGCACCTCGCCGGGGTGCCCGGCGACCTCGACGACCTGCTGCACGCCACCGAACCCGGCGCCCGTGGCCTGCTGTTTCTGCCCGCTCTCGCCGGGGAGCGGGCGCCGCTGTGGGACCCTGCCCTCTCGGGCAGCCTGCTGGGGCTGGGGCTGCACCACGGCGGGCGCGACCTCGCCCGTGCCGGGATGGAGGGGGTCGCCCTGCACCTCGCGTGGCTGACCGACCTGCTCACGGCGCAGGTGGGCCAGCCGGGGGAGCTGCGCGTCACGGGCGGCCTGACCCGCTCCCGCGCCTGGCTCCAGATCCTCGCCAACGCCCTGAACCACCCCGTCCGCGTGCCGCAGGACGCCGACCTCTTCGAGGGCAGCGCCTTCGGGGCCGCCTGCATCGCGGCCCGCAGCGCCGGGAGCCCACTGGACACCGGGCGCCCCTACACCGCCATCGAGCCCAATGCCGACGCGCCGCTGTACCGCGCCCTGGGCGAGCAGTACCGCCACGCGGCCCTGACCCTCCAACGCCTCACCCACGAGCTGGCCTGACCCCAACAGGAGGAGACCCATGGAAGGTTTTACCCAGACCCTCGGCGCCCCCGCCCTGCTCGGCATCGGCGTGGGCGCGGTCGCGCTGCTGCTGGTCCTGATCATCTCGCTGCGGCTGCACGCCTTTGTCGCGCTGATCCTGGTCAGCCTGATCACCGCGCTGGTCGCCGGGCTGCCGGTCAGCGGCATCGTGGACGTGCTGGTGGGCGGCTTCGGCAGCACCCTGGGCTCGGTCGCCCTCCTCGTCGGCCTGGGCGCGATGCTGGGGCGCCTGATCGAGACGAGCGGGGGCGCCCGGGTCCTCGCGCAGACCCTGATCTCCCGCTTCGGCGAGCGCCGGGCACCCTTCGCGTTGGGCGTGGCCTCGCTGCTCTTCGGCTTCCCGATCTTCTTCGACGCGGGCCTGATCGTGATGCTGCCCGTCGTCTTCGCGGTCGCCCGGCGCCTGAACGAGCCCGTCTTGCGCTACGGCCTGCCGGTCGCCGGGGCGTTTTCGGTCATGCACGTCTTCGTGCCGCCGCACCCCGGCCCGGTCGCCGCCGCCGACCTGCTGGGCGCGGACATCGGCGTCTTGATCGGGGTGGGCGTCCTCGTCGCCCTGCCCACCTGGTACCTCGCCGGGTACCTCTTCGGGCTGTGGGCGGGGCGGCGCTTTCCCATCTCGGTGCCCGACCTTCTCAGCGGCGGCCCCCTGAGCACCGAAGAACCCCGCAACCCCCCAGGCGCCGGAACCGTGATCGCCCTGCTGCTGCTGCCGCTGCTCCTGATCTTCGGCAACACCGGTCTCAATGCCCTGGCGACTGCCGGAAGCGTGGACCCCGCCAACCCAGCCGTGCAGATGATCCGGCTGCTGGGCAACACGCCGGTCGCCCTGCTGATCTCGGTCCTTGTCGCCTCCATCGTGCTGGGTGCCCGGCGCGGGGTGGACAAGGTCACGCTCGAAAAACTGCTCGACTCCGCCCTCGGCCCGGTTGCCTCGGTCATCCTGATCACCGGCGCGGGCGGGATGTTCGGTGCGGTGCTGCGGGCCTCCGGCATCGGCGACGCCGTATCGGGCAGCCTCCAGAACCTCGGCATCCCGGTGATCGCCGCCGCCTTCCTGATCGCCGCCTTCCTGCGCGTCGCCCAGGGTTCGGCCACCGTCGCCCTGCTCACCGCCGCGGGCCTGATTCAACCCGCCGTCGCCGCCGCCGGGTACGCGGGTACCGACCTCGCCGCCGTCGTGATCGCCGCCGCCGCCGGGTCGGTCGTCCTCTCGCACGTCAACGACTCGGGCTTCTGGCTCGTCGGTCGCCTGATGAACCTCGACATCCCCACCACCTTCAGGACCTGGACGGTGATGGAAACCCTGATCGGCGTGATCGGCTTCGCCCTCGCCTGGCTGCTGTTCGCCCTGGTCTGACCGTCCCTCCGCTCCGCCCCTTCCCGCGCTGGAGGGGGCATTTCTACGTCAGTACATAACAACTCATACCAAACAAAAAATTCACGACCCAGTCCATCGTGAATCTATTCACTTAACCCTTTGAAGAGAAGGGGAGGTCTATCCTCCCCCAACCTTCCCTTACTCCAGCGCCGCCAGCAGCCCCAGCACGTCCTCCACCTTCAGGCTCGCGCCGCCGACGAGCGCCCCATTCACATTGGGCTGCCCGCAGATGGAAGCGACGTTGTCGGGCTTGACGCTGCCGCCGTACAGCACGCGCAGGCCCAGGGCGAGAGCGCCGTACTGCTCGGCCAGCGCCCCGCGAATCGCGGCGGCCATCTCCTCGGCGTCGTCGGCGGTGGCCGTCTTGCCGGTGCCGATGGCCCAGACGGGTTCGTAGGCGACCACGACGCGTTCGTCCACGCCCTCCAGGCTGCCGCGCAGTTGCGCCAGCGTGTGCGCGACATGCTCGCCGCGCTCGCGGACCTCCAAGCCCTCGCCCACACAGACAATGGGGGTGAGGCCGTGCGCCTGCGCCTGCCGCGCCTTGGCCGCCACCACCGCGTCCGTCTCGCCGTGGTACTCGCGGCGCTCGGAGTGGCCCACGATGACGTAGGTGCATTCGGCGTCGCGCAGCATCGCCGCACTGATCTCGCCCGTGTAGGCGCCGGATTCGTGGGCGCTGACATCCTGCCCGCCGATGTCCACACCGCCGGGCAGGGCTTCTTTCAGGCCATAGAGGCTGATCGCCGGGGCCATCACGGCCACTTCCGCCTTGCCCCGGATGCCCGGACGGTACTCTCCGGCCAACTCGCGGCCCCAGGCGCGGGCCTCGGTCGGGGTCTTGTTCATCTTCCAGTTCAGGGCCAGGAGCGTGCGCGGTCCCCCAGGTGCAGCCGTCATTTCATCGCCTCCACGCCGGGCAGCGCCTTACCCTCCAGCAGTTCCAGGCTGGCGCCGCCGCCCGTGCTGATGTGGTCAATCTGGTCCGCGCGGCCACTCTGGTTGATCGCGCTGACCGAATCGCCACCGCCCACAACCGTGTACGCTTGATCCTTCAGGTTGGCGACCGCTTCCGCGACCGCGTTGGTCCCCGCCGCGAACGCCTCGAACTCGAACACGCCCATCGGCCCGTTCCAGAAGACGGTCTTCGCTCCCCGCAGCGCCTCCGCATACGCCCGCTGCGTGTCCGGCCCGATGTCCAGCCCCATCCAGCCGTCAGGAATCTGGTCGGCGGGGACCACCTGGGTCTGCGCGTCGGCTGCGAACTTATCGGCCGCGACCGCGTCGGTCGGGAGCATCAGCTTCTCGCCGTACTCCTCCAGCAGGCCATGGGCGTAGTCCACCTGATCGTCCTCGACCAGGCTGCTCCCGATCTGCCCGCCCCGCGCTCGGATGAAGGTGAACATCATCCCGCCGCCGATCAGCATTCGGTCCACCTGCGGCAGCAGGTTCTCGATCACCTTGATCTTGTCGCTGACCTTCGCCCCGCCGATGATGACCACGTAGGGGGACTCGGGATTCTCCGTCAGCCGCGAGAGTGCTTCCACCTCGCGCTGAAGCAGCCGCCCCGCCGCGTGGGGGAGGAGTGCGGCCACCCCGCTCACCGACGCATGGGCACGGTGGGCGCTCCCGAAGGCGTCCAGCACAAAGGCGTCGCCCAGCCGGGCCAGCCGCGCCGCCAGCTCGGGGTCATTCTTCTCCTCACCCGCCTCGAAGCGCACGTTCTCCAGCAGCGCGACCTCGCCGGGCTGAAGTTGCCGCACCGCCTCCAGCGTCTCGTCGCTGCCGGGCAAGCTGGAAATAAAGCGCACCGGCCGCCCCAGCTCCTCTTCCAGCACGGGCACGACCGGCCCCAGGCTGTACTTCTCCTCCGGGCCGTTCTTGGGCCGCCCGAAGTGGCTCATCAGCACGGCACTCGCGCCGCCGTCCAGCAGTTCGCGCAGGGTGGTCAGGCTCGCCGTGACGCGGGTGCGGTCCTGCACCACGCCGTCCTTCACCGGCACGTTGTAGTCCACGCGCACCAAGACGCGCCTGCCCCGGACATCCAGTTGGTCGAGGGTCTGCATTTCATCCTCCAAGTGGGTCTTCTAAGAAAATTTCGTCCAAGAAGTCTCTTATTTTCCGCTTTAGGTCGCCGCTTATCGGAGCAGCTTTCACCTGGCTCCAAATGTCCACCTTGCTCTGCCCTTGAGTTTTCATGCGTTTTACGGTGGCTCTGGCAAGGTTATCAAACCCATACCTTGCAATTGAGCGAGAAATCATGGCTAGAATGCCAAGCATTGCTATCCCGCCCATCATACCCAGAGGACCACCCAATAATGCAAGTGATGAAGTTATTGCGGCTGCTCCTGCAAATCCACTTGCCCCCACAAGAAAGAGCAAGACCAATCCAGGCACACCTAAACCAACTATCTTGTCTATTATTTTATCCACATTGATCCTGTAATTATAATGACAGGGCCAAGCGCGATGACTTGGCCCTGCATTGTTCGGGGTTTAAGCGCCCTTCTCCTGCACCAGTTCCACCAGGTCCGCGATGCGGTTGGAGTAGCCCCACTCGTTGTCGTACCACGAGAAGAACTTGACCAGGCTGCCCATCGCCATCGTCAGGCCGCCGTCGATAATTGCCGAGTGCGGGTCGCCCACGATGTCGGAGAGCACGATGGGGTCCTCGGTGTAGGCGATGATGCCCCTGTGGCTGCCCTCGGCGGCCTGCTTGAAGACCGCGTTCACCTCGTCGGCGGTCACGTCGCGGCCCAGGATGACCGTCACGTCGCTGATCGAGCCCGTGGGAGTGGGCACCCGCAGTGAGGTGCCGTCGAACTTGCCCTTCAGCGCGGGGTACACCTGCGAGACGGCCTTGGCCGCGCCTGTGGAGGTCGGGATGATGTTCACGGCGGCGGCGCGGGCGCGGCGCAGGTCCTTGTGCGGGAGGTCCAGCACGCGCTGGTCGTTGGTGTAGGAGTGCACGGTGGTCATGATCGCCTTCTCGATGCCGAAGGCCTCGTCCAGCAGCTTCATGGGAGCGCCCAGGCTGTTGGTGGTGCAGCTCGCGTTGGAGATGATGTGGTGGTTGGCGGGGTCGTAGTCCTGTTCGTTGACGCCCAGCACGATGGAGAAGTCCTCACCCTTGGCGGGCGCGGTGATCAGCACTTTCTTGGCGCCGCCCGCGATGTGCTTGCTCGCCCCCTCGCGGTCGGTGAAGATGCCGGTCGACTCGATCACGATGTCCGCGCCCATCTCGCCCCACTTGATGCCCGCGGGGTCGCGCTCGGCGAGGGCGTGAATCTTCTGGCCGTTGACGGTCAGGCTCTCGTCGTCGTACTCGACGGTCCCGTCGAACTTCCCGGCGGTCGAGTCGTACTTCAGCAGGGTCGCCAGCGTCTTGTTGTCGGTCAGGTCGTTGATCGCCACGACGTCGATGCCGCGTGCCACCAGAATGCGGAACACCAGACGCCCGATGCGGCCGAAGCCGTTGATGCCTACTTTCATGTGCTACCTCCGTCAGAACAAGGTCCGGGGTGAGGCCAGTCGCCCCACGCGCCCTCAAGTGTAGCCCACGTTCCGAAAGGCGCGTTCGTGTCGCAAGGACACCAACCCGGCCCCCCGTCTTGCCCAAACGTTCAGAAACCCCGGCCCCAGGACGACCCCGCCTGCCGACCTACGGCGTCGCCGCGAGGGTGAACGTCACGCCCACGGTCACGTTGTCGCTGCTGCCGGGGTAGCGCACGTCAAAGTCGGAAGGGTCGAACTTGAACTGGGTGCTGACCTCCACCCGCCCACCGCGCAGGGTCGCCTTGACGGGCACACTCAGGGGCCGGGTGGTCGCCTTGACCGTGAGGCGCCCGCTGGCCGTGGTGCTGAGGGTCTGCCCCTCCAGCAGGCGCCCGCCCGTGAGCCCCTCCAACACGAAAGTGGCATTGGGATAGCGGGCGGTGTCCAGCGCGACCTCGCCCTGTGCGTGCCGGTCGCGGAGCCCGATGCCTGTCTTCAACGCGCTCAGCGGCACCGTCACGCGGCCCCGCGTCGCCGCGAGGTCGGCGGGGTCCAGTTGCACCTGCGCCGTCACGCCCGCGATGGTGCCCCGCACGTTCACGACCCGCACCCGGTGCTCGAAGGTCGCGGCGCCCCCCGCCGCCGCATAAGGCCGGGGCGCGGCCAGGGCCAGCCCCGCGAGCATCAGTCCCAGCAGCCCTCCCACCATCCCACGTGAGCGCGTCATGGGGTCATGGTGCCCGCGCCCCGCCGCGCCTTCTGTAGCCCTTCGTGGAAAGTTCCGCCGCCCACGTCGGCCGCGCTTCTTGCTCCTGCCAGGGCGGGCCGTATGATGCCCCCGATATGGCGCATTCCCTCCTGGTGATGAAGTTCGGCGGCACCAACATGCAAGGCGCGGCGGCCATCCGCCACAGCGCCAGTCTCGCGGCCCGGTCCATCCGGGAGGGCGCGAAGGTGGTCGTGGTCGTCTCCGCGATGGCGGGCGTGACCAACGGGCTGCTGCGCCTCGCCGAGGCCGCGCAGGGCGGCGACATCGCCACCGCCAACGACGAGATCGCCGCGATGCGCACCCGCCATTTCACAGCCGCGCAGGACCTCGGCGCTACGCCCGACTCGGCCACCGTGCGCGAAATCCGCGAGCTGCACGAAACCCTGCGCCAGGCTGTCTACGGCGTCTACCTCCTGCGCGAACTCACCCCGCGCAGCCGTGACCTGATCGTGGCCTTCGGCGAGCGCCTCTCGGCGCCCCTGATGGCCCTCGCGCTGGGCGGGCAGGGCTATCAGGCCCACCACCTCACCGGGGGGCAGGCGGGCATCGTCACCGACGAGCACTTCGGCAACGCCCGGCCCCTTCCCGGCAGCTACGAGCGCATCGGCGACCGCCTCGGCGGGCTGCTCGACGCCGGAATCACCCCGGTCGTCGCGGGCTTCATGGGCGAGAACGAGGAGGGGGCGATCACCACCCTGGGGCGCGGCGGCACCGACTTCTCGGCCACCATCATTGGCAAGGCGCTGCATGCGGATGAGGTCTGGGCCTGGAAGGACGTGGACGGCGTGATGAGCGCCGACCCCCGCGTGGTGCCTGACGCCCGCAACATCGAGCGCCTCAGCTACGGCGAGGTGATGGAACTCGCCTACTTCGGGGCCAAGGTGCTGCACCCGCTGGCCGTCACCCCCCTTCAGGAAAGCGGTATCCCCCTGCGGGTCAAGAGCGCGGCCGACCCCGACTTCCCCGGCACCCTCGTCGGCGCGGAGGCGGACGGAGACGCGGCTCACCCCGTCAAGGCGGTCACCGCCATCCGGGGCGTCAGCCTGATCAACGTGACCGGGGCGGGGGTGCTGGGCGTGCCGGAGGTCGTCGCCAGCCTCTTCGCCGCCATCGCCCGCGAGAACATCACCCTCCTGATGGTGTCCCAGAGCAGCTCCATGAGCAACGTCTCGCTCGCCGTCCAGAGCGCCGACGCCCGCCGCACCCTCGCCGCCCTGCGCGGCGGCATGACCGGCGAACTGAAGGTGGAAGAGCAGCCCGGCGTCGCGGTTCTCGCCATCGTGGGGGCCGGGATGCGCGGGCAGAAGGGGGTGGCCGCCCGCCTCTTCTCCGCCCTCGCGGGCGAGGACGTGAACATCCTGATGATCAGCCAGGGCTCCTCCGAGCTGAACATCAGCGTCGCCATCGACGCCGCCGAGGTGGACACCGCCACCCGCGCCGTCCACGCGGCCTTCGGGCTGGGGCAGGAGGCCGGGGCAACGGCCTAGCCCCCCTGCGCCATTCGGCCCACCGTGCCCCCCGCCACCCCGCCGATGCCCTGGCGGGGGGTGGGGGCGCACCATGGGGACAGCCGAGAAGGGAATGCCCCCCGGCCGAAAGGAAGCCCCCATGCACCTCCACCCCGAACTCTTCGCCGCCCACGCCCAGGCCCTCCGCGACCAGGCCCAGCGCGACCGCGCCGTCCGGGAGGCCCGCGCCGCCCAGCCTGCCCGCCCCGCCTTCCTCGCCCGGCTCGTCCGCCTGAGCCTCCGCCCCCGGCTGCGGCCCGCATGACCCGCCTACCGCACGCAGAACGCCCCCTTCACTGACGAAGGGGGCGCTTGATTGCCTGGCCTACGCCGGAGTCCCGTTCGCCGCCCGCGCCTGAAGGAAGTCCTTCACGCTCTGCGCCGCCCGCAGCGACATCCCCGGCACCCGCGCGATCTGCTCGACGGGCGCGGCCGCCAGGTCTTCCAGACTGGTGAAGTGCTCCAGCAGCGCATCCCGCCTTTTTTGCCCGATGCCCGGCAGGTCGTCAAAGACGCTCCGCAACATCCCCTCCCCGCGCAGCTTGCGGTGGTACGTCACCGCGTAGTTGTGCACCTCGTCGCGCACGCCGATCAACACCCGCAGCGCCGGATGGGTGTGCGGCAGCAGCAGTTCGCGGTCCACCCCGACCTCGGTGCCGGACTCCAGCCACCACTGCGCCCCGTAGCGCCCCGGCAGGATGATCCGCTCCTCCCGCTTGGCGAGGCCCACCACCGGCACCCGCACGTCGGCGGCCCGCAAAGCGTCCAGCGCCGCGTTCACCTGCCCGCGCCCCCCGTCGATCAGGATCAGGTCCGGCAGCGGCAACTTGTCCGAGAGCGACCCCGTGAACCGCCGGGTGATCGTCTGGTTCATCGCCGCGTAATCGTCCGGCTGCTCCAGCCCGCGCACCTTGAAGCGGCGGTGCTCGCCCCGGCGTGAGCGCCCGCCCTCGAAGACCACCATGCCTGAGACGATGTTCGTGCCGAACAGGTTGGAGTTGTCGTAGCCCTCGATGCGCCAGGGCCGCTCGGGGAGCGCGAGCACCTCCCGCAAGGCGTCCAGCCCCGGATGGTCGCCCCGGCGCTCCAGCAGCGCGAGTTCCGATTCCAGCCCGGTCTGCGCGTTGCGCTGCGCCATGTCCACCAGGTCCACCTTGTCCCCGCGCTTGGGGGTCCGCATCTCCACCCGTCGCCCCGCCCGCTCGCTGAGCAGCGCACTCCACGCGGGCGCGTCCTCGTACTCGGCGGGCAGCAGGATCAGCGGCGGCACGTGCGTGGCCTGCGCGTAGTAGTCCTGCACGAAGGCCCCCAGAATCTCCCCGAGGTCGCCGCCCCCCTCCGCGTCGGTCAGGAAGCGCTTGTCGCGCCCCACCACCCGCCCGCCGCGCATCCGGAACAGTTGCACCATCGCGTACTCGCCCGCCTGCGCGACCCCCAGAAAGTCGAGGTCCGTCTCCTCCGACACGAAGGCGTGCTGCTCGGTGCCGAACAGCTTCTCCACCGCGTTCACCCGGTCGCGCACCCGCGCCGCCTGCTCGAAATCCAGCGCCCGCGCCGCCACCTTCATGTCCTCGCGCAGCCGGGCGAGGACCGGGGCCGCCCGGCCCTCCAGCAGCGCCTGCACGTCCTCCACCACCCGCCGGTACTCGCCGGGGTCGGCGGCGTCCACGCACGGCCCCAGGCAGCGGCCCATGTGGTAGTTCAGGCAGGGCCGGGGCTTTTTCTGGAGGGGCAGTCCCGAGTTCTTCCGCAGCGGAAACATCGTGTCGATCAGGTGCTTGACCCGCCGCACCGCCGAGGCATCCGGGTACGGCCCGTAGTAGCTCGCCCCGTCTTTGAGGACCCGCCGGGTGACCACCAGCATCGGGAATTCCTCGTTCGTCAGCTTCAGGAACGGGTAGTGCTTGTCGTCCTTGAGCAGCACGTTGTAGTGCGGGCGGTGCTGCTTGATGAGGTTGGCCTCCAGCACCAAGGCTTCCACCTCGTTCCGCGCCGTGATGAATTCCAGCGTGTCCGCGAGCGCCGTGAACTTGCCGCTCTTGCCCCCGGCCTTGAAATGCTGCCCCACCCGCGAGCGCAGATTCACCGCCTTGCCGATATAGATGGGCGTGCCCCCCTTGCGGAAGATGTACACGCCGGGCGAGGCGGGCAGCACGGGCAGGTCGTCAAGATGCACCCACGCAGGATAGGGGAGAGGTGCCCGCCCTTACCGCGACGGGGATGACGCTCGCCCTAGACTGCCCCCCGTGTCCCCCCTCGTCACCCTGACGGTCAACCGTTACCCACCCGCGCAGGCGTGGCGCGGCTGGCGGCGGATGGGGGCCGACCCCCTGCACCTGCGCCGGGTGCCCGGCCTGACCTTCTTCCGCATGATGGGCACGGGCCGGGGCGACAGCCTGACCCTGGGGGCCGACTTCCGGCGCTGGGCGCGGCTGGCGGTGTGGAGGGACGAGGCGGCCTTCCGGGAGTTCGAGGCGTCCCCGTGGCGTCAGCGCGAACGGGCACACCTGACAGAGAGCGGCACCCTCCTCCTGCGCCCGCTGCGGTCGAAAGGTCGCTGGGGAGGCCGCGAACCCTTCGGTTTCCCCACCACCGATGCCCCTATCGGCCCCCTCGCCGTCCTCACCCGCGCCGCCATTCGCCCTGCCCGCCTCCGCGCCTTCTGGTCCGCCGTGCCCGCCTCGCAAGGCGGCCTGCATACCCACCCCGGCCTGCTGCTGACGCTGGGCCTGGGCGACGTGCCCCTGCTCTCCCAGGCCACCTTCAGCGTGTGGCGGGACGCCGCGAGCGTGAAGGCTTACGCCTACGCCGGAGCCGGACACCGCGAGGCCATCGCCCGCACCCGGCGCGAGGACTGGTATTCCGAAGAACTCTTCGCCCGCTTTGAGCTGCTGGCCGCCGAGGGCGACGGGCTGGGGCTGACCCTCCCATCCCGCTAGACTCCGGCCTATGCCCGCCGACCGCCTCTTTCTCGTCCGCCACGGCCAGACCGCCAGCAACGTTGCGCAAACCCTCGGCGCGAGCCACGACGACCCCCTGGACGAGGTGGGGGAAGCGCAGGCGCAGGCAGTCGCCGCCCACTTCGCCGGGCTGTACCTGGAGGCTCCCGCCGTCTACGCCAGCCCTTTCCGACGTGCCCGGCAGACCGCGCAGGCCATCGCGGACGCGCTATGCGTCCCCATGACCGTGCTCCCCGGCGTGCAGGAGATTGAGGTCGGCCCGCTGTGGCACGGCCGCCCCTATACCCACCTCGTCACGCATGTGGCCGAACTTGACCTGTCGGACGGGACCTTCGGGTTTCAGGGCGGTGAGACGCTGGAAGGGGTGGCCGACCGTTTCTTGGCCGCCCTGGAGCAACCACTCACTGCGGCTGAGACACCCATCGTTGTTTCTCACGGCGGGGCGCTCACTGCCGTCCTCGCTCGCCTGCTGGATCAGGAGATCCGGACCCTGTGGCACGACCAGCGGTACAGCCACCGCAATACCGCTGTCACCGAGCTGGAGCAGACTGAAGAGGGCTGGCAGGCTGTACGTCTGGGCGATACAGGCCATCTGTCCACTCGATAACAAACAACTTTTTCACGATCCAGATTTATCGTGAATCTATTCACTAATGTCTACCAAGAGAAGAGGGCCGAAGTCCCCCTCCCTCATCCTCATTCCTCCCCAGCCACCACCTGCACCCCCACCTCCGCGAGCTGGGCAGGGGAGACCGGGGCCGGGGCCTGCGCCATCAGGTCCGCGCCCCGGTTGTTCTTGGGGAAGGCGATGACCTCGCGGATGCTGGAAGCCCCGGCCATCACCATCACGAGGCGGTCAAAACCCCAGGCGATACCGCCGTGCGGGGGCGTGCCGTAGCCGAGCGCGTCCATGAAGAAGCCGAACTGCTCGCGGGCCTGTTCCTCGGAAAAGCCGATGGCCGCGAACATCTGCGCCTGCACCGCCGGGTCGTGGATACGGATGGACCCGCCGCCCACCTCGTAGCCGTTGAGCACGAGGTCATAGGCCTGGGCGCGAATCTCGCCCTGGCGCTCGGTGCCGAAGAGGGCCACGTCCTCCGGGTGCGGGGCCGTGAAGGGGTGGTGCATATAGGTCCAGCGCCCGGTCTGGTCGTCCCACTCGAGCTGCGGGAAGTCCACCACCCAGGAGACGTGGAACTTCGGCCCGCCCGCCGCGAGGTCGAAAAGGTCCCGCAGCGCGAGGCGCACCGCCCCCAGCGCGGTGACCGCCGCCTTCCACTCGCCCGCCGCGAACAGCAGGGTGCCCCCCGCCGCCACGCCCGTGCGCTCCAGCAGCGCGGCCGCGACCTCCGGGGTGACGAACTTGGAGATGCCCCCGGTAAAGCCCTCGCCCTCGCGCCGCAGCCAGGCCAGCCCCTTCGCTCCATTTTGCTTGGCGGCCCGCTCCAGCTCGTCAATCTGCTTGCGGGTCAGCTCGGGGGCGGCAAGCACCTTCACCGCCCCCGCCGACGCGAAGGCCTGGAAGCCCCCGCCCGCGAACAGGTCGGTCACGTCCACAAACGCGTGGTCAAAGCGCAGGTCCGGCTTGTCCGAGCCGTAACGGTCCATCGCCTCGTGGTACGAGAGCCGGGGGAAGGGGAGAGGCAGCTCCTCGCCCAGCACCTCGCGGAAGACGTGGGCCAGAAGCTGTTCCTGCACCTCCAGCACGTCGTCCTGCGTCACGAAGCTCATCTCCATGTCGAGCTGGGTGAAGTCGGGCTGGCGGTCGGCGCGGAGGTCCTCGTCGCGGAAGCAGCGGGCGAGCTGGTAGTAGCGGTCCACCCCCGCGATCATCAGCAGTTGCTTGAACAGTTGCGGCGACTGCGGCAGCGCGTAGAACTCGCCGGGATTGAGGCGCGAGGGCACCAGGAAGTCGCGGGCGCCCTCCGGCGTGGACTTCGTCAGCATCGGCGTTTCCACGTTCACGAAGCCCGCGCGGTCGAGGAAGGCCGTCACCGCCGCCACCGCCTTTGAGCGCAGCAGCAGGTTGCGGGTCATCTCGGGCCGCCGCAGGTCGAGGTAGCGGTACTTCAGCCGGATGTCCTCGGCGACCTCGCCGCCCTTGTCGAGTTCGAAGGGGGGCGTCTTGGCGCGGCTGAGCACCGTCACCCCAGACGCCACGACCTCATAGTCGGCCAGCCCGCCCTTGCGCTGCCCCTCGGGGCGCTCGCGGAAGAGGCCCTGCACCTCCAGCACGTCCTCCGAGCGCACGGTGTCCGCGTCCGCGAAGGCGGGCGAGTCCGGCTCGACCTCCACCTGCACCACCCCGGAGCGGTCGCGCAGCTCGATGAAAATCAGCCCGCCGAGGTCGCGGCGGCGGCCCGCCCAACCTTGCAGGGTGACCTGCTGGCCCAGATGTGTTCCGTTCAATTCGCCGATATAGCCCGTACGTTTCATGCTTGCTCTCCTGCCTGCCGCGAAAGGTCGTCCAAAAAGGTGGTCAGCTCGGACAACGGCACTTCTCGCGCCTCGCCCGTGCCCAGCGTCTTGATGTTCAGCACGCCCCGCGCCGCCTCGTCGCTGCCGATGACGGCGGCGGAGAGGGCGCGGCGGCGGTCGGCCTCACGGAAGGCGTTGCCCGGCTTCATCGCGCGGTAGGCGAACTCCACCCGGCCCCTGGAACGGCCTTCCAGCGCGAGCCGCGCCGCGAGGCCCACGTTCTCCTCATCCATCGCCGCGAGGTACAGCAGCGGCCCCGGCATCTGCGGGAGAGCCACCCCCTCCGCCTCCAGCGCAAGCAGCAGCCGCTCGATGCCGAAGGCCCAGCCGATGCCCGGCACCTCCGGCCCGCCGAGCTGCGCCGCGAGGCCGTCGTAGCGCCCGCCCCCGCCCAGCGCGGACTTGGCGCCCACACCCTCGTGATGCAGTTCCCAGGCGGTGCGGCGGTAGTAGTCCAGCCCGCGCACGATGGAGGGGTCGAGGTCAAAGGGAATGTCCCAGGCCGTGAGGTACCCCTGCACCACCCCGAAGTGCGCCCGCGCCTCCTCGCCCAGGAAGTCCAGCATCGGCCGCACGCCCAGCTCCTGAATCAGCGCCTGATCCCCCGCGCTCTTGGAATCCAGAATCCGCATCGGGTTGCGCTCCAGTCGGTCCCGTGAGTCGTCGGAGAGGCGGTCGACGTGTGTCCCGAACAGGTCGCGCAGGTAGGCGTTGTACGCCTCGCGGTCGGCCGGATCGCCGATGGACCCCAGCTTGACCCGCACGCCGGTCAGCCCCAGCTCGCGCACGACCTCCCACATCAACCAGATCGCCTCGGCGTCCACGAGGGCGTCCGTGCTCCCCAGCACCTCGTAATCCACCTGGTGAAACTGACGCAACCGGCCCTTCTGCACGTTCTCGGCGCGGAACATCGGGCCGTGGGTCCAGAGCTTGAGCGGCGAAGGAAGCTGCTTGAGGCCGTTTTGCAGGTACGCCCGCACGATGCCCGCCGTGCCCTCCGGCCGCAGCACGTAGCCGCCGTGGTCCCCGAAGTAATACACCGTGAACATCTCCTTGCGGACGATGTCGGTCGAGCCGCCCACGCCGCGCTTGACGAGTTCGGCTTCCTCGAAGAGGGGCGTGGCGATGAACTGGGCGCCCGAGCGCTCCAGCACGCGCCGGGCGGTGTCCTGTACGTGGGCGAAGGCCGACGCCTGACTGTCCCGCGAGAGTTTCGGACTGCCGTCCGGGAGGTGGTCCTGGGTGCCCTTGGGGCGCTGCACGGCCATAACCCTGGGAGGATAGCAGCCGGAAGCTGGTTCCCGGCGGTCAGCACAGGAAAAAGCCCCGCCTGAGGCTGGGGCTGCTGAGCAGAACGGGACTGGCTTACGGACGCACGCTGTAGGGCAGTCCGGTCGAGCGCTTCCCGGCCACCTCCACAAAGAGCCACGAGCCGCCCGTCGGCGCGTCGCTGGGGATGGTGAGCACGATCTCGCTGTCGGTCCACGAGCGGACGCTGGCGGCAGGGAAGAGGTAGCCCCCCTCGCCGGTCTCAGAGGCGCCGAGGCGCACGCGACCGGTTTGCGGCCCACCGAGGTAGCGGCCCTGGATGGTCAAGGTGCCGCCCCGCGCGGCGGGTTCCGAGAGCTTGACGAGGACCGGGGTCACGGTGACGCCGACCACAGCCTGCTCGCGTGGGGCGCACGAGGCCAGGGCTCCGGCGAACAGTAAAGAAGCAAAGAAGACACGCACCATAGAGAAAGCCTCCGTGCGGGCAGTGTAATAAGCCCCGGATGACCGGTCAAACGCCCCCCCCAGCCCCCACCCCCGACTCCGGCCCCGACCCCGTGACCGGCCTGACCCGTCTGGCCGACCAGCGCGTCCTCGTGGTCTTCAATCCCCGCAGCGGCCAGGGCGAGAGCACCCTGCCCGAGTTCCTGACCGGGCTGCGGGCCGGGGGCGCGGTGGTCACCGAGCGCGAGCTGCAGCCCGACACCAAGATGGCCGAGTACGTCGAGGACCTCGCGGACTTCGACCTGCTGGTCGGGGCGGGGGGCGACGGCACGGTGAGCAGCCTCGCCTACGCCGCCCGCTACAAGGACGTGCCCATGCTGGCCTACCCGGCCGGGACCGCCAACCTGATCGCCCAGAACCTCGACCTGCCGCGCGATCCCGTGCAGCTCGCCGCCATCGTCGCCGACGGGCACACCGTGCGGGTGGACCTCGGGGAGATTCAGGTGGGCGACGAGACCAGCGGCTTTGCCATGCTCGCCGGGGCGGGGGCCGACGCTACCATGATCCGCGACTCCGAGGATCTCAAGGAGCGGTTCGGGGCGATGGCCTACGTCATGAGCGCCATGAAACAGCTCAACCCCAAAAAGACCACCTTTCACCTCGTCATTGACGGCGAGCCACGCACCTTCGAGGGCATCGGCGTGATGGTCGCCAACTTCGGCATGGCGAACTACCGCCTGCCCATCACCAGCGACATCAGCCCCTCGGACGGCAAGTTCACGGTCGTGCTGATGAAGGCCGGAAATATCCTGCGCCTGGTGCCCAATCTGATCGACTCGGTCCTCGTGAAGATGAACCTCTCCGACCCGGTCTTCTCCGGCAACCTCGAAACCCTGGAGGCCAAGTCGGTGACCGTGGACGCCGACGAGCCGTTCCCGCTGCAATACGACGGTGAGTTGCACGTGGAGACGACGCCCTTCACGGCACGGATTCTGCCGGGCGCGATTCAGTTTCTGACGCCGATTCGAAAGACGGAACTGGACACCTGAGCCCGCAAGCGCCCCCGCCACCAACGGGGGTTGCCCTTCGAAGGCTTCGTTGATAAGGCATGTTATCATCGGCCACCATGTCCGGTGACCTGCTTCCCTACGTCGGCGACCGTCTCTCGCAGGCCCGTAACTTCAGTGGCCTGACCGACGAGGCGCTGCGGGTCCGGGCGGTGACGGCGGCGCGGGACAAAGCCTTTGAGGACCTGTGGGCGCTCACGCTCGCTTACCTCACGACCGACACCAGCGGCGGCGTCCGCCTCAGCCCGCACACGCTGCGGGCCTACCGCAAGGGCGTGGAGGTGCTGATCACGCACGCGACCGAGCACGGCTGGAATCTGCTGCACCCCGGTCGGCGCGAACCGGGGCTGTACGTGGCGGGGCTGGTGCAGTCGGGCCTCAAGCCCGCGACGGTGCAGGCGCGGGTGGCAGCGGCCTCCGCCCTGTACCGGGCGCTGCGCTGGGCTGGGGCGACGGACGCCGACCCCTTCGCGGACGTGAAGCGTCCCAAGGACCGCACCAAGGGCATCGTGAAGAATCCGCCCTACCGCTCCGATTTCGTGCAGGCGCTGCTGGCCGAGGCCGACCCGCACGAGCGTGTCTTGCTGCTGCTGCTCACCCATGCGGGCCTGCGGATCGCGGAGGCTCTGGGGGTGGACTGGGCACATGTGGACCTGGATCGCCGCCGCCTTCTCGTGGCCCACGGCAAGGGCGACAAGGCCCGGCGGGTTCCGCTGAGTGCCCGGTTGCGGGAGGCATTAGAGGCCGTGCGCCCGGCCATGCCGAGTGGCCCCGTCCTCCCCTGGCGGGCCTACTCCACCGCCTACAGCCGCCTCCAGAAGCTCGCCCTGAAATGTGGCCGGGAACACGAGTTCCGGGGCTTTCATGCTGGGCGGAAATACGCAGGAACGCAACTGTACGCGGCCACGCGGGATTTCACGCGGGTGGCGGGCTTTCTGGGGCACGAGCAGGTGGACACCACCCGGCGTTATGTTGAGCTGCCGGAAGACGATCTCGACGACGTGGTAGAGGGGTTCCGGTAAGAGCGTTCCAGCCAGAGGCCGTACCCCACCATCAGCGCGGCCAGCAACAGGGCGGGCAGGTCGCCGAGGCGGGTGTAGAGGGTCTGTCCTTCCAGACGGCGGGGCTGGACATGCACCACGCCTTCTCCCCGCGAGAGCGTCTGCCGGGGGCGGCCGAGGTCGTCCACCGACCCCGCGATGCCCCGGTTCACACTGCGAACCACCCAGCGCCGCGTCTCGATGGCGCGGACCCGGCCCATCATGAAGTGCTGCTGCACGCCCCAACCGTCGTACCAGCCGTCGTTGCTGACATTGACGAGCACCTCGGCTCCCTGCCGGGCGAGCTGGCGGCTGACCCAGGGAAAGACTGAGTCGTAGCAGACATAGGCGCCGTAGAACACCCCGTTCAGCGGCAGGGGCGTGACCCGTTCGGCGGGGGGCAGGTTGGGACCGAGGACGAAGCCGGTGCCCGCCTCGATGACCCGGTAGAGGCCCGGCCAAGTGTCATAGAGCGGGAAATACTCGCCGAAGGGGACCGGGCGGGCCTTGTCGGTCTGGGCGGTGACCTCCGAACCATTCCAGGCGACCACCGTGTTGCGCCGGGGCACCCCGTAGGAACTCACCCCGTACAGACCGTTCGCGGGCACGGTGGGCAGCAGGCTGGGGTCGCGCACGGCGCTCTCGCTCCAGGCGACGACCTCACCGGGGCGGCGGGTCTGAGCGGTGAGGCGGGCGGAGGCCTGATACAGCGCGTCTCCGGGCACCGAGCGGTCGAACAGATCGACGTCGGTCCGCAGCACCAGCATGGGCTGCGCCGGTCCCTGCCCCGGCACGCGGGTGACCCCGTAGGCGAGGGCGGCGATCCAGACCCCCGACATCAGCACCAGGGGCGCCCGTCTCCCCCACCAGAAACTGACCAGCGCGGCGGCGGTCGCGGCCACGACCACGCTGCCCAGCAGCACCCCGCCGAGGTCCGCGATCTGGATGGCAGGCGTGGGCAGCAGCGTATACCCCAGCGTGGGCCACGGAAAGGCGAGCGGTCCCAGGAAGCGCAGCCATTCCAGCACGACCCAGCCGCCCGCGAGCGCCCACACCCGCGCCTCAGGCGAGCGCACCAGCCGGGCGGCGAGCCAAGCCATCGCCGCGAGGAAGGCCCCCTCCAGCGCGAAGAGTGCCAGGGCGAGCACCCCCGCCGGGGCAAACTGAAAGAGCTTGCCCAGAAAGGCCGTGAGCCACCACAGGTGCACCGCGCTGTAGGCCGCCCCCGCCCAGAAGACCCGCCCGGCCAGCGCCCGCGAGGTGGGGGCCTGGGCCGCGTACATCAGCAGGACGGCGAGGGGAACGTAGGCGAGAAAGCTCCACTCCAGCGGCAGACCGAAAGCGGCGAGAAGCGCCCCGAGCAGGGCGGCGGTCAGCGGGGGCGGGAGCCGGGTGAGCACCGCGCCATGATACGGACTCGCCCGCCCACCCGACCGGGGGCACCCTGGCGCGGCGGCGGGGCAGATGCCCTAGCATGCGGGCACTTTGCGACTGGCTTTTCTCAGTGACCTGCACGGCAATATCCACGCGCTGACCGCCGCTGAGCGTTTTCTGGCAGACTCGGCGGTCCACGGGGTCGTGGTGGTGGGCGACCTGGTGGGCTACGGGGCGAGTCCGGGGCCGGTGATCGACCGCGTGCGGCGGGAGGGCTGGACGGCCGGGCTGGGGTCCAGCGACCTGCGGGTGGCGCTGGACCTCGGCGGGCGCTCGGAGCGGCACGGGGTGGCCGAGCAGGTGCTGACCTGGACGCGGGGGGTGCTCTCGCCCGAGCAGCTGGACTTTCTGCGCCGCCTACCGCCGGGGGGCCGGATGATGACCCCGGTGGGCCGGGTGCGCTACTTCCACGGCAGCCCGCACGACCCCGAGGAGCGGCTGGACCTGATGGCTCCCGAGCGCGACCTCGAGGACCTCGCGGAGACGCTGGGGGCGCGGGTGGTCGTGGTGGGCGGCACGCACGTCCCCTTCGTGCGGGTCGTGGGCGACACGACCTTCGTGGATCCCGGCTCGGTGGGTCTGAGCCTGAACTCGGAACCGGGAGCCGACGTCGCCATCGTGGACTGCGTGGGCCGCAAGCCGCGCGTGACACTGCACAAGGTGCCCTACGACTACGCCTCCTCCGCCTTCGACGTGCTGGCCTGGAAGCTGCCGCCGGTCATCGCGGACGTGATTCGCACCGGCCGGATGGGATAAGACGGTTGCCGTCCAGAGGGCAACTCCTTTTCCGGTGCCTGCGGTGGTCTGGCTCGCCCGGCTCGGGTTGAACACTTGTGGTCACCGCTGGGCCGGGCTCCGTATCAGGACACCTGGAGGTTAGGCGTGGGTGCCCAGCACTTGCTCAAAGCGGCTCGCCGCGCCCCGGACGCCCAGCACGGCTTCCAGCTCGGTCAGGAAACGGTGGTAGAGGGCAGGCCGCGCTCCCTCCCCCATCAGCCCGAGGCGCCAGATCTGTCCGGCGGTGGGGCCCATGCCGCCCGCCACGCTGACACTGCGGGCACGCAGGGCCGCGCGGGTGGCGGCGTCGTCCAGGCCCGGCGGCAGCCGCAGCGCAAGGACGGTGGGCAGGCGTTGGGCGGGGTCCGGCACGAAGGGGGAAAATCCCAGCGGCTCCAGCGCGGCGAGCACCCCGCGCCCCACCTCGGCGGCGCGGACCTGGCGCTGCGGCAGGCCCTCGTCCAGGGCGGCCCGCAGCGCCGCGTGCAGGGCAAAATGGAGGCCGACGGGCACGGTGTGATGGTAGCTGTGGCCCTCCCAGTAGTCGCGCAGGCCTGCGAAATCGGCGTACCACAGGGCCGTGGGCGTGCGGCGGGCCGCGTGCCGCGCCAGCGCCCGCCCACTCACCGCAATCGGGGCCACGCCGGGCGGGGCCGAGAGGCACTTCTGCGAGCCGGTGTAGACGTAGTCGGCGCCCAGTCCGGCCATGTCGAAGGGCTGCATCCCGGCGGTGGTCACGGCGTCCACGCTCAGCAGCGCCCCGCTGCCGCGCACGGCTTCGGCAATCTCGGGAAGCGGGTTGAGGACCCCGGTGCTCGTCTCGCCGTGCACGACGGCGACGAGGCGCACGTCTCCCCCCGCGAGGGCGTCCGCGAAGGCCGCCGGGCTGAGCGGCTCGCCCGGCGCGGCCGTCACCGTGCGGACGTGGGCGCCGTGGCGGGCGGCCATCTCGGCCATCCGTGCCCCGAACGAGCCGTTCACGCCAATCAGCACCTCGTCGCCCGGCTCGGCCAGATTGGCGAAGCCCGCCTCCATCCCCAGGCTGCCCGTGCCCGCGAGCAGGGCCGTGAAGGTGCCGTCCGGAGCGCCGTAGAGGGTCCGCAGGTCCGCCTGAATCTCCCCGTTGAGCGCGAAGACCTCCGGGTCCATATGCCCCAGGGACTCGCCCCCCAGCGCCTCCCGCGCGGCGGGGTGCAGGGGCGTGGGGCCGGGGGTGAGCAGGAGGTGGGGGCGGACGGTCATGCGGCGGACTGTAGCATCTGGCCCAGGGGATGAACAATGAAGTTGCGCGGAGGGGGTCCTGGCGGGCAGGCGGCGCAAGGCTGTTGCGCTCCCACCGGGAAGGCCAGACGATTCGGGACGTGCAGGGCGGCGGGTCCGTACACTGCCCGGCATGACCGCCTCTCCTTCCGGCCCCTCCCCGCTGCGGGCCGTTCTGTTTGACCGTGACGACACGCTGGCCCGCACCGACCCTGGCGTCTACCGCGAGGCGGCTCTGTGGGCGGCCGAGCACTTTGGTCTGGACCCCCGCGAGACGGGGCGGCGGATGGCCGAGCAGTGGGCCGCGCAGTCGGAGGCTTGGTGGCACCTGCGCTCGGACGAGGACGAGGCCGCCTTCTGGGACACCTACCGACAGGACCTCGGTGGGGTGCTGGGCCTGACCGACGGGGAGGCGCAGGCGCTGATGGCCGCCTACCCCTACGAGCGCTTCATGAAGCCGGTGGAGGACGCCCGAGCCGTGCTGGAGACGCTGCGGGCGCGGGGGCTGAAGGTCGGGGTGCTGAGCAACACGCTGCCCAGCATCGGGCGCACGCTGGAGGCGCTGGGGCTCTCGGACCTGGTGGACGTGGCCGTCGCCACCTGCACGGTGGGGGTGCACAAGCCGGAACCGGGAGCGTTTGAGTTCGCGCTGGACGCGCTGGGCTTGCCTGCGGGGGCCGTGCTGTTCGTGGACGACCGCCTGGAGAACGTGGAGGCGGCGCGGGCGCTGGGGCTCCAGGCGGTCCTGATCGACCTTAACGGGCAGGTGCCCGGAGCGCTGCACCGCCTCTCGGACGTGCTGGCGCTGGTGGGGGACTCGGTGGAGGGGTGAGCGGGGTTCCCTTCCTGATCGACGGGCACCTCGACCTCGCCTTTGGCGCCGCGCTGGGACGTGACCTCACGCTGGAGCTGGATGCACTGCGGGCGGCCGACCCGGTCGAGGGCGAGACGGCGACCGTGACCTTCGGCGAGCTGCGGGCGGCGGGCACGCGGGTGTGCTTCGGGACGCTGTTCGCCCTGCCGCGCACGGCGGGGAGTCCGCGTGGCTACACCGACCACGCGGGGGCACGGCGGCAGGCCCTCGCGCAACTGGACGGGTACCGCCGCTGGGAGGAGGCGGGACACCTGCGGCTCCTGCGGACGGGCGCGGAGGTGGCGGCCCACCTCGCGGACCCGGCCGCTCCCCTGGGCGTCGTGCTGCTGATGGAGGGGGCGGACCCGGTGCGGGACGCGGACGACCTGGGCTTCTGGGCACAGGCGGGCGTGCGGGTGATCGGCCCGGCGTGGGGGCGCACCCGGTATGCCGGGGGCACGGACGCGCCGGGGGGCCTGACCGACGCGGGGCGCGAGTTGGTGGCGGCGATGCGCGACCTCGGGATGACGCTGGACGCCTCGCACCTTGACGACGCGGCCTTCTGGGAGGCGCTGGAGTTCGGTGGGCGGGTGGTGGCGACCCATGCGAACAGCCGCGCCCTGGTGCCGGGCAACCGCCACCTTACCGACGAGATGGCGCGGGCGATCGCAGACCGGGACGGGGTGATCGGGCTGGTGCTGCTCTCGACCTTCCTGCGGGCGGGGTGGGGGCTGGGGCAGCCTCGCGCCGGGCTGGAGGCGGTGGCCGACCACGCCCGCCACTACGCGGGGCTGGTGGGCTGGGACCACATCGCGCTGGGCACCGACCTTGACGGCGGGTTCGGGAGGGAGAAGACCCCGGCGGGCATTGACCGGTACCGGGACGTGCCCCGCGTGCTGGAGGTCCTGCCCCCGGAGCACCGGGCGGCGGTCGCGGGCGGAAACTGGGCGCGGTGGCTCACGCGCTACCTTTGAGGGGTGACGGTTTCCGACCCCCTCCCCGACCCCCGCACCCACGCCTACGACCCGGAGGGGGGGTGGGCCGAGGACACGCTGCGCGGCCTGCTGCCCGAACGTGACTGGACCTGGGTGACCGCCCGGCCTGCCCGCGCCGGGAACGCCCGCCTGAGCCTGCGGGCACGCCCCGACGCTCTCGCCCCGCAGGTGACCGAAGCTCTGCCGGGCGAGGCGCTGGAGGTGCTGCGGGAGGAGGGCGGCTGGGCACGGGTGCGGACCCTGGGCGACGGCTACCTGGGCTGGGCGCGGATAGCGGGAGTTCTGTTGGGTGACGCGCCCTCCGGCGAGACCCTGACCGTGGGTGCCCTGCGAGCCCACGCCTACGCGGGGCCGAAGGTCAGCCAGCCCCTGATGGCCGAGCTCTGCCTGGGAGCGCGGCTGACGCGGGGAGCGGGCGAGGTCGTGGTGGAGTCGGGGCGGCGCTGGGTGCCCGTGACGCTCCCGGACGGAACCGGGGCCTGGGTGGGCGAGGGGGTCCTCTCTCCCATTCCGGCGGATGACGTGGCCGACCTCGCCCTGCGGCTGCTGGGCACGCCCTACGTGTGGGGCGGGCGCAGCGCGTGGGGGCTGGACTGCTCGGGGCTGACCGGGCTGGCCTACGGGTGGGCGGGCCGTACCCTGCCGCGTGACGCCGATATGCAGCAGGCCTTTCTGACCCCGGTGGAGGGTGCGCGGCGCGGCGACCTCGCCTTTTTCCCCGGCCACGTCGGGCTGATGCTGGACGGGCGGCGGATGGTCCACGCCAACGCGACCCACATGCGGGTGACCGTGGAGACGCTGGGCGAGGGCGACTACGGGGCGCGGCTGGCCGAGTCCCTGACCGGCTTCGGGCGGTGGACGCGATGAGCGTGACTTGGGAAACGCGCGAACTGCACACGGCCCGGCCCTTCGGCATCGCCCGCTGGACGCATGCGAGCTACCCGCGCACCTTCGTCACTTTCGCGCAAGGCGGGGTGGAGGGCCGGGGCGAGGCCGCGCCGAACGCCTTCTACGGCGAGACGCGCGGCACGGTGGAGGCGGTGCTGCCACTGCTCGCGCCCGCGCTGACCGACCCCTGGGACTGGGAGGGGCTGCGGGAGCGGCTGGGGGCCGTGATGCCCTTTCACCACCCCAGCGTGAAGTGCGCCCTGGAGATGGCGGCCGTGGAGTGGTGCGCCCGCTCCGCTGGGGTTCCGGTGTGGCGGCTGCTGGGCCTCTCGCCCTCACCGCTGCCGGAGAGCAGCTATACGGTCAGCCTGGGCGAGCTCGGCGTGATGCGGGGAGAGGCGCGGGAGGCGGTGGCCCGTGGGCACGGGGTGCTGAAGGTCAAGCTGGGGACGGGGCAGGACGAGCAAATCGTGGAGGCCTTGCGTGAGGAGGCCCCGCACGTGGCCCTGCGGGTGGACGCGAACGCCGCGTGGACCCGGCACCGGGCGCGGCGGCTGCTCGGCGTGCTGGAGGCCGCCGGGGTGGAGTTCGTGGAGCAGCCCCTCGCGGCGGGCGACCTGGAAGGGCACGCGGAGCTGCGCCGCTTCGCCCGCATTCCGGTGGTCGCGGACGAGAGCCTGCACCACGTCTCGGACGTGCGGGCGCTGGCGAACGCCTTTGACGGGGTGAACCTCAAGCTCGCCAAGCTGGGTGGGCCGCTCCAGGCACTGGGCGCCCTGCGCCTGGCCCGCGCCCACGGCCTGAGCGTGATGATGGGCTGCATGATCGAGAGTTCTCTGGGGATTGCGGCCGCCGCACACCTCGCCGGGTTGTGCGACTGGGCTGATCTGGACGGGGCGCTGCTGCTGGGAGACGACCCCTTCACGGGCCTGAAGTGGGAGGCCGGTCGGCTTTCGCGGCCGGAGGGCGTGGGCTGGGGAGTAGAACTGAAATGACCGTTACCGTCGCGGTGCTGGGCTGCGGGAATCGGGGCGCGGACGTGTATGCCCGGCACCTCGCCGCGCAGGGGGCACGGGTGACCCATCTGGTGGACCCCCGCCCCGCCCGGCTCGCGGAGGTGGCGGCGCGGCATGGGCTGGGGCCGGAGGTCTGTTTCCCTGACCCGGAGGCCTTCTTCGTCCCCGGCCGGGTGGCCGACGCGGTGGTGATCGCCACCCCGGACGACGCCCATGTGGAGCCGTGCCTGCGGGCGCTCGCGCTGGGCTACGACGTGCTGCTGGAAAAGCCGATCTGCCTGGACGAGGCCGACCTGGACCGCCTCCTCGCGGCGGAGGCGGCCTCGCAGGGCCGCGTGACCGTCTGTCATGTGCTGCGGGCCACACCCTTCTTTCAGGCGGTGGCGGCGGGGCTGGCGGCGGGACGGCTGGGGCGGCTGGTCGGCATCACGCACGCGGAGAACGTGGCGTGGTGGCACTATGCCCACTCCTACGTGCGGGGCAACTGGGCGCAGTCTCCCCCGGCGGCGCCTTTTCTCCTCGCCAAGAGCAGCCACGACCTTGACCTGCTGCGGGCGTGGGCAGGCTCGCCCCCCGTGCGGGTGAGCAGCGAGGGCGGCCTGCACCACTTCCGGCCGGAGGAGGCACCGCCCGGCGCCGCCGACCGCTGCGTGCGGTGTCCGGTCATGGATTGCCCGTACGACGCGCGGGTCATCTACCCGCCCCGCGATCCGCACACGTGGCCGGTCACCGTGCTGACGGCGGGCGGCGTTTCCCTCGCCGACGCGCTGGAGCAGGGGCCGTACGGCCGCTGCGTCTACAGCGGCGCGAACAACCAGCCTGACCACCAGAGTGTCACCGTGACGTTTGCGGCTGGGGTGGTCGCCACCCTGACCGTCAGCGCCTTCACGCACAACAACACCCGGACGCTCCGGCTGCTGGGCACGCACGGTGAGTTGCGCGGTCAGATGGAGCGCGGAGAGCTGGAGTGGCACGACTTCCGCACAGGCGCGGTCACGTCTCAGGTCGTGGACACCTCCGGCACCCACGGCGGCGGGGATGTGGGGCTGGTCGCGGGGTGGCTGGCTTTCCTGCGCGGTGAAGCGGGTGTGCCCACTCCCCTCTCCGAGTCGCTGGATTCCCACCGAATGGCGTTTGCGGCAGAGCGGGCGAGGGAGAGGGGGACGGTGGAAGGGGTATAGGGGGGGAATCTCTGCACTTCTCTTAATAAATAAGTGAAAGGTTTCACGATAAATCCGGTCGTGAAATTTTTGTTTCTATGAGGGGGCAGTTAAAAAATCCAAGGTCAGGCGGGAAACGGTGCGGGGAAAGGTGTCGGTCAGGGCGTGGGTGCCGCCCTGCACGTCGCGCACGACCGCATGGGGAATGGCACGGCAGATCGCCTGCACGGTCCAGGACTGGATCACGGGGTCGCGGGTGCCGTTGAGCAGCAGGGTGGGGACGCTGACGTAGGGGAGCAGCGGGCCCGTGTCGTGCTCGCTCTGGTCCTGCGCGAGGCGGTACATCAGGGTGGGTCCGGAACGGAGGTAGGCCACGGCGCCGGGGCAAAAGAGGCCGGGGCGCTCGCGCGGGAGGTCGCGCAAGAGACGCCGGAGCTGCACGCGCACGCTGGGATTTTCGGGGATGCCGGTGGGGGCGCAGGCGATCAGCGCGGAGGTTGCGTGGGGGTAGCGGGCGGCGAGGTCAAAAATCACTTCCCCGCCGAGGGAATGGCCGAAGACCGGCGCCCCACTCAGGCCTGCCCGGTCCAGCCACGCGGCGAGGTGGTCGGTGAGGTCCTCGATCACGCGCGGAAAGCCGGGGCGCCCGGCGCTGTGGCCGTGGCCGGGGGGGTCATAGACATAGACGGTGCGGCCCCGGGCGAGTTCGCGCGAGACGCGCACGTACATCCACGAGGCGCAGCCCAGCCCCGGCACCAGCACCAGGGGCGGCCCCTCGCCGCGCACCCAGGCGTGGGTTCTCAGGCCGCGCACCGTCAGGTACAGGGGGCGGCCACTCAAGCGCGGACCTCGCCGCGCTCGGCCAGAAAGTCCAGCACCAGGGCGTTAAAGGCCTCCGGCGCGTCCACCATCACGACGTGCCCGGCGCGGGGTACTTCGGCGTAGCGGGCGCCGGGAATCGCGGCGGCGAGGCGGCGGCCGATGGCGGGGGGCACCAGGGCGTCCCGCGCCCCCCAGACCACCAGGGTGCGGGCGGTGAGGTTCGGCAGCAGGTCCTGCACACTGTCGCGCAGCAGGTCCCCGGCGCTTTGCCAGAGTTTCAGGGGACCAGTGCGGGCCGCGTCCGCGATCACGCGGGGCACGAAGGCCACCCGCCCGGTCACGGCGGCGCGGGGCAGGTTCAGGGCCAGGCGTGCGCGGGGGCCAGCGAGCAGGCCGCTCGCGCACGCCAGCACGAGGTGATCTACCTGCTGGGGCCGCAGCGCCGCCACATGGATAGAGATGTGCCCCCCCATCGAGTGCCCGATCAGGGTCACGCGGGTCAGGCCGAGGTGATCGATCAGGGCCGCGATGAGGGCCGCCGCTCCCCGCACGCCGGGCGAGCGGTGGTGGGGCGGCAGGCCGTAGCCGTAGGCCGCGAGGTCCAGCACGTAGACCCGGTGAGAGGCCGCGAGCGCCGGGACGTTGCGGCGCCACCAGCGGCCCGACCCGCTCAGGCCATGCACCAGCAAGATGGGGTCGCCCTCCCCGGTCACCGCGTAGCGCAGGGCCGCGCCGCCCGAACGGAACTCGTGGGGACGGGAACGGGAAGGTCGGGCGGGCACGTCCCGGAAGATAGGGCAAATTGCGAGGAGAGGGGGCCAGAGTGCAACAAAACCCCCTGTTCGGGGGCGGGGAGCTTCAGGTCCAGCCGGTTAAAGCGCGGGCACGGCCTCCTGCACCAGCCCCAGAAAGAGCCGGTGCAGCCGAGCGTCTCCGGTCAGCTCGGGGTGGAAGGCGGAAGCGAGGACGCGGCCCTGGCGGGCAAGCACGGCGGCCCCGGCGTGGGTGGCGAGCACCGCGGTCCCCTCCCCCACCCCGGTGAAGGCGGGGGCGCGGATAAAGACGGCGGGAAAGGGGGCGCCCAGCCCGCGCACGTCCAGGGAGGTCTGAAAGGAGTCCACCTGCCGCCCGAAGGCGTTGCGGCGCACGGTGAGGTCCAGGAGGCCCAGGCTGCGCTGCCGCCCGCCGAACTGCGGGGGCGCGCCTTCCACCTCGCGGGCGAGCAGGATCGCCCCGGCGCAGGTGCCCCACAGCGCCCCGCCGGAAGCGTGGAAGTCACGCATGGGGTCCCACAAGTCGTACTCGTCCATCAGCCGGGCCATGGTGGTGCTCTCGCCACCGGGGAGGATCAGGCCCCCGAGCCCGGCGAGGTCGGTGGGGAGGCGGACTTCGGTGACCCGCGCTCCCAGCGACTCCAGTCTGTGGCGGTGCTCGCGGAAGGCGCCTTGCAGGGCGAGGACCCCGACGCGCGGGGCGGCCCCTGTTACCATCCGCGTCCCGCGAGGCGCTCTTCGGGAATCAGGCTGTCGATGTTGATCCCGGTCATGGGGGCACCCAGGTCCTCGCTGACCTCGGCGAGCACATCCGGGTTCTGCCAGTGGGTGACGGCCTTGACGATGGCGCGGGCGCGGCGCTCGGGGTCACTGCTCTTGAAGATGCCGCTGCCGACAAACACGCCGTCGAGGCCGAGGTGCATCATCAGCGCGGCGTCGGCGGGAGTGGCGACGCCCCCGGCGGCGAAGTTCACAACGGGCAGCTTGCCGTGCGCGTGGACATACTGGACGAGGTGGTAGGGCGCCTGGAGGTCACGGGCCAGGGTCATCAGCTCCTCGGCGGGGCGGGCCTGGAGGGCGCGGATTTCCCCCAGCACGGTGCGGGCGTGGCGGACGGCCTCGACGACGTTGCCGGTCCCGGCCTCGCCCTTGGTGCGGATCATGCTGGCGCCCTCGCCCACCCGGCGCAGGGCCTCGCCGAGGTTCTTGGCCCCGCAGACGAAGGGCACCCGGAAGTCGGTCTTGAGGATGTGAAACTGGTCGTCGGCGGGGGTCAGGACCTCCGACTCGTCAATGAAGTCCACCCCGATGGCCTCCAGAATCCGCGCCTCCACGATGTGGCCGATGCGGACCTTCGCCATCACCGGGATGGTCACGGCGGCCATGATCTCCTTGATCATGCGCGGATCGCTCATGCGGGCGACGCCGCCGTCCTTGCGAATGTCGGCGGGGACGCGCTCGAGTGCCATCACGGCAGTCGCCCCGGCCGCCTCCGCGATGCGGGCCTGCTCGGCGGTCACCACATCCATGATCACGCCGCCCTTGAACATCTCGGCGAAGCCTTCCTTGAGGGCGGGGGTTCCGGTCTGGGGAGTCTGGTGGTGGGGGGTCTGGGTCATGCGGGCAGGCTAAACTAGAACTGGCCCCATCGGCAGGGCCAGTTGAAGGCAGAGTCTGGGGTCAGCTTTCAGGCCGGGCGAGGCGGCGCAGGCAGGCCACGAGTTCGGAGGGGCGGAAGGGCTTGACGAGATACTCGCAGGTCACCCCGGCGGGCAGGGTGGGCGGACGGTTGAGGCCGGAGAGGAAGACGACCGGGGGGAGGCGCTCGCCGAAGCAGGCGTGGAGGCGCCGCACCGTCTCGAAGCCGTCCCAGGGGGCCATCAGCACGTCCATCACGATCAGGTCGGGCAGGGGGCGGTCCTCCAGGGCAGCGAGGGCCTCGGGGCCGCTGCGGGCGGGGGTGACGGTGAAGCCCTGAAGTTCCAGGGTCAGGGCCAGCAATTCGAGAATCTGCACCTCGTCGTCGACGACGAGCAGCCGCAGCGGCAGCCCGGAGGGGACCGTCACGGGAGCAGCGGAAGCGGGTCGACCGCCTGCCCGCCGGGGCGGACCTCGAAGTGCAGGTGGGGGCCGGTGCAGATGCCGGTGCAGCCCACAAAGCCCAGCAAGTCGCCGGAGGCCACCGTCTGCCCGGCCTGCACCGCCGCGCGGCTGAGGTGGCCGTAGACCAGGGTGGTGCCGCCCCCACCGGTCAGCACATTCAGGCCGTAGGCGCCGTAGCCGCTTTCCACGACAGTGCCGCCCGCCGCCGCGTACACCGGGGTCCCGGCGGGGGCGGCGAGGTCCACCCCGCCGTGGAAGACCTGCTTGTGGTAGTCGATGTCCTCTTCGCCGAAGCGGCTGGTGACTCGGGCTCCGTGGACGGGCCAGCGCAGCCCGGCGACGGGGCCAGCGACCGCCGGGCGGACGGTCGGGGCCGAGCGGGCCGCCGCCTGGGCTTCGGCTTGACGGCGCTCGCGCTCGCGGCGGGCCTCCGCCTGGGCGGCGAGGGCGGCCTCGTACTGGGCCTGGCGCTCGTAGCGGTCGTTGAGTTGCTGGCGCTCGGGGCTGGTCTTCCAGGCGAGGTAGGCGGCGTAGCGGTCGTACTTCTCCTGCAATCGGGCGCGTTCGCGGGCCTGCTGGGCGGCGAGGTAGGCCTCGTAACGGGCCTGGCGGGCGTACTTTTCCTCCAGGCGTTCGCGCTCGCGCTGCCGGGCCTCGGCCTTTTCGCGGGCGGCCTCCTCGGCCTCGCGGCGGTCGAGGAGACGCTCGTGCAGGGTGTCGGGCGTCACGCCGGGCAGCAGCAGGAAGTCCCCCGGCTCCAGGGTGGTGGGCAGCACCCCGTTTGCCTGCGCCGTCCCCGCGAGGTCGGCCCCGTAGCCCGCGATCAGGGACAGGGCAGTCTGGCCCGGCTTGACGCGCACGAGCAGGCCGCGCTCGGCGGTGGGAATCCAGAGGGTCTCCCCTGCCCGCAAGTCGTCGAGGCTGGGGCGGTCGAGGTTGGCGCCCAGGAGCTCGACCACGCGCAGGCCGTGCCGGGCGGCCACGGTGTCCAGCGTCTCGCCGGGCTGCACCCGGTGGGGCACGACCGACGCCGGGCGGAAGGGTTCGCGGACGGGCGGGGCGACCGGAGGCAGGGGCAACTCGGCCTGCCCGCCGGGCAGCGGCGTCACCGCCGAAGGCGGCACCCCGTAGCGGCGGGCGAGTTGCGCCGGAGCCTCGCGGGTCACGACGACGAGCCGGGCGGGGTCCTCGCGCACGAGGTGCACGCGGGGCAGCGCGGCGCCGAGCCGCTCGGCGGGGCCGCTCAGGGCGGGCAGGCCGGGTTGGGCAGTCGCCGAGGGCGCCAGCAGGAAGGCGGCGAGCAGCAGGGAGCGGGTCAGGAAGGAGCGGTGCCCCAGGGGGGGCCAGGAGGGGGACTCACGCACGCGGACTCCAGGAAACGCGGCCCCACGGGGAAGCGGGGCCGGGGGGGGCGGGGCTCAGCCCGCGAGGCTGGCGAGGAACTCGACGTTGTTGCGGGTCTTGCCCATGCGCGAGAGCAGCATCTCCATCGCGTCGGCGGGGTCCATGTCGGAGATGACCTTGCGCAGCAGCCACATCTTTTTCAGGACCTCAGGCTGCAGGAGCAGCTCCTCGCGGCGGGTGCCGGACTTCAGGATGTCGAGGGCCGGGAAGATGCGGCGCTCTTCGAGGCGGCGCGAGAGCACGAGTTCGGCGTTGCCGGTCCCCTTGAACTCCTCGAAGATTACGTCGTCCATGCGCGAGCCGGTTTCCACGAGCGCGGTCGCCAGGATGGTGAGCGACCCGCCCTCACGGATGTTGCGGGCCGCCCCCAGGAAGCGCTTGGGCCAGTGCAGGGCGTTGGAATCCAGACCGCCCGAGAGCGTGCGCCCGGTGGGCGGCGTGACGAGGTTGTTCGCGCGGGCGAGGCGGGTGATGGAGTCGAGCAGAATGACGACGTGCCCGCCCTCCTCCACGATGCGGCGGGCGCGTTCGTGGACGAACTCGGCGACCCGGACATGGTGCTGCGGCGGCTCGTCGAAGGTGGAGGCGATGACCTGGGCGCCCTGCACGCTCTCGCGGAAGTCGGTGACCTCCTCGGGGCGCTCGTCGACGAGGAGCACCATCACCGTCACGTCGGGGTAGTTCTTGACGATGGAGTTGGCGATCTTCTTCAGCAGGGTCGTCTTGCCCGCCTTGGGAGGGGCGACGATCAATGCCCGCTGCCCCCGGCCGATGGGCACCAGGAGGTCCACCACTCGCAGGGAGAGGCTGTCGTCCATCAGCGGGTCTTCGAGAACAAGCTGGTGGTCGGGGAAGGTCGGCGTGAGGTCGTCGAAGCGGGGACGGCGGCGGGCGGACTCGGGGTCAAGGCCGTTGACGGCTTCGACCTGCACCAGGGTGCCGTAGCGTTCGTTCTCGCGCGGTTTGCGGGCGCGGCCGATCACCTCGTCGCCGGTGCGCAGGTGGAACTGCTTGATCAGGCCCGCCGTGACGAGCACGCTGCGGGAGGCGGGGTCGAGCAGATTGGCCTGCAAGAAGCCGTAGCCGTCGGCGCTGATCTCCAGGAAGCCGCGGGCGAGGACCTGGCCTTCGGCTTCGGCCTGCTTTTCCAAGATGGCGAGGGCCAGGGTGTCTTTTTTGAGCTTGCGGTAGTTCTCGATGCCCAGCCCAGCGGCGATCAGGTGCAGCTCGGGGAGGATCTTGTCCTGAAGCTCGTGGTAGGGCAGCGGGGCGCTGAGGGGCTGGGTCACTTCGTCTGGCCTCCCTGGGCGTTGACGCCGCCCGTTTGCGGGTTGGTGCCCGCCTCGCTCGCGGGCGTCTCAGCACTGGCCCCCGCCCGCTTCGCCCAGTCGGCGAGGAAGGCGTCGAGGCCCGCCTGGGTCAGCGGGTGCTTGATCATGGACGTGAAGACCTTGTAGGGAATGGTCGCCACGTCCGCCCCGGCCAGCGCGGACTGCACGACATGCTGCGGGTGACGGATCGACGCCGCGAGCACCTTGGTCCGGATGTCGCCCAGCACGTAGGCTTCCTTGATCTGGCGGATCAGCTCGGTGCCGTCCCAGCCGATGTCATCGACCCGGCCCGCGAAGGGGCTGATGTAGGTCGCCCCGGCGCGGGCGGCGAGCAGGGCCTGCGGGACCGAGAAGCAGAGGGTCACGTTGGTCTTGATGCCCTCGCCCGTCAGCGTCTTGCAGGCCTGGAGCCCGGCAGGCGTGAGGGGCAGCTTGACGACGACGTGCTCGCTCCACTGCGCGACCTCGCGCCCCTCCTTGATCATGCCCTCGGCGTCGAGCGCCGTGACTTCGGCGCTGATGGCCCCGCCGACGAGTCCGGCGATCTCCTGAATGACTTCCTTGAAGTCGCGCCCGGAGGCGACGACGAGGCTGGGATTGGTGGTGACGCCCGAGAGGACGCCCCAGGCATTGATCTCGCGGACCTCGTCCACGACAGCGGTATCGATGAAAAATTCCATGGTCGGCTCCTGGTGGAAAAAGGGGTCAGTCGGCGGCCCGCCCGCGCAGGGCAGGCGACATGGGGCGATTGTATCCCCCTGGCGGCCACGATTGACCCGGCCCATGCTGCCCGCCTACCATGAGCGTCACTCCCTGCGGGGGGTGAGCAATGCAAGAGGCGATACGCGAGGCGAGTACGCGGGGAAGCAGGCCCTCACGAGCGAGTCCGGGACGGTGAGAGCCGGACGAGGTGCCCCCCCGCCGAAGATCCCCTCCCGCGCCGACGGAAGAACAGCCGCCCTGCGGCCCAGTAGACCCGTCCGGACCGCCCCCCGGCAGAGGGCGTCAATGAAGGTCGCTCCCCACGGGCGGCGAAGTTGGGTGGTACCACGCGCGAGAGTGTCCCCGGCGCGTCCCAGCAGCAGCACGCTGGGGCGCGCCCTGCCGTTTTTCCTCCCACCCGACCCCCTCCCCAGGAGCCACCATGACGACCACCGAACCCAAACCTACGTCCGCCACCCTCTTCGGGCCGGTGCCCTCACAGCCCCGCTTCCGCGAGCTGGAGGCGGGCGTGCTGAACTTCTGGCAATCGGAGCGCGTCTTCGAGCAGACGCAGGAGCGCCAAGAAGGTCAACCCGAGTACGTCTTTTACGAGGGGCCGCCCACCGCGAACGGCAGGCCCGCGCTGCACCACGTCCTGGCCCGCTCCTTCAAGGACCTCTTTCCCCGCTACAAGGTGATGCAGGGCTATCACGTCACCCGCAAGGGCGGCTGGGACACCCACGGCCTCCCGGTCGAGATCAGCGTGGAAAAGAAGCTGGGCCTTCAAGGCCGCAACCACGGGGCGAGCCGCGCCGAACTGAAGGAGTTCAACCGGCTGTGCCGCACGTCGGTGTGGGAGACGATTCAGGAGTGGAACACCTTCACCGAGCGGCTGGGCTACTGGGTGGACCTCTCGGACCCCTACATCACATACCAGAACAGCTACGTGGAGAGCGTGTGGAACCTGCTGAAGCGGCTGCACCACGAGGGGCTAATCGCGCAGGACTACAAGGTGGTGCCGCTCTCGCCGCGCATCTCCACCACGCTGTCGAAGGCCGAGCTGGGCGAGGTGGACTCCTACCGGATGGTGGACGACCCCTCCGTGTACGTGCGCTTTCCGGTGATCTGGGACACGCTCCCCGAGCGGGCGCACGCGGCGCTGAGTGCCCTGAGTGGGGAGGACCGGCAGGGCCTCGCGCTTGTCGTGTGGACGACGACCCCGTGGACGCTGCCGAGCAACACGCTCGCGGCGGTGAACGCGGACCTCACCTACGTGGTCGCGCGGGGTGAGGGCGGGCCGATCATCGTGGCGTCGGACGCGGTGGAGCGTCTCAGCGGGCTGCACAAGAACGGGGCGCCGCTGGAGGTGCTGGCCTCCTTTCCCGGCCGCGACCTGGAGGGCGTGGAGTATAAGCCGCCCTTCCCCGAGGTGGCGGTCGAGCTGGGGGTGCTGAAGGAATTGCACGAGCGCAACGCGGACGGTCGCCCGGTGATGCACTTCGTCACACTGGCGGACTTCGTCTCGGCGGCGGACGGGTCGGGCGTGGCGCACGAGGCCCCGGCGTACGGCGCGGAGGACCTGGAACTCGCCCGCAAGTACGGCGTGCCGCTGATGTTCGGGGTGGACGACCACGGCATCTTGCAGGTGACCGGCGAGCGCGGCAAGTTCTTCAAGGACGCGGACAAGGGACTGGTCGCGGACCTGAAGGCGCGGGGCCTGATGTTCCACGCGGGCACCCTCCGGCACCGCTATCCCTTCCACGACCGCACGGGCGACCCGATCCTCTACTTCGCCAAGAAGGGCTGGTACATCCGCACGAACCAGATGTCGGAGCGGATGCTGGAGACGAACGAGGTGATCAACTGGGTCCCGGCGACCATCAAGCACGGCCGCTTCGGCAACTGGCTGGAAGGGAACGTGGACTGGGCGATCAGCCGCGAGCGGTACTGGGGCACGCCGCTCCCGTTCTGGATGAGCGAGGACGGCGACCTGCGGGTGGTGGGCAGCGTGGCGGAGCTGTCGGAGCTGACCGGGCGCGACCTCTCGGAGCTGGACCTGCATAGGCCATATATCGACGACATCACCTTCGAGCTGGGGGGCCGGACGTACCGCCGGGTGCCGGAGGTGCTCGACGTGTGGTTCGACTCGGGCTCGATGCCCTACGCGCAGTGGGGGCTGCTGACGGATGAGACGGGCGAGGAGGCGCTGCCAGGCACGGAGGCCAACAAGGCGCAGTTCGAGCGGCACTTCCCCGCCGACTTCATCTGCGAGGCGATCGACCAGACGCGCGGATGGTTCTACTCGCTGCACGCCATCGCCACGATGCTGTACGACCAGCCCGCGTACCGGAATGTGATCTGCCTGGGGCACATCGTGGACGAGCACGGCGCCAAGATGAGCAAGAGCAAGGGCAATGTGGTGGAGCCGCTGCCCCTGTTCGACCGCTACGGGGCGGACTCGGTGCGCTGGTACATGTTCATGGCGTCGGACCCCGGCGACCAGAAGCGCTTCTCCGAGCGGCTGGTCGCGGAGGCGCAGCGGTCCTACGTGAACACGCTCTGGAACGTCTACTCCTTCTTCGTGCTGTACGCGAACCTCGACCAGCCGGGGTTGGAGGACGCGCCTGCCGTTTCTGAGCGTCCCGAGATGGACCGCTGGCTGCTCGCACGGCTGGAGGAGACGGTGCGGGACGTGACGGCGAGCCTCGACGCCTACGACGCGCGGGGCGGGGGCCGGGCGCTGGAGCGGTTCGTGGCCGACCTCAGCAACTGGTATGTGCGGCGCAACCGCTCGCGCTTCTGGGGAGAAGGCGGACAGGTGGACGTGGCCGCCTATGCCACGCTGCACGAGGCGCTGCTGACCGTCTCGCAGCTCACCGCACCCTTCACGCCCTTCCTGGCCGAGGCGATGTACGGCAACCTCACGCGGGGGCTGGGAGCGCAGAGTGTGCACCTCACCCGCTGGCCGCAGGTGCGCGAGGAGCGGCTGGACAAGCGCCTGACCTCGGAGATGGCGGCTGTGATCAAGGTGGTCGAGCTGGGCCGGGCCGTGCGCGGGGCGCACACCCTCAAGACCCGGCAGCCGCTGGCGAGCGCGACGGTGCGGGCGGGGTCGCCGGAACTGACCGACGCGCTGCGCCGGGCGCAGGGGCAGATCATGGAGGAGCTGAACGTCAAGGCGGTGACCTTCCTGGAGGGCGTGACCGACCTCGTGGAGTACAGCCTGCGCCCGAACCTCCCCGTGATCGGCAAGGTGTACGGCAAGGCGCTGCCCTCTGTGCGGGCGGCGCTGGCGGCGGCGGACGCGGCGGCGGTGGCCCGCGCGGTGCAAGCCGGGGAGAGCTTCACGGTGGAGGCGGATGGGCAGAGCTTCACGCTAACGCCCGATCAGGTCCTCGTGGACGCGAAGGCCCCGGAAGGCGTCGCCGCCGCCGAGGACGCCGGATTCTTGGTTGCCTTCGACACGGCGCTGACCCGCGACCTCGTGCTGGAGGGCCTGGCCCGTGACCTCGTGCGCGGCATCCAGGAGGCGCGGAAGGCGGCGGGCTTCGAGGTGCAGGACCGCATCTGCCTCGCGCTGGAGCTTTCAGGCGACGCCCGCGAGGCCGCCGAAGCGTGGCGTGACTTTATCGCCGGGGAGGTGCTGGCCGAGGCGCTGACCTTCGGGCCGGGCGAGGGCTCCGCCGCCGAGGTCGAAGGGGGCACGGCCTACCTGACGCGGGTGTGAGGGATGAACGGGAGGGGCGGGCCTGCGGGTCCGCCCCTCTTGCTGTTGGGCAGGGTGGGGATTGGCCCTCAGAGGCTCGGTTCCCCCCTCGGCGGCGAAAACAACGAGCGAAAAGGAGCGGGGCAGGGAACGAAACTGGACCACGGGTCCGACCAGGCATTAAGCAGCTTCGCTTGTCACCACTTTGGTACGTACACATGGCACAGCCACGGATTAGGCTGTTTCCATGACCTGGAATCCCGAGGTGTACCACCGCTGGCGTGAGGCCCGCAGCGCTCCCGTCCGCGACCTCCTGGCCCTGTTTCCCGATCTCCCCTACCGCGACGTGGTGGACCTGGGGTGCGGCACGGGGGAGCCGACGCGGATGCTGGCCGAGCGCTTCCCGGACGCGCGGGTCCTGGGGCTGGACAGCAGCGCGGAGATGCTGGCGCGGGCGGACGCGGCGGGCCTGCCAAACCTGCGCTTTGAGCGGGGAGACATTGCCGATCTCACGGGCGACTACGACCTGATCTTTTCCAACGCGGCGCTGCAATGGCTGCCCGACCACCCGGCGCTGCTGGCCCGGCTGTGGGCGCGGCTGCGGCCGGGCGGCGTGCTGGCCGTGCAGGTGCCGGCCAACCACGACCACGACAGCCACCGCCTGCTGACCGAGACGGCGAACGAGTTCGCGGCAGAATTGGGCGGTTTTACCCGGTTCGGCACCGCGCAGGGCGCCTCTCCGGTGCTGACGCCCGCCGCCTACGCTGAGCGGCTGGACGAGCTGGGAGCAGCGGAGGTCACGGCGCTGAGCAGGGTCTACCCGGTGGTGTTGCCGGGGGCGGAGGGCGTGCTGGACTGGACACGGGGCACGGCGCTGGTGCCGTACCTGTCGCGGCTGAGCGTGGAGGATGGGACACGCTTCACGGCGGCCTACTTGGAGCGGTTGCGCGGACGCTGGCCGGGCGATCGGGTGTACTACGCCTTCACACGGGTGCTGTTCATGGCACGGCGGGGCTAAAGCAGGGTCAGGCGAACACGGGCCGGGCCAGCAGTCCATAGGTGCCGGGGCCGACGTGGGCACCGATCACGGGGCCGAGAAGTTGCAGTCGGCCCCGGACAACATTCAGCCCGCTGGCCTGCACGGCCGAGCGCAGTTCAGCGATGCGGGCGGCGTCGCGGCCCGCGTGCCCGATGGTGACCGCGACGGGTTCGCGGCCGAACTGCGCTTCGAGCTGCGTGAGGATGTCCCCGGTCGCCTGCGCGGCCCGGACCCGGCGCACGGCCTTCAGGCGCCCGGCGTCGAAGCGCAGCACGGGCCTCACGCCCAGCATGTTGCCGATAAATTCCTGCGTGCGCGAGAGGCGCCCGCCCCGGCGCAGGTATTCCAGAGTGGGGACGCTGAACTCGGCCATCAAGCTGTTCTGAATCCCGGTTACCGCCTGCTTCGCTGCGGCGAGGTCCCCTCCCCGGTCTATGGCTTCCCGCGCGGCGAGGGCGGCCTCGGCCAGCGGCAGGGAGGCGAAGCCGCTGTCGAGGACCTGGATACGGTGCCCGGCGCCCAGCGCCTGCGCCGCCTGCCGGGCATGCGCGGCGGTGGCCGAGAGGTGGCCGCTGATGTGCAGGCTGAGGATGGCGTCGTGCGTGCCGAGCAGTTCCCGGTAGACCCGCTCAAACGCCGCCTGGGTGGCGGGTTCGGTGTCCACCTGTCCGCCGGAACGCTGGTGGTCATAAACGGCGTCGGGGTCGACTTCCTGCCAGTCCAGCAGCGTCCGGCCGCCCATCACGACCCGCAGCGGGACCACGTGCAGGCCGAGCTGCCGGGCCGTCTCGGGGGCGAGGTCGCAGGTGGAATCCGTCACGACGGCAAGCATGATGCCGCCACCGTAGCGTGAGCATTCCCACAGTTTCATCACAGGCGGGTCAGCTTGGGCGGGGCGCCCTATACTCCGCACTCTATGGAGCTTCCCGACAAGATTGCCGTGCTGTGCCACACCGGGGCGGGCGGGTCCGGCGTGGTGGCGACCGAACTGGGGCTGCTGGTGGCGGCAGCCGGGCGCGAGGTGCATTTCGTCGGCTCGGCGGTGCCCTTTCGGCTGGCGGGGCAGCGCGGGCTGCGGGGGCCTTACTTTCATCAGGTGGGCGGCTTCGCTTACGCGCTGTTCGATCAACCTTACCCCGAGCTGGCCGCCACGAACGCGCTGAGTGAGGTGATCCTGGAACATGGGGTCAGCCTCACCCACGCGCACTACGCGATTCCGCACGCCTCGGCGGCGATTCACGCCCGCGAGATCACCGGGCGCAGCCGGGTGCTGACCACCCTGCACGGCACGGACGTGACGCTGGTGGGAGCCGAGCCCGCCTTCCGCCACACCACCCGCGACGCCATCGAGCGCAGCGATCACGTCACAGCGGTGTCGCAGTTCCTGGCCGACCAGACCCGCGAGGTGTTCGGCATCACGCGCGAGATCGAGGTGATTCACAACTTCGTGGACGCCGGGCGCTTCGTACGGGTCACCGACCCCGCCCTGCGTGCCCGCTTCGCCCACCCCGAGGAGGCGCTGATCGTCCATATCAGCAACTTCCGGCCCGTCAAGCGGGTCGAGGACGTGGTGCAGGTCTTCGCGCGGGTGGCGAGCGAGATTCCCGCCCGGCTGCTGATGGTCGGGGACGGCCCCGAACGGCCCCGCGCCTTCGAGCTGGCCGGGCAGCTCGGGGTGATCGGCCGGACCCACTTCCTGGGCTCCTTCCCTGACGTGGAGGGGGTGCTGGGGATCAGCGACCTCTTCCTGCTGCCCAGCACCAACGAGAGCTTCGGCCTCGCGGCCCTGGAGGCCATGAGCTGCGAGGTCCCGGTCGTCGCGGCCCGCGCGGGGGGCGTGCCCGAAGTCGTCGAAGACGGCGTGACCGGCTTCCTCGCCCCGGTGGGCGACGTGGACGCGATGGCGGACGCGGCCCTGCGAATTCTGCGCGATCCGGCCCTCTACCGCCGCCTGGGGACGGCCGCGCGGGAGGCAGCACTCACCCGCTTTCAGCCGGAGCGAATCGTGCCGCGTTATCTGAGCGCCTACGCGCGGACGGTCCGGGTCTAGGTCAAGTGGTGCTGCTATAAGTGAATAGTTTCACGATAAATCTGGTCGTGAAATTTTTGTTCGATCAACGGGATAAACGTAAAGAAGGAGGGGCCGCGAAGAACCCCTCCATTCACCTACACTGCTCAGCGGCTGAGTTCCAGGGTGACGCGGGCCACTCCAGCGGCGAAGGGGGCAATGCGAACCGCCCGGCCAACCTCAACCTCGAAGGCGTTCCAGCCGCGCCCCAGGTTCACGGCGTAGCCCCGACTGGCCCGCACGGTCACGTCACTGCTCACCCAGACGACAAACAGGGTGCCGCGCCCAGTATCGAGACTGACCTCGCGCAGCGGCTCGTTCGCGTCGCGCTGGCCGCTGCGGTTGAGGTCGCGGTAGGTGAAGAACTTGAGTTCGGCCGTCTGGGGCTGGCCGCTCGCGGTGACGGGATCGAGGACGCCGGGCCAGGCGACATTCTGAGGATTCAGGGCGGTCTGGGCGCGGAAGGTCGGCGGAGCGGTGGGGATTTCCAGCCGGAAGGTGCTCCCGGTCACGGGCACGCTGACGAGTTCCTCAACAGGCTGCCCCGAGGGAGTCACCGCCCAGCCACTCACGCGGGTCTCTCCCGGCACCGCGCCGACCACGCTCCCCGCGATGGTCAGGGCCGGGGCCGTTCCCAGCAGCAGGGCGGCGAGGGCGAGCAGGCGAGCTTGCATGCCTTCAGTCTACGCGGGGGCCTGACGGCGATGTGACGCGGAGTTACGGAAGGGAACCAAAGGCGGGGAGAGAAGGCTAGCGCCCCCTCTCCCCTACTTTCTGTCCCGAAGGTCAGGCGGTGACGTTCAGCGCCTTTTTGACCAGCTCGATGATCTCGGGCATGGTGTCGGCCACCGGCACGTTCGCGGCCTTGAAGGCGGCGAGCTTGCTTTCGGGCGTGCCGACGTTGCCCATGATGATCGCACCCGCGTGGCCCATGCGCTTGCCCGCCGGGGCCGAGCGGCCCGAGATGAAGGCCACGACAGGCTTCTTCATGTTGGCGGCGATGTACTCGGCCGCCGCTTCCTCGTCCGCGCCGCCGATCTCGCCGATCACGACCACGGCGTCGGTGTCCGGGTCGGCCTCGAACATGGGGAGCACGTCCGCGAAGGTCGTGCCGATCACGGGGTCGCCACCGATGCCGACGGTGGTGGAGGTGCCCATCCCAGCGTCGTTGAGCAGCTTGGCGGCCTCGTAGGTCAGGGTGCCGGAGCGGCTGATCAGCCCGATGCGGCCGGGCTTCTCGTAGATGCGGTTGGGCATGATGCCGACCTTGGCCTCGCCGTTGGTGACGAGGCCGGGGCAGTTGCCGCCGATCAGGCGCACGCCCTGGCCGCCCTGGGCGCGGCTCTGCGCGTCGAGTTCCTTGACCTCCTGCACGGCCCGCATCATGTCCACGGTGGGGACGCCCTCGGTGATCAGGACGATCAGGGGCATCCCGGCATGGGCAGCTTCCAGCACGGCGTCGGCGGCCCCGGCGGGGGGGACGAAGATGATGGAGACGTTCGCGCCGGTCGCGGCTTTCGCCTCCTCGACCGAGTTGTAGACGGGCCAGCCCTCGAACTCGGTGCCGCCCTTGCCGGGCGTCACGCCCGCGACGACCTGGGTGCCGAAGTCGCGCATGGCGCGGGAGTGGCTGGCGCCTTCGCGGCCGGTCATGCCCTGCACGATGACCTTGCTGTTCTTGTCAACGAGGATACCCATGACTTACTTCGCCTCCCCGGCGTTGGCTTCGCGGGCGGCCTCGTCGGCGGCCTCGAACATGGTGGGGTACATCTGGATCAGCGGGCTGTTCACTTCCGCGAGCAGCGCCTTGGCCTCGTCCTCGGCGGTCCCGGCGATGCGCATGCGGACCGGCTTGGTCAGGATGCCTTCTTCCAGCGCCTGAATCACGCCCTTGGCGACCTCGTCGGCGCGGGTGATGCCGCCGAAGATGTTGATAAAGATGCTCTTGACATCGGGGTCCTTGGACACCAGCTTGACTGCGTTGTACACGATCTCGGCCTTGGCGCCGCCGCCGATGTCGAGGAAGTTGGCGGGCTTGGCCCCGGCGCGGTTGACCACGTCGAGCGAGGTCATCACGATGCCTGCGCCGTTGCCCAGCACGCCGACATTGCCGTCGTCGAGCTTGACGTAGGCGAAGCCGTACTTGCTGGCCTCGATTTCGAGGGGGTGCTCGGCTTCGAGCTCGCGCCAGTCGGAGAGGTCCTTGTGGCGGTACATCGCGTTGTCGTCGATTTCGAACTTGGTGTCGAGGGCGAGCGGCGTGCCGTCCGCGTCCACGAAGAGGGGGTTGATCTCGACCAGAACGGCGTCCATCTTCAGGGCCGCTTCGGACATCTTGACCATCATGTCGGCGATCTTGTTGAGGTTGCCCTTGAAGCCCGCCTTGAGGGCGACTTCCCGCGCCTCGAAGGGACGCAGGCCGGTCACAGGGTCCACGCGGTGCTTGATGATCTTCTCGGGAGTGGCCTCGGCGACTTCCTCGATCTCCATGCCGCCCTCGGCGGAGGCCATCAGGGTGTAGCTCTGCACGTTGCGGTCGACGATCATGCCGACGTAGTACTCGGTCCCGGCGTCGATATCGACGGCCTTGGTGACCAGCACCTTCTTGACGGTGAGGCCCTTGATGTCCATCCCCAGGATCTTCTCGCCGTTCTCGAAGGCCTTGTCGATGTCGGGGCTGAACTTCACGCCGCCCGCCTTGCCGCGTCCGCCGACGTGCACCTGCGCCTTGACGACGACCGGCTGCCCGTAGTCGCGGGCGATCTGCCGCACCTCGTCGGGCGTGTAGGCCACCTTGCCGTCCTGCACGTTCACGCCGAAACGGCGCAGCAGTTCCTTGCCCTGATACTCGTGAAGTTTCACGACGCTGTTCCTCCTTGGGGGTGGTTCCGGCCAGTCCGTGGCCTGTCTTTTGTCCCGATCACGGAGTATAAGCCGCCGGGGCGTATTCCCGGCCCCTTGTCCCCGTGGGGGGGACAGCGGGGAGATCGGTCATCGGTGGCGGTGGAGCGCCAGACGGCAGCGCAGGTGTGTCGCACGTTCCCGGCACAGGCCCAGGCCGGACGCGGCACAGGCGAGGCTCAGGAGGGCGGCGAACACGAGGCCGAACATGGCCGCAGTCTGACACCTCCTCTGGGCTGGCCCCATGTGTTACGGTGCCCGCCGATGACACAACTGGAGCAGTTGCGGGCGGCGATGGATGGGGCCGGGGTGGACGCCCTGTGGGTGAGCGATCCGGCCAACGTGCGGGCGGTGAGCGGTTTTTCGAGCGGCAAGGACGGCAAGGTGCTGGTCACGCGGGACGGGGCCGTGCTGTACACCGACGGGCGCTACACCGTGCAGGCGCAGGAGGAATCGCGTATCGAGCAGCACATCGCGCGGCCCCCGGAGACGTACCAGGACGCGGCGGAGCGGGTGCGCGGCGGGCGCGTGGGCTTCGAGGCCGAGCACCTGACGGTCGCGGGACTCGACGCCCTGCACGAGCACTGGGAGGCCGAACTGGTCCCTACGCGCGGGCTGGTGGAGGGCGTGCGGCTGATCAAGACGCCGCAGGAGGTGGAGGCGATCCGCGAGGCGCAGGCGCTGGCCGACCGGGTGTTTGCCCAGGTGCGCCCGATAATCCGCGCGGGCGTCCGCGAACTCGACGTGGCGCTGGAACTGGAGATGGGCCTGCGCCGCGCCGGGGCCGAGGTCGGCTTCGACGTGATCGTGGCGAGCGGGCCGCGCGGGGCGATGCCGCACGGGGTCGCCAGCGAGCGAGTGATAGAGGACGGGGACCTGGTGACCATCGACTTCGGGGCGCGGGTGCGGGGCTACCACTCCGACATGACGCGGACGGTGGCGGTGGGCCGCCCGTCGGACGAGATGCGGCGGGTCTACGAGGCGGTGCTGGAGGCGGAGGAAGCCGCCGTCGCCGCCGTGAAACCGGGGGTGCGGGCTGCTGACCTCGACGCCCTAGCGCGGGGCATTCTGGAGCGGCACGGGCTGGCCGAGGCGTTCGCGCATTCGCTGGGGCACGGGGTCGGCTTGAACATCCACGAGGGGCCGGGGCTGCGCGGTACCAGTGAGGACGTGCTGGAACCCGGCATGGTGATCACGGTGGAGCCGGGCGCGTACCTGCCGGGGGTGGGAGGCGTCCGCATTGAAGACCTCGTGCTGGTCACGGAGGGCGGGCACGAGGTGCTGAGCCACACGCCCAAGGAACCGCTGCCGGAGTAAGCGGGGACCTGCCGGGACAGCGGATGTTAGAATCTGCGCCGGGTTTGCCCCACAGGAGGAGTTTCAAATGACCATGGAAACCGCGCTTCTCACGCTGGACACGCTCGCCAAGTACCTGCGCGACAAGGAAGTTCAGCTCGACATCGAAGATCAGGGCGGCCAGCGCTTTATCCGCATGGGCTGGCGTTTCGAGATGGGTGACGCCGCCGTGCTGGTGTCTGTCAACGACGGCCCCAACAACACCAGCCGCCTGGAAGTCACCTGCGTGACCCAGAAGAGCTATGCCGACCGCCGCCAGGAAGTGATGGTCATGCTCAATGACCGCAACCGCGAGCGGGCCTTCTCGCGCTCCATCGACGCGGACGGCAACGTCTGGCTGGAGTACGTGGGCTTCTACCCCACCCTGGCCGAGATGCCCCAGGAAACCTTCGACACCCTGTTCGGCGGCGTCCTGATGCACTTCCAGGACGATTACGCCGCGCTGGAGGGCTTTGCGCCCCAGGGCATGCAGGTTCAGCAGCCCCAGGCGTAAGCGGGATCTGGGCGGGGGCTTCCCCGCCTTTCTTATTGTGCTGTAAGTGAAATTTATCACGATAAATCTGGTTGTGAAAATTTTGCCTCACTGGACTAACTAAGAAGGAGTATGGGGATTAGGCTGGACTCAGGCAAGATTTTCGCCGCGCCCTGGTCGCGCTTCTTACCCTGGGTTCAGACGAGTGGCGAGAGCGCCGTGGGTCTTTGCCTACGAGTGGCTTTAACCAGGCAGCAGTAAAGCGTGAAAAGGGGCGGGAGGCCACCCGGCTGCCTCCCGCCCCCGCTCCGAGTTCCTTCAGTTCCCCTTGCGGACTGCCAGCAATTCCTCCAATCGGTCCACGTACCCGGCCAGTGTGCGGAAGGTCGCCTCCACGGGCTCGGGGCTGAGCATGTCCACCCCAGCTTCCTTCAACGCGTCGATGGGGTCGAGGCGGCCGCCGGAGCGCAGGAAGGTGAGGTAGCGGTCGCGGGCAGCCTCCGGGTCGGCGCCGAACTGTTCCAGAATCTGGTGGGCGGCGCTGATGCCGGTCGCGTACTGGTAAGCGTAGAAGTTGGCATAAAGGTGGGTAGAGAATTGCGCCCAGAGGATGCCGGAGCGCTCGCGGTCCATCTGCACGCCGTCGCCGTAACCCTGGGAGAGCAGGTCGGCGGTCAGGGCGATCAGGTCGGGGGCGCTGAGGGTGCCGCCCGCCTCGATGCGGCGGTAGGCCTCCAGCTCGAAGGCGGCCAGCGTCGGCATGATGAAGAAGTAGCGGTGGAAGTTGGCGAGGGCCTCCTCGATGAGTTGCACCTCGAAGTCGGTGTCGCCGGACTCGCGGGCCTGGCGCAGGAGGTGGGAGCGGACCATCGCCTGATTGAGGTTGGAAGCCACCTCCGCGTGGAACAGGGTGTAACGGGGTACGGCGTAGGAATGCTCGCGCTGGGAGAGCAGCGAGTGCATGGAGTGGCCGATCTCGTGGGCCAGGGTGGAATAGCTGCTCATGGTGCCGTTCCACGTCATGAAGATGTAGGGCTTGACCCGGCCGCCGCCGTTGGAATACGCGCCCTGGCGCTTGCCGTCGTTCTCGGCGTAGTCCACCCAGCGCTCGGTGGTCAGTCCGGCCCGCATGTCGCGCAGGTACTCGGCGCCGAGAGGAGACATGCCTTCCTCAATCCAGTCCACGGCCTGCTCGTAGGAGACAGCGCGGGGCTCGACGAGGGCGGCCTTCACGTCGTACTCGCGCAGCTCGGGGAGGCCCAGCCACTCGCGGCGCACGCGCCAGTAACGGTGCCAGGTCGGGGTGTGGGCGCGGTAGGTGTCCAGCAGGGTGGTCACGACGCCCGTGGGGATGTCGTCGGGCGCGAGGAAGGACGTGATCGCGTCGGGGTAGCGGCGGGCGCGGGCCAGGAAGACGTTCTGGCGGACGTGGGTGGCATACATCGCGGCCTGCGAGTGCCGCACGGCGAGGTGGGCGTCGGCGTAGTTCTCCCACGCCTCACGGCGCACCTCGCGGTCGGGGTGGGAGGTCAGGCGGTCGACGTTGCCCTGGGTGACGGCCTCGCCGCCAGCCGTACCGAAACGCAGGTCCATGTTGGTAAGGGCCGGGTGGATGCCGCGCTCGGAGGCGAAGGGGGCCTGCACCGCGCCGAGGAGTTCTTCGACCTCCGCCGAGCGGACGTGCGGGCGCGAGCGCCACAGCCGCTCCAGGCGCACCGCGTAGTCGGCGAGGTCGGGGCGGGTGAGCCACTCGCGCACGGTCGCCTCGTCGAGCGCGAGGAGTTCGGGGCGGGCGAAGGCGGTCGCGCTGCCGTAGCGGGCGGCAATCGTGCTGGCGCGGTCGCGGCGGGCAGCAGCCTCGGCGTCGCGGCCGTCCACGCTGGCGCCCATGCTCGCGTAGGAGAAGAAGCGGGCGAGGCGCAGCTCCACGTCGTCCGACTCGCTCAGGTACGCGGCGAGGGCGTCGGGGCCGCTGCCGAGCTTCCCGGCGTGGTTGCCCAGCGCATCAATCGCGGCGGGGAGGGCCTCGGCTTCCGCTTCCCAGTCCTGTGGGGTGGCGAAGAGGGCCTCGATGTCCCAGGTCTGCTCGCGGGGAACGTCGGCGCGGGCGGGCAGGGCCGCCTTCCTTTGGGCTGTGGTCATGGGGGGAGGCTAGCAGAGGGTGCCGGGCACGGTTCCTCGGCCAGATGGCCTAGCCCAGGGCAGAACGGCGCTGGCGCAGGGCCTCGTACAGCACCAGCGCGGCCGCCGTCGCCACGTTCAGGCTATCGGCTTCCCCGTGCATGGGGATGCGGACGGGGAGGTCGGAGGTGCGCCATTCGGGAGGCAGCCCGGCGTGCTCGGCACCCAGCACCAGGGCCACCCGGCCCGTCAGCGGCGCGTCCCAGTAGTCGCGGGGAGCGTCAGGGGTGCAGGCGACGCGGGTAAAGGCGTGCTTGGCGAGGTAGGCCTGTGCCTCGGTCTCGGGGAGGGCCGTGACGGGCACGGTGAACACGCTGCCCTGCGAGGCGCGGATCACGCCCGGCGAGTAGAGGTCGGTGCCTCCCAGCACCAGGACGCCGCCCACGCCCACTGCGTCTGCCGTGCGGAGAATCGCACCGAGGTTGCCGGGCTTTTCCAGGCTGTGCAGGACGAGGAGGAGGGTGTCGGGGCCGGGGTCGGGGAGCGGACGCTCGGGGCGGGAGGCCACCGCAATCAATCCGTCGGGGTTCTCGCGCCCGCTGACCTTTTCAAAGGCCTCGCGGGAGAGTTCCAGGCGGGGGCCGGGGAGGGTGGGGGCCACCTCCTGCGCTTCCGGGCTGTAGAGGGCGGGGCAGATATAGAGGGTTTGCAATTCCAGCCCGGTGGCGGCGGCGCGGGCGAGTTCGCGGGCGCCCTCGATCAGGATGACACCCTCGCGGTCGCGGTCGCGGCGGCTGCGTAGGCGCACGAGGCGCTTGACGTGCGGGTTTTGGAGGGAGGTGATGGCGGGGGCGGGCAGCGGCATCGGGGGTCAGTCTATGCTGCCCGCCATGCCTCCCCTCCCCTTCCCGCCCTTCAAACCCTGCCCGTGCGGCTCGGGGCGCAGTTACAGCGCGTGCTGTAGCCCCCGGCATACGGGCGAGCGGCCCGCCGAGACGCCGGAGGCGCTGATGCGGTCGCGGTATGCGGCGTACTTCCTGCGCGACACCGATTACGTGAGGCGCACCTGGCACCCCGACACCTGCCCGGCCGACCTGAATCTGGAGGGGGACGGAACGCGCTACACCGGCCTGACCATCCACCGGGCGGAGGGCGACGAGGTGGAGTTCACCGCCACCTTCCGGGCGGGCGGACGCACGGGCCGGATGCGCGAGCGCAGCCATTTCGCGCGGGTCGGGGAAGCGTGGGTGTACGTGGACGGGGAGGTGCGGGGAGACTAGGTCTGCAGGCTCAGAGCATCGGCAGCGTGGTCAGGCCCTCGAAGCCGGGCGGCACGAACAGGCTGCCCTCGGTGGTGCCCGCCTCCGAGAGGGCGTGCAAGCGGGCGGCCAGCGCCTCCGCGTCCAGCTCGCCCGCGAGGTAGGCGCGGTGGGCGGCGATGACCTCGCGCACTTCCTCTGGGGACTCGTGGACGAATTCCAGGCGGAAGTCGCGCAACCCCGCCGCCCGCCAGGTAGCGAGGTGCCCCCCGGCGACCTGGGGCCGCCCCTCAAAGACCGTGTTGCGGCAGCCCACGTCCGCCATGACGGGGTGCAGCCGCCCGCGCTCGTCACGCAGGGCGACCCGGTGCGACTCGCAGGGTTGACCGCAATTGGTGTAGTCGGTGCCATCCGAGAGGAAGCGGCAGAACACGCAGTGCTCGGTGTGGAAGACCGGGAGGTGCCCGTAGGCAATGACCTCCAGCCGCTGGGGGCCGACGAGTCCGGCGAGGTCGGTGATCTGCCGGGCGTTGAGGTCGTGGGTGGGCGTGACCCGCGTGAGGCCGAGGTCCAGCAGGGCACGAGTGGTCAGCACGTTGGCAGCGTTCAGGCTGAAGTCGCCCATGAGCGCGGGGAGGTCGGGCGTCCCCTGCAAGCCCTCCAGCAGGCCTCCGGAGCGCACCAGCAGCTCGGCCCCGAGTGACAGCAGGAACTTCTGGAGGTTCTGCTCGGTGGGCTTGAGGATGCGTGGGCTGGCGACCCGGACGGGGATTCCAGTGGCTTTGACCCGCTCCACGCTGGGCTTGAGGCCGTACAGCTCCAGGTAATCCAGCGTGACCGAGTCGGGGCGGGCCTCCAGCGCAGCGTCCAGTTGCTCCGGGGTGCGGACGAGGACGTGGAGGCGGTCGGGGGTCGTGATGGAGGCGGGCTGCGCGGCGACGGCCTCCCGCAGCGCCCCCTCCAGCCGAGGGGTAATCCGCCGGACCGGGGCCTCGGCGCGGAGGGCGGTCAGGCGCTCAGCGGCCTCGCGGCGCAGGGCGTTGAGGGCGGAGACGGGCAGGAAACCCAGGCCCGCGAGGTCGGCCGTCAGTCCGGCGAGGTGATATCCCGTGCCCCCCAACTTGCCCAGGCTCTCGCGCAGGCCTTCTTCCGTCAGGCCCCGGTTGCGGGCGGGCTGGAGGGGGTCGGGGAGGGTGGCGGTGGCCGCGTGGCCGTGCTCGTCGGTCAGGGTGAGGGCGGGCGGCTCCCCGACGTGACCCCGGAAATGGGCGGTGACCGGGCGGGTGTAGACCGGGTCGGCGGCGTCCAGCAGAGGTTTCACGCGGGCCACCAGCGTCGGGTCCTGGGTGCGCCACACCGGATCGCCGGGGCGCACACGGGCGGGGTCCACCGCGCCGCGCCCGAAGCGCAGTTCGTAGGTCTGGCCAGGGCGGACCTCTTCAGTCTGGCGCCCGCCCTGCCACAGGCCGTACAGGAAGCCGCCCTCCTCGCGGCCTTCCGGGGTGCGCCAGTTGGCGGGGTCGAAGACGAGGCCGTCGCCGGGCTTGACCGTCTCCGAGAGGTCCACGAGGACGCCGCGCTCGGTCGTGCCGCGCACGGTGCCCACGCGCACACCCCGGTGCCTCGGCGCCCGGCCGCGCACGACCGTCTGGTGGTTGGTCCCCGCGATGAAGTGCGGCCCCAGCCCACGCGAGTAGACCTGTTCGAGGTCGCGTTCCTCCCCCGGCGTGACCGAGAGGGGAAGGCCCGCCCACGCCTCGTCCACGGCCTTGCGGTAGGCGGCGGTGGTCAGGGCGACGAACTCGGCGTCCTTGTAACGGCCCTCAATCTTGAGGCAGTTCACGCCCAGTTCCACGAGGTCGGGCACCTGATGCAGCGCGTAGAGGTCACCCGGCGAGAGCAGGTAGCGGGCGTCGCCGAGGTCGCGCTGGAGGCCGTCCACGAACAGGTCGTAGGGAAGGCGGCAGGCCTGGGCGCACTGGCCCCGGTTGGCGGAGCGGCCCCCCCACGCCTCGGAGGAAAAGCACTGGCCCGAGTAGCTCACGCACAGCGCCCCGTGGACGAAGGTTTCCAGCTCCATGTCGGTCTGCGCAGCGATGCGGCCGATGTCACGTAGCGAGAGTTCGCGGCCCAGCACGACCCGGCTGGCCCCGAAGCGGCGGGCGAGTTCGGCGCCCTCGGCCGAGGTGATGCTCATCTGGGTGGAGCCGTGGATGGGGAGGTCGGGGCAGATTTCGTGGGCGAGGCGGGCGACCCCGTGGTCCTGCACGATGATCGCGTCCACACCGCTCTCGGCGAGGTGGATGAGCTGCCGCTCGGCCTCGCGCAGCTCGCCGTCGAAGACGAGGACATTGAAGGTCACAAAGCCCATCACGCCGCGGGCGTGCAGAGTCCGCATCAGCTCCGGAAGCTGCTCGTTGGTAAAGCCCACCTTGGCGCGGGCGTGGAAGGCTTCCACCCCGAAGAAGACGGCGTCAGCGCCCGCCTCGACCGCCGCTCGCAACTGGGGCCAGCCTCCCACGGGACTCATCACTTCCGGTTTCACTCGGGCACGCGCCATAACGGGGCAGTCTAGCCGACGGGCCGGGGAGCGAGCGTGAGCGGGGGAACGGGGCCGGGGGCCAGGTCCGGGAGTGGACGCTGGCCCCCAGTGCGGGGAGACTTAGCGGCTGGCGACGGCTCCGCCGCTCTGGACGGCGGCCCAACCCGGCACAGCCTGCCCGTCGCGCACGAGGAGCACGGGCACCGGGGCATGGTGGGTCACCGCTTCCGCGACGCTGCCCAGCAGGGCGCGGCTCAGGCCCGAGCGCCCGTGGGTGCTCATCACGATCAGGTCGGCGCCCAGGGTCTTCGCGGCTTCCAGGATCAGGCGGGGCACCGGGCGACCCGAAGCGCGTTCCAGCCGCAGGTCGGCGTGGGGCAGCCGGGTCTGGAGTTCGTCCCGCAGGGCCAGCATCGCTTCTTCCTGCTGCTGCACGGCGTTCTCGGGCACATAGGCGTAAGCTTCGGCCACGGTGGGAATGGGGTCGGGCTGCACGTACAGGACCGAGAGGTCGGCGCCCAGAGCGCGGGCGAGCGCGTCGGCGTGGGCAAGGGCCTGGTGGCCGAGGGAGCTGCCATCGGTGGTGACGAGGATACGGGGCATGGTCAACCTCCTATGGCCCCAGCCTCGGCTCCGGCCATTACCGGGCCGTTACCGCGTGCCCAGATCGCGGCGCAGCCCCGGAAGGCCGCCGGGGTAGGCCGTGGCGTCCAGCCCGTCGGCTTGCAGCAGGCGGGCGGCCAGGGCGGAACGGGGACCGCGCTCGCACAGGACGACGAGGGGGCCGAGCCCTGGGGTCAGGCCGTGGGTGCCGCGCTCCACGGCTTCCAGGGTGAGCGGGCGCACGGGCAGGGAAGTCAGGCGCTCCAGCGGCTCGCGGAAGCGCAGTTCCTGGGGCCGTAGGTCGATCAGGGTGACGCCTTGGGGGAGCGGCATGGGCCGAGTGTAGGGGGTCGGGGGCACGGTCGCATGGGGCGGCGGGCCTGTATCCTGCCCACATGACTCAGACCTCCATTCCCGACATCACCCCGGCCGAGGGCCACCAGCGGGTGCAGCAGGGTGCCCTGCTCGTGGACGTGCGCGAGCCGAACGAGTACGCCGAGATTCATGCCGAGGGAGCGCAGCTTCTGCCCCTCAGCGAGCTGGAGAGCCGGTTCGGGGAATTGCCCAAAGACCGGCCGCTCGTGATGATCTGCCGCAGCGGGGCTCGCAGCGCCCGCGCCGGGGAATACCTTCGGGCGCAGGGCTACGGCGACGTAGTGAACCTCGCAGGGGGCACCCTCGCCTGGGCCGACGCGGGCCTGCCCACTGAGCAGGGAGGCCAGTGATGGAAGACCAGACCCAGACCGCCGTTCCCCAGGGCGCCCTCCCCAACGAGGAGCAGGTGCTTGAGGCCCTCAAGGTCGTCAAGGACCCCGAGATTCCGGTCAACGTGGTGGACCTCGGATTGATCTATGGGGTGGACATCGCCCCGAGCGGCCTGGTGGACATCACCATGACGCTGACCAGCGTAGGCTGTCCGGTGCAGGACCTGATCCGCGCCGACGCGGAGATGGCCGTCGGGCGGCTGGACGGCGTCAGCGAGGTCAATGTGGAGTTTGTCTGGACGCCGCCGTGGGGACCGGACAAGATGACGGAAGACGGCAAGCGGCAGATGCGGATGTTCGGCTTCAACGTGTAATCACCCTGCAACAGAAAGACGCCCCGGCTTGAGCTGGGGCGTCTTTCTCAGGTGAGGCTCAGTCGCTCTGGCTGCGGGCGATGCCCAGCACATTAAGCAGTTGTGCGAGCGCCATCGCGAAGCCCGCCACGTAGGTCAGGGCGGCGGCGGTGAGCACGGTCCGGGCACCCTGCGCCTCCTGACCCGACACGACCCCGCGCTGGCCCAGGTATGCCAGGGCGCGGCGGCTCGCGTCAAACTCCACGGGCAGGGTGACGAGGTGGAAGAGGAGGGCGGCGCCGAAGAGGATCACGCCCAGCCACAACAGGCCGGTGAGTTGGAGAAAGATACCCGCGAGGAGCAGCAGCGGCGCGAGGTTCATGCCCAGGCTCAGCGGCACCGCGAGGCGGCCGCGTAGCACCAGCGCGGGCATCCGCACCTTGTCCTGGATGGCGTGCCCGACCTCGTGCGCGGCGACGGCCAGGGCTGACACGCTGGGCAGGCGGTAGTTGGCTTCCGAGAGGTTTACGGTCTTGCGGATGGGGTCGTAATGGTCAGAGAGCTGGCCGGGCACCATGTTGACGGGGACGTGCGAGAGGCCGTTCTCGTCCAGCATCATCCGGGCGAGTTCCGCGCCGGTTAGGTTGCGGCTGTTGCGCACCTGCCCCCACTTGCCGTACGTGCGGCTGAGGTAGCCCTGGATAAAGAGCGAGGCCACGAAAATGATCAGGATAAGGGGCCAATACGACCCCTGAAAGGCGAGGAAGTCCATACGCCTCCAGTATGAGTCACCGACACTCAGCTTTGATGAAGGTGGACTTCAACAGCGTTCAGGGTTGCGGCACGGCGCACACGAGAAAACGCAGGGCGGTGCGCTCCTCGTGCTGGTCCTCAAGCTTGATGAACTCGGGCTGCACGGTGAGGTCCAGAGCATTGCCGACGAGGTAGCCCCGCGCGATGGCGAGTGCCTTGACCGCTTGATTCACCGCCGCCGGGCCGATGGCCTGCACCTCGACCTGACCCTGTGACCGCAGCAGGGCCGCAACTGCCCCCGCCACCGCGTTCGGCCGCGACTGGCCGGAAACACGCAGAACTTCGGGTGTAGGAGGCGACTGGGTCATCACTGGCATTCACTATAGCCTCATCTGACGCTCAGGGGGAAGGCACGGCAAAGGGGGCACACCCGGCCCGGCGTGTCCCCTCCCCTTCCCCTGGCCTCCCGGCTCAGTCGGCGTATTCGGCGAAGACCGCGCGGCTGATAACGAGTTGCTGGATCTCGCTCGTGCCCTCGTAGATCTCGGTGACCTTGGCGTCGCGGTAGAGGCGCTCGACGGGGTACTCGCGGCTGTAGCCGTTGCCACCGAAAATCTGAATGGCGTCGCGGGTGACCTCCACGGCGGCTTCAGAGGCGAGCAACTTGGCGATGCTGGCCTCCTTGCCGTAGGGCTGGCCCTGGTCCTTGAGCCACGCGGCCTTGAGCGCGACCATCCGGGCGGCCTCGATGCGGGCGGCCATGCGGGCGACCTTGAAGGACACGCCCTCGAACTCCTTCAGTTTCTTGCCGAACTGCTCGCGCTCGGCGGCGTACTTCGCGGCGTGCTCCAGGGCGGCGCGGGCGATGCCGAGGCCCTGCATCGCAATGCCGATGCGCCCGGCGTCCAGGCTGGCGAGGGCGATGATCAGGCCCTGGCCTTCCTCACCCACCATGTTCTCGGCGGGCACCCGTACCCCGTCAAAGGTGACGGTGGTGGTGTGGGCGGCGTGCAGGCCCATCTTTTCCTCGGGGCGGCCGAAGCTCAGGCCGGGGGTGTCCTTTTCCACCACGAAGCAGGACACGCCGCGGGCGCCGGACCCCCCCGTGCGGGCCATGACGAGGTAAGTTTCGGCCTGCCCCCCGGAGGTGATCCAGGCCTTGGAGCCGTTCAGGACCCAGGCGTCGCCGTCGCGCTCGGCCTTCAATCGCAGGCTGGCCGCGTCGCTGCCCGCGCCGGGTTCGGTGAGGCAAAAGGCGCCGATATGCTCGCCACGGGCGAGGGGGCGCAGGTACCGCTCGCGCTGGGCGTCGGTGCCGTAGCGCAGCAGCATCTGCTCGGGGAGGCCGTTTTGCACCGAGACGATCACGGCGACCGAGGCGTCGGCGGCGGCGATCTCCTCCAGGCACAGGGCGTAGGTCACCGAGTCGAGGCCCGCGCCGTCCCAGGCCTCGGGGAGGGTGGCGCCCATCAGCCCGAGTTCGGCCAGGCCGCGCAGTTGCTCGTGGGGGAACTCGCCGCTGCGGTCGTACTCGGCGGCCTTGGGCGCGAGCTCGGCGCGGGCGTACTCGCGGACGTGCTGCACGATCATGCGCTGGTCGCCGGACAGGGCGAAGCTCATGCCCGTGTCGGCAGCGGAAAGGGTCGCGGTCATGGGACTCAGGCTAGCAAAGGCGGCTCAGGGCGACTGTCGGGCGGCTTCCAGCGTTTCTTGAAGCGCGTCTTCGATGCCGCGCCCCCGCCAGGCACTCTCCACGCCCAGGGCCTCACCGCCCGCCCAGGCCAGGGCCGCGCCGATCACGGAACCGCCCGCCACAGCGAGGGCAGCGGCGGTCAGGGCCTCCTGCGGGGCATCGGGGCACAGCCGCACGGCCGCCGCACGCAGGGCGGGCGCGAGGGGCAGGGGCGGGCGGGTGACGCGGACGCGGGCGGGCAGCGGGGGCACGGGGCGGAGTGTACCGCCCCCTCTGCCCTACAATGCGCCGCGATGATGGCGCGGCAGGCGAGGAACGGTTCTGGACGACCCAGCACAGGAAGGCGGGTGCTGGGCTGGCTGGCCGTGCTGGGCCTGACCCTGCTCACGCTGGGGGGCGCGGCACTGACGCTGGGGGCCTACGCCAACCTCACTCCGGGCGCTCCGCTGTGGCTGCGGACGCTGGGGAGTGTGGAGGCGCTACAAGCGGGGGCACTGGGGTTGGGGGACGTGCCGGGGTTCTGGCGGGCGGTGGGGCTGAGCGTGATCACCAGCGTGATGGCTGCGCTGATCGCTTTTGCCCGGCCGCGCTGAAGGGCAGCGGGCACCGTTTGGGGCGCGTGCTACGATTGCCCCGTTTTGCCCCTGGGCACGGAGTTCGGGGCCGGGAGGAACTTGTCATGGAACCCTTGCTGATTCAGGAGGTGCTGGCGACGCTGCCGCACCGCTTTCCCTTCGTGCTGGTCGACCGGGTGCTGCGGGCCGGGGAGGGTGAGGTCCATGCCCTCAAGAACGTGAGCATCGGCGAGCCCTTTTTCCAGGGGCACTTCCCGCAGGAACCCGTGATGCCGGGCGTGCTGATCGTGGAGGCGATGGCGCAGGCGAGCATGTTCTGCCTGCACGGGCAGCTCGAACCCGGCACGGTCGGGTATCTGGCCGGGGTGGAAGGCGCCCGTTTCAAGCGCAAGGTGATTCCGGGCGACCAGTTGCACCTGCACGCAAAGTTGGAGTTCCTGCGCCGGGGCCTGGGCAAGACGACCTGCCGCGCGGAGGTGGACGGGCAGGTGGCGGCCGAGGCGACGATTCTCTTCGCGGTGGCGAAGGGGTGAGGAGACTTGTGGCCCGTCGCGGGCGGCGTGTAGAAAGGGCTCCTGTGCCTTCCACCCGCCACGTGCCACCTCTCGCCCGCTGCGCCGCAGGCACCCCATGACCCGCCTCACCCGCCTCGTCACCCGTGAGCTGCTGCCGCCGCTGCTGGTGGGCACGCTGCTGTTCACGGCCATCCTGAGCTTCGGGTACTTCTTCATCTCCAGCCAGTGGCTGCGGGGCGTGCCGCTGGGGCTGGTGGGGCAGTGGATCGCCTACCAGGTGCCTGACACGCTGGTCAAGGTGCTGCCGATGGCGGCCGTGCTGATGACGGTGGTGGCCTTCGGGCGCATGAATACCGAGCGCGAACTCGTGGCGGTGCAGGCCGGGGGCATCAGCCTGGGGCGGGTGGCGCGGCCGGTGCTGGTGGTGGGGGCGCTGGTGACGGCGCTCGCGGTGTGGCTGAGCCTGTGGGTGGCCCCCCGCGCGAACGTGGAGACGCGGGGACTGTACTGGGACGTGCTGACGGGCACGGGGCTGGCGCGGCTGGCCGGGCAGACGCTCGACCTGCGCGGCGGGCTGACCCTCTACCTGGCCGGATACGACCACGCCACCCGGCAGATGCAGGGGGTCCGGGTGGAACGCTGGCAGCCCGACGATCTTCGCCGGGGCACCGTGATCTTCGCGGAGGGGGGTACCTTCGAGGGCAACCAGCTCAGCCTGACGGGGTATCAGGTGTTCACGGTAAATTACGCGGCGGCGGCGGAGCTCAGCCGGGTGCCGGAGGATGACCCGGTCGCCTTCCGGGCCGCCGTGCAGGAGGTCTTTCCGGGGGTGATTCTGCCGGAGGAAGCGGGCGCGGTCCTGAACCTCGACACCGGGCGCTCACGGCAGGAGACGTTCGCGGAATATGCCGACGCGATCGGGGCGGATGCCGGGGGCTGGAACGAGCTGACCGCCACCCTGCGCGACCCCGAGGCCACGCCCACCCAGCGGCAGGACGCCCGCATCGACCTCAACCGCAAGCTGGCGCTGCCGTTCGGGAATCTGGTGCTGGCGCTGGCCGCCCTGCCCTTCGCCCTGCGCTACGGGCGCACGCTGGGGGTGTCGCTGGGCGTGGCGCTGCTGGTGGCGGTGGCGTACTACCTCGTCTTTTTCGTGGGGTTGACGGTGGCGGGGAGGATGCCCAACCTCCCGGAGCCCGGCGTGTGGCTCGCCAACGTGCTGTTCGCGGTCGTTGGACTATGGATGCTGAGGCGGACGTGACCGAGGAAGCCCCGCCCCCTTCTCCCGAACTGCGTGCCCTGATTCTCTCGGCCTCCTTCGGGAGCGGGCACCATCAGGCGAACGGGGCGCTGGACGCGGCGCTGCGGGCGGCGGGCGTCCCGCTATGGGCGCGGCACGCGGACTTTCTGACCTACGTGAATCCGGTCGAGCGGGCGGTCACGGCGGGGACCTACGCGGCGTGGCTGCGGTACGCGCCGGGGATGTACCGGGCGTTTTACGACTGGACGGACCGGGAGAGCGAGCCCAGGGCGCTGACGGGGACCTTCGGCTGGCTGGGCCTGCGGGGAATGCTGCGGGACGTGCGGGAAGTGCGGCCCGAACTCGTCGTGAGTTCGTACCCCACGCCCGTCGCGCTGGCGCACACGGCTCGGCGGCGGCTGGGGGCCGACTTCCTGAACGCGCTGGTGGTCACCGACTACCGCGTCCACCACCACTGGGCGCGGCCCGAAGCCGAGTTGCTGATGGTGGCGACCGAGGAGGCGCGGGAGCAGATGGGGCGCTGGCGTATTCCGCCGGAGCGGGTGACGGTCACGGGCATCCCCATCGCCCCGGCCTTCCGGGCACTGGTGGGGGCCGACCGGGGGGCGCTGCGGGAGAAGCACGGGCTGAGGCCCGACCAACCCGTCCTGCTGGTGTCGGGCGGGGGTACGGGGAGTTACCGGGCGCTGGGGCCGCTGCTGGGCGAACTCGCGGGGCTGGGGCGCCCGGTGCAGGTGCTCGTGCTGGCCGGGGCGCGGGAGCGGGGCGTGCGGCGCTTCGGCGGGGCGACCGTTCACGGGCTGGGGTTCCGCGAGGACTTTCCCGAGTTGCTCGCGGCCTCTGACCTCGTGGTGGGCAAGGCGGGCGGCCTGACGGTGGCCGAGGCGACCGCGCTGGGTGTGCCGCTGGTGGTCCATGACCCCATTCCGGGGCAGGAGGAACACAACGCCGATTACCTCGTGCGGCACGGGGCGGCGCTGTGGCCGCGCACGCGGGCGGAGGTGCGGGGAGCGGTGCTGCGGGCGCTGGACAGTGAAGAACACGCCCGCCTGAGCGCGAATGCCCGCGCCGTCAGTGTGCCCGACGCGGCTGACCGGGTGGCGGCGGCGCTGCTGCGGGCACTGGGGCGGCGATGAGGGGGTGGGCATGAAGCGGCGCGGCTGGGTGGCACTGGGGCTGCTCGCCTACCTGGGTCTCCCCTACCTGCTGGTGCAGCGGCTGGGGCTGGGCCTGATTAGGGAGGGGCGGCAAGGGGAACGGGCGGTGGCCCTCACCTTCGACGACGGCCCCGATCCACGCACGACGCCCGCTGTGCTGGACGCGCTGCGGGAGGCGGGGGCGCGAGCGACCTTCTTCGTGGTGGCGGGGCGGGCGGAGGCGCACCCAGGGCTGGTCGCCCGGATGCTCGCGGAGGGGCACGAGGTGGGGGCGCACGGGGCACGGCACCGCCACGCCTGGGGGCGCTCGCCGCGGGGGGCCTTCCGCGATCCCGGCGCGGCGGCGCGGCGGGTGTCGGCGGTGGTGGGCCGCCCGGTGCCGCTGCACCGTCCCCCGCACGGCGGTTACACGCTGGCGACCGTGCTGGGCCAGCGGGCGGCGGGCCTGACCGGGGCGCACTGGAGCGTGGAGGGGCGCGACTGGCACGCAAGCGCCACCCCGGAGGGATTGCGCTCACGGCTGAGGGCGCTCGTGCGGCCCGGCGCGGTGGTCGTGCTGCACGACGCGGGGCCGGGGGCGCGGGTGACTGTGCCGGGGCTACCGGGCCTGCTGGCCGACCTGCGGGCGCGGGGCTACCGGCTGGTGCCGCTGGGCGAGCTGGAGGGGGCGTCTCCTCTGACTCCGGCCGACCTTCCCCGGCGGGTGATGGGCGGGCTGGACGCGCTGCTCGACCGCCTAGGCGGAGTGCGGTATGCGGGCGGGCGGGCTGACAACCTCTTCCGGGTGGGCCGGGTGCGCTTTCCGCTGGCAGGCATCACGCTGGCGGACGGCACCCCGGTCCCGCGCGGCACCCCCGTCGCCGAGTTCCACGTCAACAACCCGTTGATGGTGGACCTCGGCCTGCGCCGCAGCGTCCGCCTCGCCCGTGAGGACTTCCGGGACGTGGCCCGCGAGCTCGTGGCCCGGCCAGAGTTGCAAGGCGCGGAGGTCGTCTTCTGCCTGAGTGCGCTCTCGCCGCTGCTGGCGACCCTGGGGTTCGAGACCCACGACCTCCCCCCCGCCACCGCCCGCCGCCTGCATCTGTGGGCCAACGTGCTGCGCCGCGCCTACGGCAGCCCGCCGGACGCCCCCGAGCCGAAGCTGAGCGTGATGGAGCGGACGGCGTTTCTGGAGCGGTACGGCACCCCGCCGAGCATCTGAGCGCGTACCCTCTTCCCCGTGAACTACGACGACCTCGCCGACCTGTACGACCGCCAGTACGACCTCTACCGCGACGACCTGCACTTTTACGCCGGGCTCGCGGAGCGGGCCGGGGGGCCGGTGCTGGAGGTGGGGGCGGGGACCGGGCGGGTGACCACCTTCCTGGCGCGGCGCGGGGCCGACGTGACCGGGCTGGAACCCAGCGCCCGGATGCTGGAGCGGGCACGCGCACGGGCGCAGGAACAGGGGCTGGAGGTGGAGTTCGTGCAGGGAGACGCGCAGGGGGTGCGGCTGGAGCGCCGCTTCGCCCTGATCGTGGCGCCCTTCAATGCGCTGATGCACCTTTACACGCCCGCCGAACAACTCGCGGCACTGGAAAACCTCTGCGCCCACCTGGCGCCGGGCGGGGCTTTCGCCTTCGACCTGTACGTGCCGCGCTACGGCGAGATGAACACCGTGCGGCATGAGGGCGAGACCTTCCACGGGCCGGACGGCTCGCGCACCGACGTGTTTCTGGTGCAGCGTCATGACCGGGTGCGGCAACACGTGACGACCGAGTACCACGTGGACACCACCGCCCCCGACGGGCTGCTGCGGCGGCGGCATTTCACCCTGACCCAGCGCTACTACACCCGCTACGAGGTCGAGTGGCTGCTGCGCTGCGCGGGCTTCGAGGCGCCGCGCGTGACGGGCTCCTTTCAGGGCGGTCCGCTGGAAGAGGCGAGCGAGGTGATGGTGTTCCAGACGCGGGTGCGGTGACGGCCGCTCTCAGCGGGACCGGGCCGTCCGCTTGCGCCCGCCCACTTTCCGCCGCACCTGCCGCCAGCCGTGCCCCGGCCACACGCCGTCCGCTACGAGGTGCAGCCACTGGCTGAGGTAGTAGCCCAGGACGAAGGGCAGCACCACCTTCAGGCTGACCGGCTGCGGTACCCGTGGCAGCGGCGCTTCCGGCCACACGAAGCGCACGAGGCCGAGGAGCAGCAGCCCCCACAGCCCCAGGTACACCAACCGGGTCAGCGGCCCCAGCAGCCAGGTGTGCGAGAGGCCCCGGTGCCGGAACAGCCAGCCGTAGGGCACCCACAGCACGCCCAGCACCCCCCAGCGCCGCTTGGAATCCACCGCCCCGTCCGCGAGGTCGAGGTCGGGCGAGAGCAGGAAGGTCCCGGCGAAGAAGGCGAGGGAGAAGTTGAGCGCCTGCACGGGCGTCACGGTGAGGAGGTCCTGCCGGGTAGCGATCAGGGCGCCCGCCGCGAGGACCGAGTAGGCCGCGATATTGATGAGGTTGTGGACACGTCCGCTGGGCACGGGGGGCATTGTGGCGCCTGGCGCGGGAAAACGGTACTGCGGTACGGGGAGGCTCGGGGAATGTCGCCCGGTCTTCATTCGGGCGTCAGCTGGGCGGGGCATCATGCGGTATTCATGACGCGCCCCCTCCTCCTGTTCCCGGCCGCCCTGCTGCTCGCCGCGTGCAGCACACTGCCCATGCCGCCCGCTCCCACCCCGGTGCCCACGCCCGCTCCCACCCCGGTGCCCACGCCCGCTCCCGGCTCCGCGCCCCTGGCCGACCGCACGCTGGAGCTGGGGACCGCCCTGACCCTGGGCGCCGAGGCCCCCTTCACGGGCACCTCCTGGCGGGTGGAGGACACTCCTGCGTGGCTGAGCGTCTCGCCCCTGTCCGGGACCGGGGCATTGCGGGTGCAGGTGCGGGCCAACCGCGCCCTGGGCACGCCGATCAGGGCGGACCAGGCGCGGCTGACGGGAGAGGTCAAGATTTCCTGGAAGGCGGGTGAGCGCCAGGGCACGGCGGTCTGGACCGTTACCGCCGACCAGTACGTGCTGACCGGCCGGGTCACCGATCCTGCGCGGGTGCAGGGAACGGACGTGGGCACCGCTCCGGCACAGGATGCCGCCCCCGCCCAGGCCCGCAGCGTGATCGTGAAGTACCGTTCGCCCGCCGCGCAGGCGCTCGCGCTGGGCCGGAAGGTCACCGCGCAGGACGCCGCGCTCGCCAGCACCCGCGCGGCCCTCGACCAAGTTGACGCGGCGGCCCGGCACGACCTCGGCGGGCGGCGGGCCGAACTCGTCACGGACGACGTGGCGGGCACCCTGGCCGCGCTGCGGCGGGATCCCAACGTGGAATACGCGGTCCCCAACGCCGTGCTGCGGGCACAGGCGACCGCCGCGCCGCTGGAACCGACCGACGAGTACGCGGGCCTCCAGTGGGCCTACCGCCTGCTGGGCTACCGGGCCGTCTGGCGCGACATGGAGGCGGGCGGCTATACCCGGCCCGTCACGGTGGCGGTTGTAGATTCGGGGGTGCGTTACGACCACCCCGATCTCGCTGGAGCGCTGCTGGGACCAGAGGAAGGGGCGCTCGACGTGCTGGACTTCGTAGCCGCCGACCAGCAGGGGGCCTACGACAACGGCGATGGGGACGGCCCCGACCGTGACCCCAGCGACCCCGGTACCCCCGCTCGCCGGACCGGCAGCCACGGCACCCACGTCAGCGGCGTCATTGCGGCCCGCTGGGGGGAAATCGCTCAGTTTCCGGGCTGCGCGGCGTGCAGCACCAGCGGCGTGGTGGGAGCGTCCTACAAGGCGCCCGTGAAGGTGCTGCCGGTCCGCGCCATTGACGCCCAGGGCAACATCGAGGTCGCGGACGTGGTGAACGCGGTGCGCTACGCGGCGGGCTTGCCCGTGACCCTGGGCAGCCAGACCTACCGACTGGACCGTCCAGCCGAGGTCATCAACCTCAGCCTCGGGGGGGCCATCTCCGCGAGTCAGGCCGCGCCGCTGTGCGAGGCGGTCGCGGAGGCCACGGCGGCCGGGGCGCTGGTGTTCGCGGCGGCGGGCAACGGGTACGGCACCACCCCCTACTACCCCGCCGCCTGCGAGGGCGCGGTGGCGGTGGGGGCGGTGACCCTCTCGGGCGCGAGCGCTCCGCTGCGGGCGAGTTACTCCAACCAGTACCCGGCGGTGCAGCTCGCCGCGCCGGGGGGGGTGGACCTCACGGGGGCGACCTACCACAACGGCGGGCAACTGGGCGGCAAGGCCTACGCCGACGTGATTCTCTCGACCGACTGGGACTACGGCAAGAACCAGCCCACCTACATGGGGCAGGCTGGGACGAGTCAGGCCACCCCGCAGGTGAGTGCGCTGGCCGCGCTGCTGCTCAGCAAGGGCGTGACCCAGGGCCGCGACGACACCCTCGCGCGGCTCACCGCGACTGCCACCGACCTCGGGGTCAAGGGCCGGGACGACGCCTTCGGGTACGGAATGGTCAACGCGGCCGCGGCGCTGGGTGCCCCGGCCGTCACGGACACGCTGGGGCTGCGGCTGTGGGACACGCGGGGCCTGGCGTACCAGCCCGCGCTCGACGCACTGGGCCGCTTTACCGCCTACCTGCCCGACGGCACCTTCCGGGCGCTGGCGGGCCGCGACCGCGACGGCAACGGGATCTACGGCGAGACTCACGAGCCCGGCACCGAACGCGAGGCTGTGCTGGGGCCGGATCAGACGCGGACCGAGTTGGGCGAGTTGACACCGACGCCCTGAGAGAAACGACGTTCAGCTCTGTTTTCTAAAGGCCCTGAACGCGGGACTTCCCGGCTCAGGGCCTGTCTGCACGGCCCCTCTGTGACCTGCTTGACACTCTGGGCGCCGCCCCCTACCCTGAGCGCACGTTCAGAGCTTGAGCTGCCGTTCATCTTCCCCGCCCGGCCCGCCGTGGGCCGAGGGGGGATGGCGGCGTCCCGGAGGGTCCATGAAAAAACTGCTGCTGACTGCCCTGCTCACCACGCTGCCCACCGCCGGGGCCGCGACCCTCGTCTATGGGGCCAACGGCGACCCCGTCAGCCTGGAGCCGGGCAACATCACCGACGGCATCAGCATTCTGGTGCAGCACCAGATCTACGACACGCTGGTGGCCTTCAAGGACGGCACCACTGACCCCGAGCCCGGCCTGGCGACCAAGTGGACCAGCAACGCGAACGCGACGAGCTGGACCTTCACCCTGCGCCCGAACGTGAAGTTCCACGACGGCACCGCCTTCAACGCCGACGCCGTGGTGTACAACTTCAGCCGCTGGTGGGATCCCAAGCATCCCCAGGGCTTCCGCAACCAGGGCCGCACCTTCGAAATCTGGGGTCAGCTTCTGGGCGGCTACAAGGGTGACGCCACCTCGGTCGTGAAGAACATCGTCAAGGTGAACAACACCACCGTGCGCTTTGACCTCAACAAGTCGTCGAGCGTCTTTCCCGAGGTGATCGGCGCCGGGTACTTCGGCATCGCCAGCCCCACTGCGATCAAAAAGGACGGGGCCAAGTACGGCACTCCCGCGAGCAAGCCTATCGGCACCGGCCCCTTCATCTTCCAGAGCTGGCGCACCGGCGACCGCGTGACCCTGGCGCCCAACCAGAGCTACTGGGGCAGCAAGGCCAAGGTGGACGGCCTGATTATCCGCTCGATCAAGGACGCCTCGCAGCGCCTCAACGAGCTGAAGGCGGGCACCATCGACTTCACGTCGGACCTCACGCCTGACGCGCTGCGGAACGTCCAGGCCGACCGCAACCTCGTGGCGGTCAAGAAGCCTTCTTTCAACGTGGGCTTCCTGAGCCTGAACAACCGCAACCAGTACCTCAAGAACGACAAGGTGCGCGAGGCCATCTCCATGGCGATCAACCGCAAGGCCATCGTGGACGCCTTCTGGAACGGGCTGGGCGTCAGCAACGCCAGCTTCCTGCCGCCCGTGCTGGCCTGGGCCAACTCCAAGGACGTGCCCGCCACCTACAAGTTCGACCCGGCCGCCGCCAAGAAGATGCTGGCCGACGCGGGCTACCCCAACGGCTTTTCCATCGACCTGTGGTACATGCCGGTGAGCCGCCCGTACTTCCCCACGCCCAAGCCTATCGCAGAGGCCATTGCCGCCGACCTCAGCGCCATCGGCATCAAGGTCAACCTCAAGACCGAGGATTGGGCCAAGTACCTCGAAGACCGCAACAAGGAACCCGGCTTCGACATGTACATGATCGGCTGGACCGGGGACTACGGCGACCCCGACAACTTCTACGGGGCGTACTACGGCCCGACCGCCAGTGACGACATCAACTGGAACCCGGCGGAACTCCAGCGCCTGCTGGAACAGGGCCGCGCCGCCGTGGGCCGCACCGCCAAGGCGCGGGTGTACGGCCAGCTGCACGAGATCACCTACAAGGCCAACTACCGCCTCCCGATGGTGCACAGCCAGCCGCTCGCGGCCGCCCGCACCTACGTGAGGGGCTGGGTGCCCAGCCCGCTGGGCAGCGAGGCCTTCAACAACATCTCGCTGGTGGGCAAGCGCTGAGCCGGAATTTTTAGGGGGAAGGGGGCGCGGGGCCGCGGGCAGAGTCGGAAAGCCCGGAGCCCCGCGCCCTCCTCCTTGCTCACGAGAGAGGAGCCGAAATCTTGGGCAGTTACGTGATTCGCCGCCTGCTGCGGACCCTGCTGGTCATGATCGGAATCAGCGTGGTGGTCTTTGCGTTCGTGCGGTCCATTCCCGGCGACCCGGCCACCGCGCTGCTGGGCGAGCGGGCCACGCCGGAAGCGGCGGCGGCCCTGCGCGAGCAACTGGGGCTGAACAAGCCCTGGTTTATCAACTTCGGGAACCCCAGCAACCCGCTGGACGCGCAGTACCCGCGCTACGTGGCCGGGCTGCTGCAAGGGGACCTGGGCAGCGGCCTGAAAAGCAATATCCCGGTGCGCGACGAACTTGCCTCGCGCTTTCCGGCGACCGCCGAGCTGAGCGTCGCGGCGCTGCTGTTCGCCCTCCTGATCGGGCTGCCTGCCGGGATCGTGGCGGCGCTGCGGCGCAACAGTGCGTGGGACAACGTGGCGACCACGGTCAGTCTGGTGGGCGTCAGCATGCCGGTGTTCTGGCTGGGGCTGCTGCTGTCGTACTTCTTCGCGGTGAAGCTGGGCTGGCTGCCGCCCTCGGCGCGGCTGGGCAACGAGACGGTGCTGGAGCCGATCACGGGCTTCTACGTGCTGGACGCCCTGTTGCGGGGGCAGCCCGCCGCCGCCTGGGACGCCATCCGGCACCTGATTCTGCCTGCGGTCGCGCTGGGGTCCATTCCGCTGGCGATCATCGCCCGCATCACCCGGTCGAGTCTGCTGGAGGTGCTGGGGCAGGACTACGTGCGGACCGCGCGGGCCAAGGGGCTCGCTCCCCGTCACGTGACCGTCAAGCACGCGCTGCGCAACGCCCTGCTGCCGGTGGTCACCGTGATCGGGTTGCAGGCGGGGGCGCTGCTGGGCGGCGCGGTGCTCACCGAGACGATCTTCTCGTGGCCTGGGCTGGGGTCGTGGGTCTACGACGCGATCAGCCTGCGCGACTACCCCATCATTCAGGGCGGGGTGATTTTTGCCGCGCTCGTCGTCAGTGTGGTCAACCTGGTGGTGGACCTCAGCTACGCGGCGCTGGACCCCCGCATTCAATACCGGTGACGGCCCCCATGAGGTACCTATGACCACCCTCTCCCCTCCCCGCGCCGCCGTCAAGCGGCCCCCCAGCATCTTCTGGCGGCGCTTCCGCCGCTCCACGCCCGGCAAGGTGGGCGCGGTGATCGTGGCCGTCTTCGTGCTGCTGGCGCTGCTCGCCCCGGTGCTGGTGCCCTACGATCCCACCACCGACCGCGATTACCGCCTCAACCTCAAGCCGCCCTCGGTCGCCGCGCTGTGGAATCCGGAGGTGGCCGAAGAGTACCGCGACCCGGTCACCGGGCAGGTGGACGTGTGGAAAGCGCCCTTCGGCACCGACAACCTGGGGCGCTCGGTTGCCACCCGCGTGCTGCACGGGGCGCAGCTCAGCCTCAAGGTGGGTGTGGTCAGCACGTTCCTCGCCCTGATCGTGGGCACGTTGCTGGGGGTGCTGTCGGGCTATTTCGGCGGTTGGCTGGACTCCGTGACGGGCTACCTCAGCGACGTGATGCTGGCCTTTCCGTCCATCCTGCTTGCCATCGGGTTCGCCAGCATCTTTTCCAGCGACAACCCGCCCGTGTTGATCGCGGCACTCGACCGCCTCTTTGCGCTGAACAGCCCACAGCTGGTCACGGCGATGCTGGCGGTGTCGCTGGTGCAGGTGCCCGTCTACATGCGCCTGGCCCGGTCGGTGGTCCTGAGCGTGCGCGAGCGCGAGTTCGTGCAGGCGGCGGGGGCGCTGGGAGCCTCGCAGGGGCGGATGGTCTTCCGGCACGTGCTGCCCAACAGCCTCTCGCCGCTGATCGTGCAAGGCGCCCTGAGCATCGCCACCGCCACCATCGAGGTTGCCGCGCTGGGCTTCCTGGGCATCGGGGCGCAGCCGCCGCTGCCCGAGTGGGGCACCATGATCAGCGACTCGCGCCAGTACTACGTGGACGCGCCGTGGACGATGGTCTTTCCGGGCCTCGCCATCTTCCTGACCGTGCTGGGCTTCAATCTGCTCGGAGATGGCCTGCGGGACGTGCTGGACCCCAGAAGTACCCAGTAGTGGCGATGGAGAGGGGCAGAGGGTGGGAAGCGTCCCGGCCCTCTGTCCCTCTCCGTGTTCAGACCAGCGCCGCCGCGAGGTCGCTCAGGTCCTCGGGGCGGTAACGCTGCCCGGTGGCGTGCAGCAGTTGACGCACCAGCCGCAGTTCGGGCAGCCGGGTGAGGTCGAGCCGCGCTGCGCCGCTGCTCCCGGTGCTCGCCTGTCCGGTGAGGTCCACCAGAGTGTGGTACGGCTGGAGGAGGCCGGGGGGGACGGAGCCGCCCGTCAGCACAATCAGGTCCGCCCGTTCGGCGAGCGAGGCGAGGGCCGAGTCGCGCCGCCCCACCGGAAAGGCGCGGACCCCGGCAGGCACGTCGCGGGCAAAGCGCTCGGCCTCCGGGTAGGAGTCGGCCACGATGCCCACGTTGCCGAAGCCCAGCCGCAGCAGCGGGAGGGCTCGGGCGAGGTCGGTCCCGGAGCCCAGCAGCAGGGCGTCCGCGCCGCGTGCGGCGTACCCGCTCCCCTCCACCGCGTCCATCAGCGCGTCTGCGAGGGCATAGGTGCCGTGCGCTTCCCTTCCGAAAGCCACCGCGTCCACCCGCCCCACCCGGCGGGCGTCGGGGTCGGGGTCCACATGCCCGGCGAGGGCCACCTCACGCGAGGGGTGGACGAGTGCCCCCACGAAGCGCAGGGTGCGGCAGGCCTCCAGCACAGCGGCGGGTTCGTCGTCGGGAACAGGCACGGCGAGCAGTCCGGCCTCCCGCAGGGCGCGGGCGGCGTCGGTGGAGTACCCGATCAGGGCCAGGGGAGCGTCGCTGGGAGAGCGCATCGGGGGGCAGTCTAGCGCCCGGTATGGCAAGGGCGCCGCCTCCAGTTGGGGGCAGCGCCGCAGCAGGTGAAGGGCTCAGTTCTGGCGCTTCTGGTCGCCCTGCTTGGAGCCGTCGCCCTGGGTGGCGCCGCTCGCTGCGGGCGAGTCCGGCGCGGGCGAGCCGCCCCAGGTCGCGCCGCTGGTGCCCGCGTCGGCAGGAGCGGTCGCTGTACCGGCAGCAGCCTGGGTGGTCACCGGGTCGGTCGCCGAAGCGCTGGCCGGCGGTGCCGAGGCAGGCTTGGCAGGAGCCGGGGCGGGCTGGGACTCGTCGAGGCTTTCGAGCCACATGGAGCCCACCACATTGCGGGCGTCGCGGCTGAACTTGTGCAGGCGCTCGGCGGCCTCGGGGCTGACGCCCTCGACGGCCTTCAAGATTCCCTGACGGGCGGCGGGCACGCGGGCCAGGACAATCGCGCCCCCGACGAGGGCGATCAGCAGGGTGGTCCCCCCCAGGCCGCCCCCGGCCTCGGCTTCCTTGCGGCGGTCCTGACGGGCGCGGCCCTTGGCCTTCTTGGCTTCCTTCTCCAGGCGGGCGAGTTCACGGCTGACCTGCTTGTTCAGGGGAGCGATGCGCCTTTCCACCTCTCGTTCCAGGCGGCCCTGGTCCCAGTTGCGGCGGGCAGCCTTGAGTTCGCGCTCGGCCTCACGGCGGGCGCGGGTGAGGCGGCGTTCGGCGTCCTGGCGGGCACCCTGCGCGTCACGGCTGACCTTGGCGACCACGCGCTCCCCACTCCGTTGAGCCTCATGGACCTCGCGGGCGATCTGGTGCCGGGCACCCTGGGCCAGGTGGGCGGCGCCCTCGCGGCCCTCCTCGGCGAGTTCGGCGGCGGCGTGGGTCAGGTCGGCGGCCTTGTGGGCGACGGTGCTCGCAGCGGCCCCGGCGACCTCCTGCACGGTTTCGAGCAGGCTGTGGGCGCGGCCTGGTGCCTCCTCGCGCAGGGTCTGCACGGCCCCCGCGCCCTTCTGGACGGCGGTCTGGGCAACCTGCGAAACCTGCTCGGCGGCGGTGGCGAGCGCGGGCTTGACCGTCTCCTCCAGCGTGTGCCCAGCGGCAGTGACGAGGCCCTTGGTGCCGCCCATGACGCGCTGGCGGGCGCTCGTGTTCAGCGCCGCTGCGGCGAGGCCGCCTAGCAGCAGCAGATTCAGGATGCCCAGGGTGCCCTGGTCCTTGGAGGAGGGCGCCTCACGGTCCTGGCGCGAAGTGTGGTTGTTCATCGGGGACTCCTTTCGTCTTCCGGGGGCGGCGGCGGGAAGGCCGCGCAGGAAAACCTTGCGGCCCCATTGTCGGCGCCGCGCCGGGAGGGAGTGTGGGGCGAACGTAACGCGGGTTTCATGTTCGGCCCCCCGCTTGGGCAACCGGGTCGCACTCTGCCCCCGGCCCCACGCTCTAGACTCGGGGGCGTGACCCGCAAGGCCCGCACCCCCCAGGTTGCCCCCGTGCCCGCCGCGCGGGAGGCCTCGACTGTTTCCTCCCACCCCACCCTGCCACTGCTCAGCCGCCTGGAAGTGCGGCACCTTGCCACCATCCGTGACCTCTCGCTGGAGCTGCGCCCCGGCTTTTCCGCCTTTACCGGCGAGACGGGCGCGGGCAAGAGCATCATCGTGGACGCGCTGGGGCTGCTGCTGGGCACCCGGGCGAATGCGGACCTGATTCGCACCGGAGAGGAGAGCCTGCTGGTGTCGGGCTTCTGGGAAGAAGGCGGGGACGAGTTCAGCGCCAGCCGCCGGGTCACCGCCGGGGGACGCGGCACCGCGCGGCTGGACGGCGAGCCCGTGAGCGTGCGCGAGCTGGGGGAGTGGTCAGGACAGCGCCTGACAATCCACTGGCAGCACAGCGCGGTGACGCTGCTCAGTCCGGCGCGGCAGCGGGCGCTGCTCGACCGCCAGGTGCCCGGCGAGGCGGCGGCCTACGCGGGGGCGTACCGGGCCTGGACCGAGGCCCGCGCCCGACTCGAAGCCCTGCGGGCAGGCGAGCGCGAGCGGGCGCGTCAGCTCGACCTACTGGCCTTTCAGGTGCGCGAGATCACGGAAGTCTCTCCCCAGCCCGGTGAGGAGGAGCCGCTGACGGCGGAACTCACCCGGTTGTCGAATCTGGAAACCATCGCCCAGGGGGCGGCGGGAGCGCTGGAGCTGCTCTCAGAGGGCGAGACGACCGCCGCTGGACTGATCGCGGAGGCGGTCAAGGCGCTGAATGCGGGGGCGAAATACGACGAGGCGAGCGGGCAGCTTCAGCACGACCTGCGGGAAGCCCTGGACGCCGTGCAGGCGGTCGTGGGCGAGCTGCGTGGGGTGGCCGAGGACAGTGCCCCCGACCCCGAGGAACTCGCGCGGGTGGAGGGCCGCCTCTCCGCGCTGGGCAAGCTGCGGGCCAAATACGGCCCCACCCTGGAGGACGTGCTGGCCTTCCACGCCGAGGCAGAAACTGACCTGAACCGCCTGACCCGCGACGAGCAAGATGCGGGCAGCCTGGAGGCGGAGGTGGAACGCCTCCACGCCCAGGCCGTCCGCGAGGGCGAGGCGCTGGACCGGGCGCGGCGGGAGGTGGCGGGGCCGCTTGCTGCCCGGCTGGTCGCGGTCATCCGAGAACTGGGGATGCCGCACGCCCGGCTGGAGTTCCGGCTCTCGCCCCTGGCCGCGCCCGGTCCGTCCGGGCTAAGCGACGTGGCCCTCGCTTTCACCGCCAACCCCGGCGAGGACCTCGGCCCGCTGGCGGACGTGGCCTCGGGCGGCGAGCTGTCGCGGGTGATGCTCGCCATCTCCACCGTGCTGGGGGCCGACACGCCCACTGTGGTCTTCGACGAGGTGGACGCCGGGATCGGCGGGGCGGCGGCGCTAGCGGTGGCGGGGCAACTCGCGGGGCTGGCGGGGGGGCGGCAGGTGCTGGTGGTCACCCACCTCGCGCAGATCGCGGCCCGCGCCGACCACCACTACAAGGTGGAGAAACGGGTGGAGAACGGGCGCACGGTGAGCCACGTCCGCCTCCTCACCAAAGACGAGCGGCTGGAGGAGATCGCCCGGATGCTCAGTGGAAACACCTCGGAAGTCGCTCTTTCGCACGCCCACGAGCTGCTCTCGCACGGTTGAAGGGCAGGTGGGGACTTGGTCAAGGTGGCCTTCAGTCCTCGGTCAGACGCGGCCCATAAGCTGAGCGTCATGAAGAAGACGATGATGGGCGCCGCCCTGCTGGGGACGGGCCTGCTGGCGGGCTGCACCATGACCGGTCCTGGCTCGCTGCGGGTGCATGAGGTCGCGCTGTATGGCGGCACCCAGGAGAGGATCGTGTGGGTGTACGGAGCACTGGAAGGCGGCCGGGGCAGTGTCAAGGTGAACGGCACGCCCCTCGACCTGCGCCCCCAGATCAGCGATCCGCTCGCGCTGCCGGGCACCCTCAGCGTGAATGGGGCGGCCACCTACCGCCTGCCCACCTCGACCGTGACGCCCAAGCTGGCCGTGACGCGGGACACGCTGGGGCGCTTCTCGGTTCCGGTCAACGAGGCGCGGGGCACCGTCTATTTCACCGACGGGCGCACGTGGCTGCGGCTGAACGGGGCCTCCGGTGCCAACCTCACCGCCCTCCCGGTGAGCGGGTTGCGCGGCGCGGGCGAGCTGACCGACGCCGAGGCCGACGTGCTCTCACGGGCGCTCACCGGGCAGGGACCGCTCGCGGTGACAGTGCTGCCAGAAGCTGAAGTGCCCGACCCCCGCCTGACGGTGGAGCCGACCCCCGCCGAGTACCGCCACACGGCGCTCTACATCCAGTCCGGGGTGCCGACCCTGGCCGCCCAACCTGGCACCCCGGCGGCGCCCCCCACCGCCGGAGGCCGCGTGACCGTCACCGAACTTGCCAGCGGCACCAACGCTGCCCAGAACAACCCGGCCGTCCAGCTCGCCACCTCGCAGAGCGCTCTGAACGCCCTGTATCGGGTGGCCTACGGCAACCAGACCGGCGCCCCCGGGGTTCCGGCGCTCCGGACCGGGGAAACGGTGGTCGGCGTGTTCCTAGGGCAGCGGCCCACCGGGGGCTACGGCGTCCGGGTCACCGGGGCCAGCGTGCAGGGCGGCACCCTGACCCTCACAGTCGAGATTCGGTCACCGGGGGCGGGGGCGATCACCACCCAGGCCCTCACCAGTCCGTGGACGCTGGTCCGGGTGCCGGGTGTGTTTCAGAGCGTGCAGCTTGTGGACGGCTCCGGGCGACCCGTTCAGCTCGGCGGCGGCGCGGGCGGCCAGACGCGCTGATCTCCTGCCCCCCGACCCCATTCGCTCGGCGGGTGGGGTCGTCGCGTCTACCTTTCCGGCCGTCCCCCTTCGCTGGACTGAAAGCGAGAAAAGCTGCTGTTTCCGGGGATGTGACAGGGGCGGGTTTGGTGTGGAACCGCTTCATGCGGCAGGATAACCTCGTTACAAGGTCACATTCCTGCCATTCGAATTCCCGGAGGACCCCATGAGCCTGACCCAGCCCCCCCTGCTGCAAGCCCTCGGCATTCGCAATGCCACCGTGCACCACAATCCCGGCGTGGACGAGCTGTATGCCGCCGCCATCCGCCTCGGTGAGGGTGTGCAGGCCGCCACCGGCCCGCTGACTGTCCGCACCAACAAGACCGGCCGCAGCCCCAAGGACCGCTTTATCGTCGAAGACGACCTCACGCGGGACGCCGTGTGGTGGGGCGGGTTCAACACGCCGACCACGCCCGAGGTCTTCGACCGGCTGCTGGAGAAGATGACCGCCTACGCCGAGGGCCGCGAGCTGTTCGTGCAGGACGTCTTCGCGGGCACCGATCCCGAGTACCGCCTGCCCGTGCGGGCCGTGACCGAGATGGCGTACCACTCGCTGTTCGTGCGCAACATGTTCGTGCGGCCCACCCCGCAGGAGCGCGAGGGGTTCGAGGCGCAGTGGACCATTCTGAACCTGCCGTCGTTCAAGGCCGACCCCGCGACAGACGGCGTCCGCAGCGACACCTTCATTCTGGTGAACTTCACCCGCCAGATGATTCTGGTGGGCGGCACCCAGTACGCGGGCGAGAACAAGAAGGGCATCTTCGGCGTGATGAACTTCCTGCTGCCGGAGCGGGGCGTGATGCCGATGCACTGCTCGGCCAACGTGGGCGAGGGCGGCGACGTGGCCCTCTTCTTCGGCCTGAGCGGGACGGGCAAGACGACCCTCTCGGCCGACCCCAGCCGCAAGCTGATCGGGGACGACGAGCACGGCTGGAGCGACCGGGGAATCTTCAACTTCGAGGGCGGCTGCTACGCGAAGGTCATCAATCTGAACGCGGAGGCCGAGCCCGCCATCTACCAGACCACCCGGACCTACGGCACGGTGCTGGAGAACGTGGTCCTCAATGACGACGGCACCCCGAACCTCGACGACGGCAGCCTCACCGAGAACACCCGTTCGGCGTACCCCATCACCGAGATCGCAAACATCGTGGAAGAGGGCATGGCCGGGCATCCGCGCAACGTGGTGTTCCTGACCGCCGACGCCTACGGGGTACTGCCGCCCATCAGCCGCCTGAGCCCCGAGCAGACGATGTACCAGTTCATCAGCGGCTTTACCGCCAAGATCCCCGGCACCGAGCAGGGCGTAACCGAGCCGCAGCCCACCTTCTCGACCTGCTTCGGGGCGCCCTTCATGCCCCGTCACCCCGGCGAGTACGCCAAGCTGCTGGCCGACAAGGTGCAGGAGCACGGCGTGCGCGTGTGGCTGGTGAACACCGGCTGGAGCGGCGGGCAGTACGGCGTGGGCCAGCGCATGAGCATCCGGCACACCCGCGCCCTGATTAACGCGGCGCTGAACGGTGAGCTGGACAGCGTGGCCTTCGAGCGCGAGCCCTTCTTCGACCTGGAGATTCCCACCGAGGTCCCCGGCGTGCCTGCCGAGGTGCTCAACCCCCGTCAGGCGTGGGCCGACAAGGGCGCCTACGACCGCACCGCCCGCAAGCTGGCCGGAATGTTCCGCGAGAACTTCAAGCGGTTCGAGGACGGCGTGGACCCGGCGGTGACGGCGAGCATGCCGGACCACGGGTAAACGTTGCCCTACGAGAAAAGCCCCGGCTTTGGCTGGGGCTTCTTCTTGGCGGCGCTTTCAGTTCACCGGCTCGGGCACGGCCACCTTCTGCGCCCCGCTCAGGGTGATGCCTACACTCGCCGCAATCACGCAGCCCATCGCCAGCCACTGCCCCAGCGTGAGGCGCTCCCCCAGAAAGAGGAGGCCGCTCAGCGCGGCGATGGCAGGCTCCAGACTCATCAGCACGCCGAAGACGCGGGCGGGAATGGCTCGGAGGGCGGCCATCTCCAGGCTGTAGGGCAGGGCGCTGGAGAGGACGGCGACCGCCAGCCCCGCGAGGAGGGCGCTGGGAGCCAGCAAACCCGTCCCCGCCTGCACGATGCCGAAGGGCAGGGTCACGGCAGCGGCCACCGTCATGCCCGCGACCACCCCCGTCACGCCGGGCACCCGCCGCCCCACCGCGCCCCCGGCCAGGATGTACAGCGCCCAGAAAGCCCCGGCCGTCAATGCCAGCGCCACGCCGATGGGGTCCAGCCCCTCCCCCACCCCGCCACGCGGTGCGATCAGGAGGATGCCCAGCGCGGCCAGCGCCACCCAGCCCAGATCCTGCACCCGGCGCGAGAGGACCAGCGACAGCACCAGCGGCCCCACGAACTCCAGCGTGACGGCCAGGCCCAGCGGCAGCCGCGTCAGCGAGAGGTAGAAGGTCAGGTTCATCAGGCCCAGCGCCGCCCCGTAGGGCAGGATCGCCCGCCACGCGGCCCAGGGCAGTTCGCGCAGGCGGGGCCGGAAGACCAGGCCCAGGATCGCCGCCGCCAGCGTCACGCGCAGCCCGGTTGTGCCCGCCGCCCCCAGGGTGGGAAACAGCGACTTGGCAAAGGCCGCCCCCCCCTGAATGCTCAGCATGGCGACGAGCAGCGAGGGAATGGGCGGCAGGGCAGGCAGGCGCACGGGGGGCATTGTAGGGGGCGGACGAATGGAAAGGAGGCCGGAGCACGACGCCCCGCCCCCCCCTGTCCAGACGGGTTACGCCCAGCGGATCAGCCCAGCCTCCAGCCCGTTGCTCAGGCCCTCGATCACCGGGACCATCCGCACGCCCACGGTGTACAGGCCGCTGCCGGGCAGGGGCACGGCGGCGCGGTAGCTGCCGTCGCCCTGGCGCTCCAGCGGGAAACGGGTCACGTCGTCGCCGCGCTTGAGGACCGCCTCCACGCGCAGGTCCTCGGGGCGGATGCCCGCAGACTGCACCTGTGCCCGGACCTCCACCGTCTGGCCGGGGCGGGCGGTGGCGGGCAGGTCGGCACTCGCGCTCAGGCGGGTGTGGGGCCACTGCCCGCGCACCCAGGCCTTCCACTCCGCGATCTGGCGGGCGCGGGCGGCGTTTCCGGCGGAGAGGGCCGCGCCGCGCTCGCTCAGGGGCACGTAGTACTGGCGCACGTAGTCGATGACCTGCCGCTGCATGGAAAAGCGCGGCGAGACGGTGCGAATAGCCCGGCGCACCGTCCTCGCCCAGCCCGCCCGGTCGCCGTAATAGCTCGGGACGATCTGATCTTCCAGCGTGGTGTAGAGGCTGTGGGCGTCGGCCTCATCCTGCACGTTGAGGTCGGCGTACTCGCGCTCCTCGCCGATAGGCCAGCCGTTGGTGCCGTCGTAGCCCTCGCGCCACCACCCGTCGAGGATGGAGAAGTTGGGCGCCCCGTTGAAGCTGGCCTTCATGCCGCTGGTGCCCGACGCCTCCAGCGGGCGGCGGGGGTTGTTCAGCCAGATGTCCACCCCCTGCACCAGGTGACGGGCGACGTTCATGTCGTAGTTTTCCAGAATGACGATCTTGCCCCGGAACTCGGGCTGCTGCGACATCCGGTAGATCTCCTGGATAAAGGCCTTGCCGGGGTTGTCGGCAGGGTGCGCCTTGCCCGCGAAGACGAACTGCACCGGGCGCTCAGGGTCATTCACGATCCGCGCGAGGCGCTCACGGTCGCGGAACAGCAAGGTGGCCCGCTTGTAGGTGGCGAAGCGGCGGGCAAAGCCGATGGTCAGGGCGTCCTCCGAGAGCAGCCCGTCGGTGGCAGCGAGGTCGGAGGCCGACGCTCCGTTCCGCAGGCCCTGCTCGCGCACCCGCGAGCGCACGAAAGCGACCATCTCGCGCTTCATGTCGCGCTGCACCTCGCTGAGCTGCGTGTCAGTGAGGCGCTCGATCGCCTCCCACATCGCCTCGTCTTCCAAGTGCTCGGTCCAGTCGCCCGGCAGCACGGTCGAGAGCAGGTCGCGCATCGCCTGCGAGGTGAAGGTGAGGTTGTGCGCCCCGTTGGTGACGTGGCCGATGGGCACCTCGGCGGCTTCCGCGCCGGGGTAGAGGAACTTCCACATGTCACGGCTGACCTCGCCGTGCAGCTCGGAGACGCCGTTCGCCGCGCGGCTCATGGCGAGCGCGAACACCGTCATGGAGAAGGTGGGCACCCAGTGGCCGTCCCACTGCTGGTCGTGACGGGCCAGCGCGTAGAGGTCGTCGCGCGTGGTGCCCAGCGCCTCGGGCCACCCGCCCAGATAGCGGTCTACGAGGTCGTAGGCGAAGGCGTCGTTGCCCGCCGGAACCGGCGTGTGGGTGGTGAAGAGGGTGGAGGCGGCGACCGCCTCGGTCGCGGTGCGGAAGTCCAGCCCACCGCCGACGAGTTCACGCACGCGCTCCAGCCCCAGCAGGGCGGCGTGGCCCTCGTTCATGTGGTAGACCTGCGCCGGGACTTCCAGCGCCCGCAGCGCCCGGATGCCCGCCACGCCCAGCAGCACGTACTGCTGGAAGCGCAGTTCCTGGTTGCCGCCGTACAGCCGCGCCGTGAGCTTGCGGTCCTCGGGCGAGTTCTCGGGCACGTTGGTGTCCAGCAGCAGCACGCGGATGCGCCCGATCAGAAGTTCCCAGACGCGCACGTGGACCTCACGCCCGGCGATCTGCACCGACACGCGGGCCTCCTCGCCTGCCGGGGTGTGGGCCGGGCGCAGGGGCAGGGTGGTCAGGTCCAGTTCGTCGTAGGCTTCCTCCTGCCAGCCGTCGCGGTTGAGCATCTGCCGGAAGTACCCCTGGTGGAAGAGCATCCCCACCGCCGTGAAGGGCAGCCCCAGGTCGGACGCACTCTTGCAGTGGTCGCCCGCCAGCACCCCGAGGCCGCCGGAGTAGATGGGCAGCGACTCGTGGAAGCCGTACTCCATCGAGAAGTAGGCGACGGGCGCGAGGCCGGAGGCGTGGCGGCTGGCCCAGGTGTCGGTCTTGTTCAGGTACGCGTCGAAGTCCGCGATCACGGCCCGGTAACGCTCCAGGTAGGCGAGGTCGGCGGCGGCCTCGTCCAGCCGGGCCTGGGGCACTTCCAGCAGCAGCCGCACCGGGTTGTGCTGGAAGCGCTCCCATAACGACGCGTCGAGGTCGCGGTAGAGGGCCTGCGCGTGCGGGGTCCACGACCAGTAGAGGTTATAGGCGAGGTCGGAGAGCCGGGCGAGGGCGGGCGGCAGCTCCGGGAGAACGGTGACCTGACCGAGAACGTTCATATCCTGCCGAGCTTATCCGAAGCGGGCCGGGGGGAGGGGCAGGCTCAGCCAGAGTTTTGCGGCAGCGGATGTGCAGGCGCGGCGGCGTGCTCGGCCTGGATGCGCTGTTCCTCGCGGACCTCGCGGTCGAGGAAGTAGTTCAGGGCGGTGCGGATGCCCGCAATGGCGGCCAGCTTGCCGATGTCGTCCCAGGTGGGGGCGACCGCCGTCTTGAGGATATCGGCGGCGAGCAGCAGTTCCAGCACCAGCGCGAGCCAGTGTCCGAGGCGCAGGCGCAGCAGCTCCATGTTCTGGCGCCCGCCCACCCGCCGCACGGCGAGGCGCCACAGCGACTCCAGCACCGCGTACCCCACGATCACGGCGCTCACCGCCTCGACCCCGGTGGCGAGGGTCAGGGTGACCTGCCGCACGAGTTCCTCGAAGTTCCCCAGGAAACTGACCGCCTCGGCTGACATGGGGGCAGCCTACCGCGCTAGGGTGCGGCCATGACTGGGAACGGGGAGCAGGCCCTGCTGCACGCCGAGGGCGAGCGCCTCGCGCGGCGGCTGGCGCAGGTCCTCGGCGGTGGCGAGGCCGACGTGCGGCGGGCACACCTGCTGGGGCTGAGCCTGGTGACGAATCTGGTGGGCGCCCTGATCCCCACCATCGAGCAGGTCTCGCGCCACGCCGGGCGGCCCCTGCACGCGCACCTCGTCGCGGATGACCGGGGGCGGGCCACCGTGGAAACGGTGACTCCGGACGGCGAACTCCGCGCCCGGCTGCCGGTGGACGACCTGCTGGACGACGCCCTGTTCGTGCGTGGGCGGCTGCATCCCACCGTGCTGGCCCACCTCGCGGGCGGGATGACGGGCAGCGAGCACCACGCGGCGCGGGCGCTGGCCGCCTGCCTGAAAAGTGCGCCGGTGTTGGACGCTCTGCGGCGGCAGCTCACGGCGCTGCTGAAAAAATAGGGAAGGAGGGGCGCGGGCGGCCCCTCCTCCCTGGGTTCCCGCGCCTCAGTTCAGGCGGGTGATGCGGTTCAGCGGTCCCGGCGTGACCGTGTTCGCCTTGAGGTAGTTCTGGAAGGCGTCGAGGTCCACGTCGCCGCCCGTGCGGTTGGTGCCCTGGGTGAAGACGGTGAAGTTGTCGCCGCCGTCGGCGAGGAAGTTGTTGATGGTGACGCGGTAGTTCGCGGCGGGGTCGATGGCCGCGCCGTTCAGGGTCATGCTCACGACCTTGCTGCCCTTGGGCTTGCTGTTGTCCCAGGTGTAGGCGAAGCCCTGGCTGACTTGCAGGATGCGGTTGCCACCGGGGCTGGGGTTGTCGAACTGCTGCTCGAGCACGGCCTTGATCTGGGCGCCCGTGAGGGTCACCACGGTCAGGGTGTTGCCGAAGGGCTGCACTGTGAACACGTCGCCGTAGGTCACGGTGCGTGTGGGGTTCGGCCTGACGGGCAGGTCGGCGCGGATGCCGCCGGGGTTCATGAAAGCGATCACGGCGCCGCCCTTTTCCGGAGCGCGGGTGGCGGCGAGCTGCGAGTCGGCGATCACGTCGCCCAGCGCACTCTCGCCCGCCGCGTTGGCGGTGCGGGTGATCTGCTCGACGCCCAGGGTGGCGACGACCTGCGCGGCGGCCGGGTCGGTCAGGGCCTTGGCCTTCTGCACGATGGCGGTCATGGCCGGGTCCTTGGGGGCGGTCGCCACGTTCACGAGGACGTTCTGCGCCTTGATGTCCAGCACGCGGTTCCCTACGGTATCGATCTTGAGGTCGAGGCGCTGGAGCAACCGGCCGTTGGAGCTGCCCTGAATCACGGTGCGCGGCTGCCCGTCCGGACCTTCGACGCGGCAGTTGTAGCCGTTGTGGGTATGCCCGGTCATGACCGCGCTGATCGCGGGGTCCAGGGTCTTGGCGATGTCCACGATGGGGCCGGTCAGGGTCTTGCAGTCCACGATGTCAAAGGCGTCGCTCGCCGCGCCCCCCTGGTGAACCAGCGCCACAATGGCGTCGGCTCCCGCCACCTTGAGCAGCGGCACCACGCGGTTGATCGCCGTCACCTCGTCCTCGAAGCGCAGGCCCGCCACGCCCGAGGGCGTCACGACGGTGGGGGTGTCCCTCAGCACGGCCCCCACGAAGGCGACGTTCGCCCCGCCGACCTTGACCATCTTGTAGGCCGGGAAGACGCGGGCGCCGGTCTTCTCGTCCACCACGTTGGCGGCGATGTAGGAAAACCCCGCCCCCGCGAAGGTGTTCTCGAACTTGCACGCGCGGGTGAGGTCGTTGCTCGCGCAGCCGCCCTTCTGGAAGCGCTGGAGTTCGGTCAGCCCATAGTCGAACTCGTGGTTGCCCAGCACGTTGACCTGCATCCCGAGCTGCGACAGCGCCTTGATGGTGGGCTCGTCGCGCAGCAGGGCGCTGATCAGGGGACTCGCGCCCGTCATGTCGCCCACGCCCACGAAGACGGTGTTGGGGTTCTCGGCGCGAATCTGCCCCAGCAGGCCGCCGATGGCCTCGATGCCGCCTACCTCGGGAATCGTGATCGTCTTGGTGCGGTCGGCGGGATCGGGAATGCGGAAGTTGGTGCTGGGCAGCAGGTTGCCGTGGAAGTCGTTCACGCCGACAACAGTGACATTGACCGGGTCAGTCGCCGGGGAGGGCTTGGGAGCCGTGGTGCACGCGCTCAGAGCGAGGGCGGCACCGACCAACATGAAGTTATGTTTCATGCGTCCCTCAGAATAAGCGCCAGTGGTCAGCCAATGGTGAAGACGGGCCGCCGGGCAGTGGAGGGATCAGGGGGCTGAAAGGGTCTGCACGTTCAGGGCCGCCCGCACCGCGTCCAGAAACGCGGCGGGGTCGGCCGTCTGCCCCTGAGCGAGGTCGGCCCGCCCGCCGCCCCGGCCACCCGTCCCCTTCAGGACCTCGCCTAGCAGCGCCCCGGCGGGAACCTCGGCCCGCCCGCTGCCCACCCCGCAGCGCCCGCCCGGAGTGACGGCGGCGCAGACCTCGCTGGGGGGAGTAGCCGCCAGCACATCGGGGAGGAGGGTGGGGTCGTCCAGGTTCAGGGTTCGCAGCGGCACGCCCGCGACCTCCCCCACCGGGGCGGCCGCGACCAGGGCCGCCGCGAGCCGGGTTCGCAGGGCCGCCGCTTCCACCTTCAGCGCGTCCCGCTCGGTGACCAGCGCCGCCACCCGCGCGGGCAGGTCGGGCACGCCCACGCTGAAGCCCTGGGCCAGTGCTCGCGCGTCCCGGTAGGTGGCGGTCAGGAACTCGGCCGCCTCCTCCCCCGCCCGGAACACCACCCGCGTCAGGCCGGAGCGGATGCGCTCGGTACGCAGGACGGCCACAGGTGCGGCCATCCCAGCGCGGGGAACGTGGACGCCGCCGCAGGCGCTCACGTCGAAGGGCACGCCCGCCTCATCCCGGAAGATCACGAGGCGAACCTGTCCGCGCACCTGGGGGGGGCGACGCAGTGGGTAACTCGGCAGCTCGGCCTCGGGGACTACCCGCGTTTCCAGGGTGAGGTCGTGGCGGGCCAGAGTTTCTCGCAGCAGCCCCTCGGCGGCCTGCGCGTCGGCCTCGGTCGGAAAGCCCTCCAGGTCCAGGGTGCAGTCGGGGCCGCGCATCCCAACCGCCGCGACGCGGAAGGCCGGGTTGATCCGGAAAAACGCCTGCGCGAGCAGGTGTTCCCCGCTGTGGCGGGCCATCTGCCGCCAGCGGCGGGCCGCGTCCACCTCGCCCGTGACGGGCGTGCCCATGGGGGGCGGGCTGCCCTCCAGCGTGTGCCAGATGCTCCCCGTCGCCCGGTCCTTCTGCGTGTCGGTGACGCGGGCCTCGCCGCCGTCCCAGCGCAGCACCCCCGTGTCGGCATTCTGGCCGCCGCCCTCAGGGTGAAAGGCGGTGGCGTCGAGGGCGACGCGGCCCGCCTCCACCGCCGTCACCGTGGCCGCGAAGCTGAGCTGCGTGGGTTCGTCGTAATACAGCAGACGGGTCATGCGGCCCCGTGCGGGCGCGGCGTCAGGCCATTTTGGCGAACCAGGCGGCGCACCTCCTGGCAGCGGCACGAGGAGTAGTCGCATAGCAGGGCCTCGGGGTTCGCCGTGACGAGGCGGACAGTGGCGTCCACCAGGTCGCGCACCCGGTACAGCTCCAGCACCGCGCTTCCCACCGTCACGCTCTGGCCCGTGACGTGGGGCTTGACCCGCCCGAACGCCGCCGAGCAGTTGGGAAAGGCAGTGGGGCGCACCTCGGTCCCGATGGGCACATACCGGGTGAGCAGCGGCATCCCCGCCACGTGCTCACCGTAGTGGACGCTGGTGTTGCTGCCGAAGTCCACGCCCATCATCAGCGCGAAGCCGTTCAGGTCGTACAGCGCCCCGATAGGTTGATAGGGACTGTCCAGCGTCTGGGCCGCCGTGACCTGCTCCGCCGCCTGCCCCAGCGCGATAAAGGACAGGGTGGGGTGAAAGGAGCGCACGGCGTCGGCGCGGTCCACGAGTTCCTGCGGCACCCGGCCGATGTCGCGGCTGACCCGCAGGTCGCGGTGAAAGCGCTGATGTACGGGCGAGGAGGCCTGCCGCAGCAGCGTGCCGTAGGTAAAAGCCGGGGCCACCACCGTCGCGGTCCGTTCCACCAGCGCGTCCACCACCGCCTTCGCCCCGCCCTCCAGTTGCCCGAACGAGCGCAGGCTGGCGTGGACAATCACATGCTGCGAGCCGGACAGCCCCAGGGCCGCCAGCCCCTCATCGAGATCGGAGGGCGTGACGACGGGCTTGCGGCGCAGGTTCAACACGGGGGAAGTGTAGAGCTTTCAGCCCTCAGCGGTCAGCAGTCAGAACAGCCAAAAGCCCCAGCCGGAGCCGGGGCTTTGCTGCTCTGCGCTGGGAGACGACGGTTACTTCACGAACAGCATCTGCCGGTAGGTCGGCAGCGGCCAGTGCGCGTCGGCCACCAGCTTTTCCAGGCGGTCGGCGGCCTGCCGCACCCCGGCCATCGCGGGGAGAATCTGGTCGCGCATGTGGTAGGCCTTCTCATGCACAGTGTCGCCGCCCAGCGCACGGTTCTGCTCGCGCAAGGTCCCCAGGGCGTCGTACAGCTCGTCGGCGGCGGCTTCCACCTCGGCGGTCGTCTCGCGCACCGCCCGGCTGCCCCCGGCGCGGGCGAGGTCGCCGAGGTACGCCACGGCGGCGGGCAGGATCATCGTCTGGGCGACCGATTCGGTCGTCTCGCCCTCGATGTTCACCGTCTTGAAATAGATGTCGAAGAGGATCTCCTGCCGCGCTGCGAGTTCGCGCTCGGTGAGGACGCCGAAGCCCCCGAACAGCCGCACGTTCTTCTCGTCTCCCAGGTGCTCGATGGCGTCCACGCTGGTCCGCAGGTTGAGCAGCCCGCGCTCCTCCTCGGCCTCGCGGTGCCACTCCTCGGAGTAGCCGTCCCCGTTGAAGACGATGCGCTTGTGGGCCGCATACGTCTCGCGCACGAGTTCACCCACCGCCTCGTCAAGTTCCAGGCCGCGCGTCAGGCGGGCCTGCAACTCGGCGGTCAGGGTCTGCACCGCGTCGGCGACGATGGTGTTCAGCACCGTCACCGGAAAGGAGATGCTCTGGGAGGACCCCACTGCCCGGAACTCGAACTTGTTGCCGGTAAAGGCGAAGGGGCTGGTGCGGTTGCGGTCCCCGGCGTGGCGAGGAATGCGCGGCAGGACGCTGGAGCCCAGGCCCAGCAGCCCGGCTTCCGGCCCGCGCCCGCCCTCGCCGGATTCGATACGGTCAAGGATGTCGGTGAGTTCGCTGCCCAGGAAGATCGAGAGGATCGCGGGCGGGGCCTCGTTCGCGCCGAGGCGGTGGTCGTTGCTGGCGCCCGCGACCGAGATGCGCAGCAGGTCCTGATGCTCGTCCACGGCCTTGAGCACCGCCGTGCAGAAGAACAGGAACTGGAGGTTCTCGTGCGGGGTGTCGCCGGGTTCGAGCAGGTTCTCGCCTGCGTCGGTGCCCATGCTCCAGTTGCAGTGCTTGCCGGAGCCGTTCACGCCCGCGAAGGGCTTCTCGTGCATCAGACAGACCAGGCCGTACTTGCGGGCGGTGTTGCTGAGCACCTGCATCAGCAGCTGCTGGTGGTCGGCGGCCACGTTGCTCTGCTCGAAGATGGGCGCGATCTCGAACTGCCCCGGCGCGACCTCGTTGTGGCGGGTCTTGACCGGGATGCCCAGCGCGTAAAGCTGCAGCTCGGCGTCCGTCATGAAGCTCAGCACCCGGTCGGGAATCGCGCCGAAGTAGTGGTCTTCGAGTTCCTGCCCGCGTGGGGGCCGCGCCCCGAACAGGGTCCGCCCGGTCATCACGAGGTCGGGGCGGCGGAAGTAGTACTCCTCGGCCACCAGGAAGTATTCCTGCTCGGCCCCCACCGTGCTCCCCACCCGCGTGCCCTCGGATGCGCCGAAGAGGTGCAGCGCGGGCGCGACGGCCTTGTTCAGCGCCTCGGCCGATCTGAGCAGCGGCGTCTTGAGGTCGAGCGCCTCGCCCGTCCACGAGGCGAAGGCCGTCGGGATGCACAGGGTCGCCCCATTGCTGTGCCGGATGATAAAGGCCGGGCTGGAGGGGTCCCAGGCCGTGTACCCCCGCGCCTCGAAGGTGGCCCGCAGCCCGCCCGACGGAAAGGAGGAGGCGTCGGGCTCGGCCTGGATGAGTTCCTTGCCGCTGAAGGCCGCGATCGCCAGGCCGTCCCCGTTGGGCGAGACGAACGCGTCGTGCTTCTCGGCGGTCGAGCCGGTCAGCGGCTGGAACCAGTGGGTGTAGTGGGTCGCGCCGCGCTCCATCGCCCACGTCTTCATGGCGAGCGCGACCGTGTCCGCGATGCCGGGGTCGAGCCGCTCGCCGCGTTCCACGGTCGCCCGCAGGCTCTTGTAGGCGGGCTTGGAGAGCCGGGCCTTGAGCTGCTCGAGCGTCAGCACGTCGCGGGCGAACAGTTCGCTGACGACCTCAGCGGGTGTGGGCACCTCGCCCCGTTCGACCCGCCAGCTGCGGGCGGCGGTGAGCACGTCAAAGTCGTGGTTCATGGATTCCTCCTGGGGAGTCAGGTGGGCTGGGGACCGGCGCCGCCTGTGAATGACCGGAGTATGGGGGCGGGAATGCAGATTGGTCAACTTTTGTCGAACGGGGTGCACGGACCAGCTCCTCTGCCTCCGCGAGATGGCACGCCTCATGCAAAATGACTCGTAAAGTTCGATCAGAGATGGCGCAATTGCCCCGCACCCCTTATCGTGACGCCCGGAGGCCCCCTGCTGATGACCCCTGTCCTGTCCGCCGCTGCCCGCCACCTGCTCGACCGCCTGACTGACGAGGGGGTCGAGTTTCTGCGGCTGCAATTCACCGACATCCTGGGGGCGACGAAGAATGTGGAGGTGCCGCGCTCGCAGTTCGAAAAGGCCCTGCGCGGCGACGTGACCTTCGACGGCAGCGCGGTCGAGGGCTTTACCCGCGTCGAGGAGAGCGACATGCTGCTCGCGCCGGACCTCTCCACCTTCCTGATCTACCCGCCCTTTTCCGCCGAGGACCACGAGGGGGGCCGGGTGGCGCGGCTGATCTGCGACGTAACGCTGCCGGACGGCACGCCCTTCGGGGGCGATCCCCGGCGGGTGCTGCGGCAGCAGGTCGAGCGGGCCGCCGCCCTGGGGTTCGAGATGCTGGTGGGCACCGAGCCGGAGTTCTTCCTGTTTGAGCGCCCGGTGCCCGGCAGCGGCGGGCGGCAGGGAACGGTCACGCACGACCGGGCCGGGTATTTCGACCTCGCGCCCGTGGACCGGGGCGAGCGCATCCGGCGGGAGATCACCCAGCACCTCGTCGGGATGGGCTTCGAGATCGAGGCCGCCCACCACGAGGTCGCGCCGGGGCAGCACGAGATCGACTTTCGCTACGCGCCCGCGCTGGAAGCCGCCGACCGCCTCGCCACCTTCAAGTTCGTGGTCAAGCGGGTGGCGCTGGAACACGGGTTGCTGGCGAGCTTCTTGCCCAAGCCCATCGCGGGGGTCAGCGGCTCGGGGATGCACTGCCACCTCAGCCTGACGCGCGGCGGCGAGAACGCCTTCGCCGACGCAGGGGCCGAAGACGGCCTCTCGCCGACGGCGCGGCAGTTCATCGCGGGGCTGCTGGAACACGCCGGGGGCATGGCGGCGATCACCAACCCGCTGGTAAACAGCTACAAGCGGCTGGTCCCCGGCTTCGAGGCCCCGGTCAACGTGGCCTGGAGCACCGGGAACCGTTCGGCGCTGATTCGCATTCCGGCCAAGCGCGGCGCCTCCACCCGCGCCGAGGTGCGGATGCCGGACCCCAGCTGCAACCCTTACCTTGCGCTGGCGGTGATGCTCGCGGCGGGGCTGGACGGCATCGAGCGCGGGCTGGAACCCCCGCCTGCCATCGCGCGGAACATTTTCCGGATGACCGTGCGCGAAAAACGGCACCACCGGGTGCGCGACCTGCCGGGCGACCTGCGCGAGGCCGTGGACGAACTGGAGCGCGACGAGGTGCTGGCCGCCGCGCTGGGCGAGCACGTCATGGACCGCTATGTCACCGCCAAGCGCGCGGAGTGGGCCGAGTACAACGCGGCGGTACATGCCTGGGAACTGGAGCGCTACTTGGAGCTGATCTAGGGCAGCTGCGGCGCTCATCCAGACAGGTCAGGAGCCCCCCCGCATAGGTTCCGGGCGGGTCTTGGGGCACAGACGGGCAATCTGGACATCCCCAGGGGCCAGGAAGCGCAATTGTGGTGGTCAGCCCTCTCCAAATGACTTCCTTTCTTGCTCAGCCGATGATGAGCGGCGCGTTGACTTCCCCTTTAGGTGTCCCTACAATCAGGCCACCCGACAACAGCGCCCAAAGCGCAAATACCCTTGGAGGAACCATGAAGAGCACCGCCCTGAGCCTGTCCGTGTTGGCCGCCCTCGCCCTGGGAAGCGCCAGCGCCCAGACCACCGTCAAGATCGCCACCCTCTCGCCGCTCTCCGGCGGGCAGAGCGACCTTGGGACCCAGATTCGCAACGGCGCCCAGCTTGCCGTGAACGAGTACAAGGCGCAGTTCCAGAAACTGGGGATGAACCTGCAACTCGTCGCCTATGACGATCAGGCCGATCCCGCGACCGGGACCGCGCAGGCCCGCAAGATCGCTGCGGACCGCTCCATCCTCGCAGTCGTCGGCACCCTGAACTCGGGCGTGGCGATTCCCAGCAGCCAGGCGCTCGTCTCCAGCCGCGTGGCGATGGTCAGCCCCGCGAACACTGCGAACAACGTGACCGACCGCGCCCTGAGCAACATGAACCGCATCGTGGCCCGTGACGACGCGCAGGGTCCGGCGGGCGCGAACTTCCTGACCGACAACCTCAAGGCCAAGCGGGTCTACCTGCTCAACGACAAGACCGCCTACGGCGAGGGCCTGACCAAGGAAGTGGAAAAGGCGCTGAAGGCCAAGAGCGTGCAGGTCGTGGGCAACGAGGGCACCGAGGAGAAGAGCGACTTTTCCTCCATCATCGCCAAGATCCGCCTGCAGCGCCCCGACGCGATCTACTTCGGCGGCATCTACAACCAGATCGGCGTCTTTATCAAGCAACTCCGGGAAGCCGGGATCACCACCCCGGTGATGGGCGGCGACGGCATGGACAGCTCCGAACTCGCGACCATCGCGGGCAGGGGCGCGACCAACATCTACTTCACGACCGTGGCCGCGCCCATCGACGCGCTTCCGGCAGCCAAGACCTTTGCCGCCAACTTCCAGAAGACCTTCAAGGATCAGGCCCAGGGCTTCGCAGCCTTTGGCTACGACGCCGCCAAGGTCGTGCTGCAGGGCATCCTGGCCGCGCACAAGGCCAATGGCAACAAGGTGCCCAGCCGCACGCAGGTCGAGTCCGCCATCCGCAAGGGCACCTTTACCGGGCTGCTCTCGGGCAACGTCAGCTTTAACAGCGTGGGTGACCGCAGGAGTGCCACCCTCTACGTGATGAACGTGCAGGGCGGCAAGTACCAGCTCTCGGCCCGCCTGCCCGTTCGTCCCGCCCGCCAGTAAGACCGGGCGGACGCAGGGAATCGCTGCACCGGGGGCTGGGCCGCAGATGCCCGGCCCCCTCTCTGTGGCCCAGAACAGAATGTGACCTGACGCGCTAATGTTCGGACGGCTCCCTCCGCGGGGTCCGGTTTTCCGTTTTCTCTCGCCCCGATGGGGCACCCCCCTCCCCGAAAGGAGCAAGGACCTTGGATCTCGCCACACTGCTGCCGTTTCTCGTGAACGTGATCGCGGGCGGCCTCGTGCTGGGCTTCGTGTACGCGATCATTGCGCTGGGCTACACCATGGTGTACGGCGTGCTGCAACTGATCAATTTCGCCCACTCGGAGGTGTTCGTGACGGGCGCGGTCGTGGGCTTCGAGGTGTTCCGGGTGCTGACCCCCAGCCCCATGAACGGCTACCTCAAGCTGCTGATCGCCCTGCTGGCGGCGATGGTGATCTCGGGGCTGCTCAACGTGCTGATCGAGCGCCTGGCCTACCGCCCGCTGAGAAACGCGCCCAAGCTGGTGCCGCTGATCACGGCCATCGGCGTGTCCCTGGTCTTGCAGGACGTGCTGCGGCTGATCGAGGGTTTCCAGGGCCGCTTCGACCTGACCTACACGCTGCCCGAGGGCTTTTCCGGGAAGTTCTGCGGCGAGGGCAGCAGTTGCGTGGCTCTGGGCAACGCCCTGCGGACGATCGGCCTGGACCTGCAGCTCAAGGACGTGATCCTGATCGTGGTGTCGCTGCTGAGCCTGGCGGTGCTGAATTACCTTGTCAACCGCACCCGGCTGGGCAAGGCCATTCGCGCCGTGGCGCAGGACCGGGTGACCGCCGGACTGATGGGCATCGACTCGAACCGCATGATCAGCGCGACCTTCCTGATCGGCGGGGCACTGGGCGGCATCAGTGGCGTGCTGTTCGGCTTGAAGTTCGGCACGGTCAACGCGTACTCGGGCTTCGATCCCGGCATCATTGCCTTTACGGCGGCCGTGCTGGGGGGAATCGGCTCGATTCCCGGCGCGGTGCTGGGCGGCCTGACCCTGGGCGTGATTCAAAACCTGATCGGGGTGACAAATATCTTCGGCGGGCTGCTGGGGATCGCCAACCTGGAGTCGATTGACGCCTCCTACCAGCGCATCGGGGCCTTTATCGTCCTGGTGCTGATCCTGATTTTCAAACCGACCGGGCTGCTCGGCAAGAGCAATGTGGAGAAGGTATGACGGCAGCGAATCCGATGGCCCCCCGGCGCGCGGCTCCGGCTCCCGACCGCACCGGGCTGCTGCTCTTGATCTTCGTGGTGACGAGTGCGCTGCTGCTCGTCTCGCACAACCGCGACCTGCTGGATACCCTGGGCGGGCTGGGAGCGGTGCTGCGCAATCCCATCGTGGAAGCGATTGTCGTTTCGCTCTTCCTGGCGAACGTGCTGTTCGCGTACCTGTGGCGGGCTGCCCCCTGGGCCAAGGCGCTCGTCGGGCTGGGCAGCCTGCTCCTGATCCTGCCGTGGGCCGGGCAGGAAGACACCTCGCTGCTCGACCTGAGCATCCAGATCATGATTTTTGCGGCGCTGGCGCTGGGACTGAACATCGTGGTGGGCCTCGCGGGGCTGCTGGACCTGGGGTACGTGGCGTTCTTTGCAGTGGGCGCGTATACCTGGGGCATCTTCGCCAGCCCGCGCTTCGCGGAGATCGGGCGCTACTTCGCCGAGAATCCGGGAGCGAGTGCGGCGGCGACCGCCGTGCTGGGGGCCGTGACCCTGCTCGCCGGGCTGGGCGGCTATCTGGCACTGCAACGCCGCCGGGCCGATGACCTGTCGGGAGCGGGGGCCTGGGGACTGGTGCTGCTGCTCGTCGCCGGGTGGGTGGCCTGGTTCTTCGCGGGACGGGGCCTGTTCACGCTGGGGGACCGTCCCTGGAGCACCGCCGCGCTGTGGATCGGGCTGGTTCCAACCGGACTGGGGCTGCTGTATCTGGCCTACAGCGAGAGCCGGGGCCGGGACGCACGGGGCGCCCTGCTGAGCCTGAGCCGGGTGCTGCTCGCGCTGGCGGGCGTGGTCGGGATGGTGCTGGTGGCGCGGAGCATCCTGCTGCTCACGGCCGACGGCATCACGGGGCTGACCACCGGCATCGATCCCAGCTTCTTCTGGCTGTTTCTCGCGCTGAGCGTCTTTGCAGCGGCGGTCGTGGGTGTCCTGATCGGCCTGCCCGTACTGCGGCTCAAGGGCGATTACCTCGCCATCATCACGCTGGGGCTGGGGGAAGTCATCCGGGTGCTGGCGAACAACCTCGACCTGTACTCGGCGGGGTCGCAGGGCATCACGCCCATCAAGAGCGCGTCGGTGGGCTGGTTCGACACGCTGGCGGCGCGGCTGGGCTTCGCGGAAGACCAGTACGGCCTGCTGTTCCTGTACGTGCTGTGCCTGCTGATGGTGGCGCTGATCCTGCTGGTGAACGTGCGGCTCGACCGCTCGCGCATCGGGCGGGCCTGGATCGCCATCCGCGACGACGAGGTCGCGGCGCAGGCGATGGGCGTGCCGCTGGTGCAGACCAAGCTGATCGCCTTTGCCACGGGCGCGAGTTTCGCGGGCGTGATGGGCATGATCTTCGCGGCCAAGCAGACCTTCGTCAGCCCCGAGAGCTTCAACCTGTTTCAGTCCATCGGTGTGCTGGCGATGGTGATTCTGGGCGGCATGGGCTCGTTCCCCGGCGTCATTCTGGGGGCGACGGTGGTGACGCTGCTCAACCTGCGCATCCTGCCGGGGCTGGGCGAGGCGACGGCGGGCCTGAGCTGGATCCCGCAGCAGGCCAATCCGGGACAACTCCAGCGCCTGATCTTCGGGGCGATTCTGGTTGCCATGATGCTGCTGCGCCCCGAGGGACTTCTGCCCAGCCGCCGCCGCACGCTGGAGCTGCACCACGAGGACAACCAAGAAGACGACAGCGCCAAGGGCACCGGCCCCGCGCTCACGGGCGGCGGGGGCGACGTGTTCAGCCCTGGCCTGGAGACGCGCAAGGAAGACGAACCGGCGGGAGGAGCCAAGTGACGGCCTACCAGGGAAGCACGCCCCTCATTCTGGACGTGCAGCACCTCACCAAGACCTTCGGGGGGCTCACCGCCGTCAACGACGTGACCTTCGGGGTTCCTCAGGGCGGAATCATCTCGGTGATCGGGCCGAACGGAGCGGGTAAGACGACCTTTTTTAACCTGATCACGGGCATCTACGCGCCCGACCGGGGCAGCGTCCGGCTGGCGGGGCGCGAGCTGATCGGCCTGCGGCCCGACCAGGTGGCGGCGGCCGGGATCGCCCGCACCTTCCAGAACATCCGGCTCTTCTCCTCCATGACCGCCGAGGAAAACATCATGGTGGGGCGCCACAGCCGCCTGAAGGCCACCTTCCTCGACGCCGTGCTGCACACCCGCGGCTTCCACGACTCCGAGCGCGAGGCCCGCGAGACCGCGCGGATCATGCTGGACTTCGTGGGGTTGAGCAAGTGGCGGGGCGAACTGGCGACCAACCTGCCCTACGGCGACCAGCGCAAGCTGGAAATCGCCCGGGCGCTGGCGACCACGCCCAAGCTGATCCTGCTGGACGAACCGGCGGCGGGCATGAACCCCCGCGAGACCGAGGACCTCAAGGCATTGATCCGCTGCATCCGCGACGACCTGGGCGTGACGGTGGTCTTGATCGAACACGACATGCGGCTGGTGATGACACTGTCCGAGAACATCACGGTGCTGGACTACGGCACCAAGATCAGCGAGGGCCTGCCCCATCAGGTTCGCAACGACCCCGCCGTGATGGAAGCCTACCTGGGGCGCGGCGCGGCAGCCGGGGACTACGGCAAGGAGGCCAGATGACCGCGCAGGAGACGGGCACGGGCACGGCGCCGCTGCTGGAGCTGCGCGGAGTCCACACCTACTACGGCCAGATTCACGCCCTCAAGGGGCTGGACATGACCGTAAAGGAAGGCGAGATCGTCGCCCTGATCGGCGGCAACGGGGCGGGCAAGACGACCACCCTACGCACGGTCAGCGGGATGATGAAGCCGCGGGCCGGGCAGGTACTCTACGCGGGGCAGGACGTGACCGGCGTGCCCGCCCACACCCTGCTGGGCCGGGGCATGAGCCACGTGCCGGAAGGCCGCCGCATCTTTCCGCAGCTCAGCGTGCGCGAGAACCTGGAGGTAGGGGCCTACTCGGTGACCGACCGGGGGTTGATCGAGCAGCGGATTCAGGAAGGCTTCGCGCTGTTCCCCCGCTTGAAGGAGCGTGAGAACCAGCTCGGCGGCACCATGTCGGGCGGTGAGCAGCAGATGCTGGCGATTGCCCGCGCCCTGATGGTCAACCCCAGGTTGCTGCTGCTGGACGAGCCCAGCATGGGTCTGTCGCCCCTCTTTGTCGAAGCGATCTTCGACATCGTGCAGATGCTCAACCGCGAGCGCGGCACCACCATCCTGCTCGTTGAGCAAAACGCGAGCATGGCATTGGGCATCGCCCACCACGGCTACGTCCTCCAGACCGGTGAGATTCGCCTCAGCCGCGCGGCGGCCGAACTCGCCCGCGATGAGACGGTCCGCAAGGCGTATCTGGGCGACGAGTGAGGGCAAGGGGGCGGAGAGGTCCGGCCGTGCTTGAAGCCCTTTCGCCGCAGGAGGGAGTCGCCCTTGTTCCCATTTTCCGATTCTGAAACGGTCGCCCGGTATGCCGAAGGACCTGCGCGGCAGGTGCCGGGCTTCCAGAGCCTGCAACAGATGACTGGGCTCCTGCTTGCCGAGCGCGTGCCCGACGAGGGGCATGTGCTCGTCCTCGGCGCGGGCGGCGGGTTGGAACTCAAGGTCTTTGCTGAGGCCCATCCCGGCTGGCGCTTGTGCGGTGTGGACCCCTCGGCCGAGATGCTTGGGCTGGCCGAGCGCACGCTGGGGCCTCTGGCTCCCCGCGTCGACTTCCACCAGGGGTATATCGGCAGCGCCCCGGCGGGTCCTTTTGATGGCGCCACATGCCTGCTCACCCTGCATTTCCTCCCGGAGGAAGAGCGGCGGCGAACAGTGGCCGAGGTCCATCAGCGGTTGAAGCCCGGCGCCCCCTTTGTCATCGCCCACCACAGCTTTCCGCAGCAGGACGGGGAAAAGGCGAAATGGCTTGCCCGTTACGCCGCCTTCGCGGTCGCGGCCGGGGTCCCCGCACCGAAGGCGCAGAACGCGGTGACGGCCATCAGCGACCGTCTCCCCCTCCTTTCACCAGAGCAGGACGAGGCCATCTTGCGTGAGGCAGGCTTTAGCGATGTAGCCCTCTTCTATGCGGGCTTCACCTTCCGAGGATGGGTCGGGTACAGGGCGTGAGCTCTTCACCCGGACAGACTGGGTCGCGTCGTCAACACCGCAGCAGTCCGTCCTGACAGCTCGGTACTCCTGGGGGTGAGGTCACTCCTTCAAAGGAGTGACGTGCTTGGGAACCATCCCCCGGCGTTTTCTGCACGTCGGGAAGTCAAGACGGAAAGGGTCGCCCCCAGATGGGAAGGCGGCCCTCCTTCTTTGCACCCGGTTCATGGCCCTTGCCACGTCTCTGCCTTGTCCAGACCGGGTAAGGTCAACCATGCGACTCCTCCACGTCGGCGCGGCGGTCCTCCTTCCAGCTCTGCTCTCAGCGTGCCTGCCCGCGCCGCAGGCGTTCGACCCGGCGCGGCTCCCGGCTCCCGCTGACCTGGGCGCGAAGAATTTCCCGATGGAGTGGTGGTACGTCTCGGGCTACCTGCCGGAGTCGGGGCTGGCCTTCCACTGGGCGCAGTTCAAGGTGAACTACCGGGGAATTCCGTATCACGCGGGGCACGTGGCGGTGACGGACCTGCGAACCGGGCAGCTCAACTTCTACGAGAACGAGGTGCAGCAGGCCCGCTTCGGTTTTCCGCCGCTGAGGGTCGAGCAGGGCGAGTGGCGGCTGCGCCAGGAGGGCGAGGTCTATACGCTGCGGGCCGGGCCGCTGAACCTCACGCTCACGCCGCGCAAGGGGCCGGTGGTCCATCCGCCGGGGTACTCGGGCACGCCGGAGGTCGGGCGGCTGTACTACCAGAGCATCACCCGGATGGACGTGGCGGGGACGGTGCTGGTGTCGGGGGCCGGGGCGAGGACGGCGACCGGGCAGGCCTGGCTCGACCACCAGTGGGGCGACCAGCAACCCGGCGCCCAGGCTCGATGGGACTGGTTCGGGCTGCACCTCTCGGACGGCTCGGACCTGATGCTCTACCGGGTGCGGAATGCGGCGGGCCAGGTCGTGCAGGTCGCCGCCTCGCGGGTGGACGCGGCCGGGGTGGCGCGGGAGGTGCCGGGCGTCACGATGACGCCGGGCCGCACCTGGCGCAGTCCCAGCAGGCGCGACTACGTGCTGACCTGGCAGGTCACGGCACCCGATCTGGCGCTGACGCTGGAACCCCTGCGCGACGAACAGGAACTCCTCTCGCGCAATACCTCGGTCGCGTACTGGGAGGGGCCGGTGCGCGGCACGGGGACGCTCGCCGGGCAGCCGGTCACCGCCGAGGGCATGGGGGAACTCGTGGGCGGATTGCTCACACGGGCCGAGGGAGGGCGCTTCGTTCCTTCCGGGCGCTAGACGGGACACCCGTCACCCCATCCTCGACTCTGGAAACTTGACATGACCACACTCAAGTTGCAAAATAGGGGTACTTGAGGAGGTTCTCTTGAATCCCGAACGCTTCACCGAAGCGGCGCTGCAAGCCGTGGCCGCCGCCCAACAACTCGCACAATCCAACCATCAACAGACCCTGACCGTCGCGCACGTGCTGCGGACGCTGCTCGACAACGACACCGCCGCCCGCGCCGTGACCTCGGCGGGGGGTGACCTCTCGGCCATTCGCTCCGCGCTGGACGCCGAACTCGCCAAACTTCCCCGCGTGCAGGGTGGCGGCGAGAACCTGTACCTCGATCCCGCGCTGAACCGCGCCCTGCAAGCCGCTGAAAAGGAAGCGCAGACGCTGGGCGACGCCTTTGTCGCCGCTGACACGCTGCTGCTCGCGTTGCGGGGAGAAAGCCGCACTGCGGGCCTGCCCGCCGAGGCCGCGCTGCGTCAGGCCGTGACCGAGGCCCGGAAAGGAAAGACCGTGACGACCAAGACCGCTGAACAGCAATTCGATGCGCTGGAAAAGTACGGGACCGACCTGACCCAGCGTGCCCGCGACGGCAAATTCGACCCCGTGATCGGCCGCGACGAGGAGATTCGCCGCGTGATGCAGATTCTGCTGCGCCGCACCAAGAACAACCCCGTGCTGATCGGCGAGCCCGGCGTGGGCAAGACTGCCATTGCCGAGGGGCTCGCCATCCGGGTCGTGAAGGGCGACGTGCCCGAGGGCCTCAAGGACAAGCGCATCGTCTCGCTGGAGATGGGCAGCCTGCTCGCCGGGGCCAAGTTCCGGGGCGAGTTCGAAGAACGCCTCAAGGCCGTCATCGACGAGGTCGTGCAGTCGGCGGGCGAGGTCATCCTCTTTGTCGACGAGATTCACACCATCGTGGGGGCGGGCAAGACCGAGGGCAGCCCCGACGCGGGCAACATGCTCAAGCCCGCGCTGGCGAGGGGCGAGCTGCACCTGATCGGCGCGACCACCCTCGACGAGTACCGCGAGATCGAAAAGGACGCCGCGCTGGAGCGCCGTTTCCAGCCCGTCTTCGTGGACGAGCCCAGCGTGGAGGACACCATCTCGATCCTGCGTGGAATCAAGGAGCGCTATCAGGTTCACCATAACGTGGAGATCACCGACCCCGCGCTGGTCGCCGCGGCGCAGCTCTCGCACCGCTACATCACCGACCGCCAACTGCCCGACAAGGCCATCGACCTGATCGACGAGTCGGCCGCCCGGTTGCGGATGGCGCTGGAATCCAGCCCCGAGCGCATCGACCAGCTTCAGCGCCGCAAGCTGCAACTGGAGATCGAGCGCGAGGCGCTGCGGCGGGAAAAGGATCAGGACTCGCAAAACCGCCTGCTGGACATCGAGGAGTCCCTTAAGGCCGTCACCGACGAGCTGAGCGAGGTCCGCAGCCGCTGGGAGGCCGAGCGCGGTGAGGTTCAGGCCCTGCGCGAGAAGCGCGAGGCGCTCGACGGGGTCCGCACCGAGATCGAGAAGGCGCGGCGCGAGTACGACCTCCAGAAGGCCGCCGAGCTGGAATACGGCACCCTGCCGCAACTCGAACGCGAGGTGCAGGAGCTCGAACGGAAGCTCAAGGACGCCGAGTTCGCGCACATGGAAGTCACCGAGGAGGACATCGCCGCCGTCGTGAGCCGCTGGACGGGTATCCCGGTCAGCAAGCTGATGGAGGGCGAGCGCGAGAAGCTGCTGCGCCTCGAAGAGCAACTGCACACCCGCGTGATCGGCCAGGACCGCGCCATCGTGAGCGTGTCCGACGCGATTCGCCGCGCCCGCGCGGGCCTGAACGACCCCAACCGGCCGCTGGGCAGTTTCATGTTCCTGGGGCCGACCGGGGTGGGCAAGACCGAGCTGGCCAAGGCGCTGGCCGAGTTCCTGTTCGACTCGCAGGACGCGATGGTCCGCCTCGACATGTCCGAGTACATGGAAAAGCACACGGTGGCCCGGTTGATCGGGGCGCCTCCCGGCTACGTCGGCTACGAGGAAGGCGGCCAGCTTACGGAGGCCGTGCGCCGCCGACCCTACGCGGTGATCCTGCTCGACGAGATTGAAAAGGCGCATCCCGACGTGTTCAACGTGCTGCTTCAGGTGCTCGACGACGGCCGCCTCACCGACGGTCAGGGCCGCACGGTGGACTTCCGCAACACGCTGATCATCCTGACCAGCAACATCGGCTCGCCGCTGATTCTGGAGATGCAGCACCGGGGCGAGAGCGCCGAGGCGATCCGCGAGGCCGTGATGGAGGAGTTGCGTGGCGAGTTCCGGCCCGAGTTCCTCAACCGGGTGGACGACATCATCGTGTTCGACGCGCTGACCCCGGCCGACCTGCACCGCATCGTGGACATCCAGACCCAGGGCCTGCGGAGGCGGCTGGCCGAACGCCGGGTGGCCCTGCACCTCACCGACGCCGCCAAGGACCGCCTCGCGCAGATCGGGTACGACCCCGCCTTCGGCGCCCGGCCCCTCAAGCGGGCCATCGCCCGCGAGATCGAGACGCCGCTCGCCCGCGAGATTCTCTCCGGCCACGTCACCGACGGCAGCACGCTGACGGTGGACTACGACGGGCAGGGATTCCGGTTCGAGACGGGTGTGCTGAACTGAACGACTGAACGCATGACAAAGCCGCCGCCCCATGTGGGGCGGCGGCTCTGTTGGCGCGTCTTAGCGGCGGGTGGTGTTGGTGCTGTTCACCACAGTCTGGGTGTAGCGCTTGCCGGTCAGGCCAGCGAGGCCGAGCAGCCCCGCGAGGCCCAGCCAGCCCCAGTCGGTGGCGGAATCGGTGGCCTCGGCAGGCGCCTCGGTGCCGACCGTCTCGCCCTCGCTGCCGTCGGTCTGGGCATAAGCACTCACGGGAAAGGCCAGCACGGCCGCCAGGGTCAGGGTCTTGAGCACGTTCTTCTTCATGAGGAGCAGTGTGACGCATCGCCCAGAAGGGAGAGATGACCCGCCCTTGAGCAAACCTGTATGTGCGCGGGGCAGGGGCGTTCAGGTGCCCGCTTTCCAGACCACGCCTACCGCCTCCTCCACGCTGCGGACCCCCTCGCGCCCGTCCAGGCCCGGCGGCACAATGAGCTGGCGGTAGCCCGCGCGGGTCGCTTCCTCGGCGCGGCGCAGGGCGCCCTGGGTCGAGCGGACCTCGCCCGCCAGCCCGACCTCGCCGAAGACCGCCACGTTGCCTGGCAGTGCCCGCCCCACGACCGCCGAGTACACGGCGAGTGCGACCGCGAGGTCCAGGCCGGGGTCGGGCACCTTGAGGCCGCCCGCGAGGTTGACGTACACGTCCAGACCGCCCAGGGTCAGTTCCAGCCGCCGCTCCAGCACTGCGAGGACCACATCCACCCGGCGGGGGTCGAGGCCCACGACCACCCGGCGGGCATTGGGATAGGGCGTTTTGCTGGCGAGAGCCTGCACCTCCAGCAGCATGGGCCGCTGACCGTCGATGGTCGCCGCGACGACGCTGCCGGGCACGCCGACGGGCCGCTCAGCGAGAAAGGCGGCGCTGGGGTTCTCCACCGCGACCAGCCCCTCCCCCCGCATCTCGAAGACGCCGAGTTCTCCGGCCTGCCCGAAGCGGTTTTTCACCGAGCGCAGCAGCCGGAAGGCGCCCACCGTCTCCAGAAAGACGGTCGTGTCCACGATGTGCTCCATCACTTTCGGCCCGGCGACGGTGCCCTCCTTGGTGACGTGCCCCACGAGGACGGTGGCGGTGCCCGTCTCCTTGGCGGCGCGGGTGAGCAGGGCGGTGCCCTCGCGGACCTGCGCCACGCCGCCGGGGGTGCCGTCGCCCTCCACGGTGACGGTCTGGATCGAATCCACGATGCACAGGGCGGGCCTGTGCTCGGCCATCAGCGCGGCCACGTGCTCGGCGCGGGTGTCGCGGGTGAGCTGAATCTCGGCGGTGACGCCCAGGCGGTCGGCCCGCAGGCGAATCTGCTCCAGCGATTCCTCGCCCGCGACGTACAGCACGGTCTGGCCGGTTCGCGCCAGCCGGTCGGCCACTTGCAAGAGCAGCGTGCTTTTGCCGATGCCGGGTTCGCCGCCGATCAGGGTGACGCCGCCCGCGACGAGGCCGCCCCCCAGCACCCGGTCGAGTTCGGGAATGCCGGTGGGCGTGCGGGGTTCCTCGCGCCGCCCGACGGTCGAGAGGGCCGTCAGCTTGCCGCCGGTGACGCCGCCGTAGCCCCCTGCGCCGCCCGTGCGGGCTTTCCCGGCAGCGACGGTGGGCACCTCCTCCTCGAAGGAGTTCCAGGCCTGACAGTTCGGGCAGCGGCCCAGCGGTTTGGCCGACTGGTAGCCGCAGGACGTGCAGACGTACTTGGTCGTGACTCTCGCCACCGGGCTTACCCGTTGGGCCTGGCGTCCGCCCGCCAGTAGCTCCCGTCCCCAGCGGCGAGGTAGTCGCCGTCCACCAGTTCGGTCAGCAGCACGGAGGGGTCCTCCAGGGTGCTGTGGTCGTGCAGCAGCGCCGAGACTTCCTCGGCCGAGTAGCGGCGGCCCGGCTCGAACAGCCCGGTGAGGTGGTCGAGGATGGCGAGCTGGTGCGCCCGGCGGCGGTCGGAGGGCCAGCCGGTGATGCGGCCGTGTTCGTCTTGAAAAGCGGCGATGCTCTTGGTCATAGAGGGGCATGCTAGCGGTTCAGCCCGGACAGCACCGTGCCCAGAGTGAGGCCACAGGAAAGAGGCGGAGGCCCAAGCCCCCGCCCCGTGAGAATGACCCTCAGGCCAGAATCTGCGGCGGCGCCGTCATCCCGCGCTCGAACTGGATGCCGTCCTCGCCCAGCACGACGCGCAGTTCCTCGCCCGCGTGCCCCAGCAGCTCCAGCGCGAGCGGGTCTTCGAGTTCCTCACGGACCAGGGTGCGGAGCTGGCGGCTGCTGCCGACCGCGTGCTTGGGACTGCGGGCCTTGAGCTTGCCCACCAGCCACGCGGCAATGGCGGGGTCGAAGGTCACGTTCAGCTCACGGCTGGCGAGTTCCTCGCGCATCTCGCCGAGGAGTTGCTGCGCGACCCGCACCAGTTCCTCCTCGCCCAGCGGCCGGAAACGGATCACGTCGTCGAGGCGGTCCAGAAATTCCGGCGTGAAGATATGCCGCAGCGGGGTGTTGGAATCCTGCGTGACCGGGCTGAAGCCTACCGTCGGGTTGACGTTGAAGCCCGTGTTGCTGGTCATGATGATGATGGTGCGGCGGAAATCCACCGTGCGGCCCAACCCGTCGGTGAGGCGGCCGTCGTCCAGCACCTGAAGGAAGGTGTTGTACACGTCGGGGTGCGCCTTCTCGATCTCGTCGAGCAGGATCACCGAGAAGGGCTGGCGGCGCACGGCCTCGGTGAGGCGCCCGCCCTGCTCGAAGCCCACGTAGCCGGGAGGCGAGCCGATCAGCTTGGAGATGGAATGCGACTCCTGAAACTCGCTCATGTCGACCCGGATCAGCGACCGTTCGGAGCCGAACAGCGTCCGCGCGAGCGCCTTAGCGAGGTGGGTCTTGCCCACACCGCTGGGACCGACGAACAGGAAGCTGGCCGCCACACGGGTGCGCCCGCCCAGGCCCACGCGGGCGCGGCGCAGGGCGCTGGAAAGCGCCTTGATCGCGTCGGGCTGGCCGTACACCTGATCGGTCAGCTGGGTTTCGAGGTCGGTGAGCTGCGCCGCCGACTCCTCGGAGTACACGCCGCCCATCGAGTTGATGACGCTCTCGATGTCTTCGCGGGTGACGTAGGGCTCGCCGTCCTCGGTTTCCGCGACCGGGAGGCCCACGCTCATGTTCAGGCGGACGCGGCTGGCGGCCTCGTCGATCAGGTCGATCGCCTTGTCGGGGAAGTTGCGGCCCGGCAGCGAGCGTTCGCCGATGCGGACGGCGAGTTCAAGCGCCTGCTCGGGAATCTGGACCCCGTGGTGCTCCTCATAGCGGGGGCGCAGGCCGCGCAGAATCTGGAGGGTTTCGGCGGGGCTGGGCTCCAGCACGATGACGGGCTGGAAGCGGCGTTCGAGCGCGGCGTCCTTCTCGATGTAGCGGTGGTACTCGCCCGTCGTGGTCGCGCCGATGACCTGAATCTCGCCCCGGCTGAGCGCGGGCTTGAGGATGTTGGCCGCGTCCAGCGTGCCCTCCGCGCCGCCCGCCCCAACCAGGGTGTGCAGCTCGTCGATAAAGGCCATCACCTTGGCGTTGCGAAGTTCCTCGATAATCTGGCGCAGCCGCTCCTCGAACTCGCCGCGGTACTTGGTCCCGGCGACGACGCCCGAAAGGTCGAGGCTGACCAGCCGGACGCCGTGCAGGTTGGGCGGCGTGCGCTTCTCATGGATGGCGAGCGCGAGCCCCTCCACGATGGCGGTCTTGCCCACGCCGGGGTCCCCGATCAACACCGGGTTGTTCTTGGTGCGCCGGGTGAGAATCTGGGTAACGCGCCGGATTTCCTCCGAGCGGCCGATCACGGGGTCGAGCTTGCCCTCGCGGGCCTGCTGCGTGAGGTCGCGGCCGTACTCGTCGAGGAACGGGGTGGCGACAGGCTTGGCCGCCTTGCCGGACGCGCCACCCTCGCCCTGCGCGAGCACCCGCCAGCGGATGGTGTCCACGTCCTTGGTGAGTTCCTGGAGGATACGGAAGGCCACCCCGTCCCCCTCGCGAATGATGCCGAGGAGGATGTGTTCGGTGGAGGTTACCTGGGCGCCGAGGTTGCGGGCCTCCGAGGAGGCGAGTTCCATCACCCGACGGGCGCGGGGCGTGATGGAGGGGGCGTCGTTGAGGCGGTTGCCCTCGCCCCGGCCGATGATCTCCTCGACGCGGCGGCGCAGGCCGTCCAGGGAAGCGCCGAACTCAGTCAGGATGGTCGCGGCGGTGCCGCCCTCGCGCATCAGGCCGAGCAGCAGGTGTTCGGGACCCACCATCGCGTGCCCGAGGCGGTTGCCCTCTTCGCGGGCGTAGTGAAACACGAGGCGGGCGCGGTCGTCGTATCGGTTCATGGAGGCTCCCCCCTGTGTCGGTGTCCGAGAGTGGGACGGGGCGAAGTCGTGCGGGGTCCGGGATGCAGAGAAGGAGGGCCGGGCAGGGCGGCGTGAGGTGGGACTTCCTGCCTGAAGTCTAGTCTATGGGCCGCCGAAGGCGGGAAACGCGGCGAAGGGTCACCATCTCGCTGGGCCGGACACGCTTCCTCATGGCCCGCCGTCCACCGCCGCGAGCCGCCGCAGCGCTGCCGCGAGCGTAGTGTCCTCGCCCCGGGTGGTTAGCGCGGTGAGGTCGGTCGGGGCCGCCACATCGGGCGTGAGGGCCGCGGGCAGGGGCTCTCCCGCCGCGTCAAAGGCCCGCAGCACCGTCAGCGAGAGGAGATTCCCGCCCGGCAGTGGCAGGAACTGCACCCCGCTGTTGCCAACGCCGCGCGTGGCCTCCCCGACGACGACCGCCCCCGCTCCCCGCGCGAAGTGCGAGAAGACCTCCGCACAGGACGCCGTGCCTGGCCCGACCAGCACCGCCGCCGGGCCGCGCCACACGTTCAGGGTCGGGGCCGCTGTCCTCGCTACCGCCGCCCGAACCTCCTCCCCACGCACGCCGCCGTAGCTGGAGGTGCCCCCCTGCCAGCGCGACTGGTAGACCACGGGCGCGAACACACTCGCCGCCGCCACGCACTCCCCCAGCGAGCCGCCGCCGTTGTAGCGCAGGTCCACGACGAGGGCCGAGGCCCCGCCCGCCTGCGCCTCGGTCAGCCGCTTCAGGAAGAGTTCGGAGCTGTCCTGCGGCAGAAAGCTGGGAAAGTCGATGACGGCGACCCGTCCGCTACCCTCTGACTCCACCCAGCCGAGGGTCGGCTCGTCGCGGGCTTGCAGCGGGGCGGTCGTCAGGGTGAGGTCGCGGTCGGGCACCCCGGCGCGGCGCACGGTCACGGAGAGGGGGGCGGCGCGGCGCTCCAGCGTGACGAACTCGTTCGGCCCCAGCGGGAGGTTCTTGCCCGCAGCGTCCTTGCCGGGCACCTCGCCGTTGACGCGGGTGAGCAGGTCAAACTTCCGCACGCCCGCGAGGTCGGCGGGGCTGCCGGGAGTCACCGAGACGACGAGGAGGCCCCCTACCACCCGCGCGGTCCGCACGCCCGTTCGGGGCACGGCGAGGTTCTCGCTGACCTCGCGCAGCCGCTCGGCGCCTTCCGGGTCGCGGACGTTGGTGTGGGGGTCGCCGAGTTCGGTCAGGAGTTCGCCCAGCACCGTGCGGGCGGTGGCGTAGTCGCAGGCGTCACCCTGGGGGGCGCAGCGCTCGGCGAGCACATCGGCATAACGCCGGGCGAGTTCGGAGCGGTCGGCGGTCGCCCAGCCGAAATAGCGCGTCTCCAGGGCCTGGGTCGCGGAGTCGTACAGGTCGGTCGCCGGACTCGCGCCCGCCAGCCCCAGGGACAGGGCCAGCAGCGCCGCCGCGCGGGAAAGGGGCAGGTTGTGGGGCACGGGCTCAGGCTAGCGCGGGGGCGGGAGGGGAAATCGTGGCTGGCCCTCCGATGCTGGGGGGCGGGTGGGGGGAGCGGTCACGCTGCGTGCGGGCCTCTCCAGCAGCCTCGCGGGCAGCCCTCCTTGAGGGGAGTCAGCATGCTGTGCCCCACGCCTCAGCCGATCCGCGTGGTCAGCACCCCGACGCCCTCCACCTCGACCTCCACCGCGTCCCCCCGCGAGAGGGGCCCGACGCCCTCGGGGGTGCCGGTGAGCACCACGTCGCCGGGTTCCAGAGTCACGTAGCGGGTGAGGTAGGTCAGGATGGTGGGCACGTCGAAGATCATGTGGCTCGTGCGCCCGTCCTGCCGCGTCTCGCCGTTCACGCGGGTCACGACGCGCACGTCGGACGGGTCCAACGCGGTTTCCAGCCACGGTCCCAGTGGGCAGAATCGGTCGGCGGCCTTGGCGCGGAACCATTGCAGGTCGGTCTTCTGGCGGTCGCGGGCAGTGAGATCCAGGCCGCAGGTGTAGCCCGCGACGTGTTCCAGCGCGTTCTCCGGGGTCAGGTCGCGGGCCTGCTGCCCGATCACCAGCGCGAGTTCGCCCTCGAAGTGGAAGTTCTCGGTCCACTCCGGATAGGCCACCGTCTCGCCCTCGGCGGCCAGGGCGTTCGGCCCCTTGAGGAAGATGCCGGGCTCCTTCGGCAGCTCGCCCGTGTCGTTACCGAGTTCCTTGATGTGGTTGACGTAGTTGCGGCCCACGCAGACGATCTTGCTCGGCTCGGCGGGGGCAAGCAGGCGGGTACCGGACAGCGGCGCGGTCTCCCCCGTCCGCTCGCCGCCCATGCCGCGTGTGAGATGGACCGTGTCTCCTGCAACCTGACCCCACTGCGGGGCGCCCCCATATTCGATTCGGACCAGACGCATGGGGCGAGGATATACGCTCGGCCATGCCTTCCCTCGCCCAGCTCCGCGAACTCCAGTCCATCGCCCAGGCCGGGCTGACCTACACCCGCGACCCCTACGACCGAGAGCGCTTCGAGCGCCTGCTCGCCCTCACTGCTGGATTGCTGGCCGAAGGCACCGGGCAGACGCCGGGGGAGGTTCACGGTCTGCTGAGCGTCGAGCGCGGCTACCTCACGCCCAAGGTGGACGTGCGGGCCGTCGTGCTGAACGGGGCAGGCGAGGTGCTGCTCACGCGTGAGCGGGCCGACGGGCTGTGGAGCCTGCCCGGCGGCTGGGCTGACCCCGGTGACAGCCCCCGCGAGGTCGCCGTGCGCGAAGTTCGGGAGGAGACGGGACGTGAGGTGCAGGCGGTGCGGCTCCTTGCGCTGCTCGACAAGCAAAAGCATCCTCACCCGCCCGACCTGTGGGCCGTCTACAAGGTCTTCATCGCCTGCGAGTTGCTGGAGGACGTGGCCGCGCACCCCGACAACACTGAGACGCTGGAGAGCGGCTGGTTCTCGCCGGACGACCTGCCACCCCTCAGCCTCGGGCGCAACCTGCCCCAGCAGGTGCGGCGGATGGTGGTGCTGTGGCAGGAGCCGGGGCTGGGGGTGGATGTGGATTGAGGGGCGGCTACACTCGCGCCATGCCTCCCCACCGTCCGGTGACCCCCACGCAGCGCGAGCTGGACCGGGCCATCCGCGCCGCGATCCGGGCGGACGGGCGCATCGGGCACGCCCTCGCCTACGGCAGCTTCACCCAGGGCACCGCTGACGCCTTCAGCGACCTGGAGTACTACGTATTTCTCTCACCCGCCGATCTACCCAGCTTCGACGTGCGGGCCTGGCTGGAGGGGGTGGCCCCGGTGCGGCATTTCGTGCTCAACGACTTCGGGACGCCGAATGCCGTGATGGACGGCCTGATCCGGGTGGAGCTGCACGCCGAGCCGGACACCGCGCTCTCGCAGGTGGAAGGTTGGCCCAACGAGAACATTAACCCCGCCGTCATGCTGCTCAAGGACCGGGATGGGCGCCTCGCTGCCCACCTCACGGCGCTGGTGGCGAAGGAGAGGCTGCAACCGCGAGCGGAGGCACAACTCCTCCATGACCGCCTGCTGAACTGGCTGGTCTTCGGTGTGAACGTGCTAAAGCGCGGCGAGCGGGTGCGGGCGCTGGAGTTGCTGGGGTGGGTGCGTGGCGGGCTGCTGCGGTTGGCACGGCTGGCCGAGGGGAACACAGACCATTGGCTCACGGCCTCGCGCCGGGCGGAGTGGGAGTTGAGCGCAGCCACGCTGGACCGCTATGCCCACCTGACCGGGCGGCTGGACGAGCTGGCAACGCTGTACGCCGAGGCGTGGGAATGGACGCAGGAACTCGCCGAGCAGGTGCCGGGAGTGCGGGGGGCGAGTCCGGGGCTGGCGCGGGACCTCACCGCCCGCCTCGGAAGCCTGGGGCAGCGGCGCTAGACTGCCCCGCGTGACCTCCCTTCCCCCCGCCCCACTCCCACCGGGCTTCATCCGCGCCGGGGACGTGCTCGATGAACGCCTGAGCCCCGCGCAAGTGCGGACGCTGGACATGCGGTACGGCAACGAGGAACTCCTGTACGGCCTCGGGCTGCTGGACCTCTCCGGGCCGTTTTACCGTTTCTCGCCCTGGGAGCTGGAGGACGAGCACGGCACGCGGCGTATCAATGCGTCCGGCTACGCGGCGGTGCCGTTCGGGGACATGCCACCCGTCATTACCAGCTTCCTGCACGAGTTTCTGGACAAGAACCGGGCGATGAGCCTGCCGCAGCAGTCCAGTTCGCCGTGGCGGGCGGCGCTCCAGACCAACCTCGTGCGGCTGCTCTCGCGCGAGTTGCCCTCGCACGCCGACTCGCAGGTCTTCTTCTGCTCCAGCGGCACCGAGGCCATCGAGGGGGCGCTGAAGTTCGCCAAGGCGTGGCGACCCAAGGCCAAGCATTACATCTCCTTTTCCAGCGGCTACCACGGCAAGACGCTGGGAAGCCTGTCGCTGACGCCCAACCCGGAGTATCAGGACATCTTCCGGCCGCTGGTACCGGGGGCAGTCACGAGTCCCTACGGCGACCTCGACGCGCTGGCACAACTGGTGCGGCGGCTGGGGCCGGACAACGTGGTCGCAGTGGTGGTCGAGCCGATCCAGGGCGAGGGCGGCGTCAACATCCCCCCGCCCGGCTTCCTGCGAGGGGTGGGCGAGCTGTGCCAGCGGTACGGCATCGTCTGCATCGCGGACGAGATTCAGACCGGGCTGGGCCGCACCGGGCACTGGTTCGAGTCGGCGGCGCAGGGCCTCGACCCCGACATCGTGACCCTCGCCAAACCGCTGGGCGGCGGCATGACGGCGGTGGGCGCGACCATCGTACGCCACACCATCTACAAGAAGATGCTGGGCGGCTTGAGCAGCAAGCGGCACTCCAATACCTTCGGCGGGAACGCGCTGGCGATGGCGGTGGGTCTGAAGTCGCTGGAGTACCTCGTCGAGCAGGACCTGCCCGCCCGCAGCGCCCGCCTCGGCGAGATGGGGCTGGCGCGGCTGCGGGCCTTGCAGGAGGAGTACCCCCGCCTGTTCGAGAGTGTGCGCGGCCAGGGCCTGCTGCTGGCGATGCAGTTCCGGCCGATGGTGGGGGTTCCCCTACCCGGCCCCCTCCGGGAGATCGTCTTCGAGGCGACCGCCATCCTGGCCCTGCGCGAGCTGCACGCGGCGGAGGTCATGGCGAACCTTAGCCTCAGCTCCAAGCGCACGGTGCGGCTGACCCCGGCGCTGGACATGCCCGAAGACCTCTTTTTCACCATGCTGGGCCGGGTCGGGGTCTTCGCAGGTCGCAATCCCGCCTCCCGCCACCTGCTGACGAACACGCCCCCAGCAGTCACGGCGCGGCTGGCGAAGTTCGCGGCGAGCAAGCCGAAAAAGCGGACCGACAGCGACGGGTAGGCGGAACCCCCTACGCCAGCCCACACGCCCGCTGCACCAGCACGTGCACCTCGTCACGGCCCATACGGCGGGCGCGGAGGGGCAGGTCGGCGGGCAACTCGGAGAGTCCGGGCACCAGCGGCACGAAGCGGAACTCCGGCCGGGCGATCAGGTCACGGGCGGCGGTGAAAGCGAGCACCGCATCCAGCCGCAGCTCGTAGTGGGCATTCAACTCGGCGCGGAGGGGGTCGGGGTCGCCGGCGAGCAGGGCGATTAGAGCGGGGTGGGCGACAAAACCCTCATCAAGCGCTTCGGTCACGCGGGGCACGTCGAGCAGCAGGGCGGCTCCCGGCAGGGCGTACCCGCTGATGCGGCGGCGGCAAGTTTCGGGGAGGTCGCCGCGCACCCCGGTTACCTCGCGCCCCACCCGCGCGGCGCTCGCCAGGTACGTCCAGAAGCGGCCCAGGCTACTGTAGCGGGCCAGTTCCACATAGCCTGTGGGCCGGGTGGGGAGCGGGCGGGTGGGCCGGAGGGGGGCGGTCACGCCCGCATGCTGTCGCGCCCGCCGCCGCCGGGGGGCCGAGTCTCAAGGCCGGGTGAACGGGGCCTGGGGTGGAAGGCCCCAGTCTGGACAACTTGCACCGGGTACAAGAAGAGGCATGACCAATCCAGCGACTCTCCAGGCGATGCTCGCGCAACTCGACCTCGATGCCCTGACGCGGCTGGGGCAGAAGGTGGACCTGCCGGGCCTGCTCTCCAGCGTCTCGCAGCTCAACGACGGCCAGCTCAAGCAGCTCGCCCGTACCCTGGGCGGCGGCGGGGGCCGCACGGCCGATCTGCCCGCGCCCGACGGCGACTTTTACGGCCAGTTGGACCGCCTGACCCCCGAACAGCGGGAGGTCCGGGCGCAGGTCCGCACCTTCATGACTGATCAGGTGCGGCCCATCATGAACGTGTACTGGAACCGCGACGAATTCCCCCAGCAACTCATCCCCGAACTGCGCAAGCTCGACCTCGTGCGCCGGGTCTGGAACGAGGACGGCACCCGCAAGCCCGACGCCACGCTCGTCGAAGGCCTGATCACCCTGGAAGCCTGCCGGGTGGACGTATCCACCGCTGTCTTCTTCGGGGTGCACGCGGGGCTGGCCTTCGCGTCCATCGCGCTGGGCGGCAGCGAGGAGCAGAAGGCCGAGTGGCTGCCCAAGATGCTGGACCTCGAGGCGGTCGGTGCCTTCGGCCTCACCGAGCCGGAAGGTGGCTCGCAGGTTAGCCAGGGGATGCGGACCACCTGCCGCCGCGACGGGGACAGTTGGGTGTTGAACGGCGAGAAGTACTGGATCGGTAACTCGCCCTTCAGCGACTTCACGGTAGTGTGGGCGCGGGACGAGGACACGAACGAGGTTCGCGGCTTCATCGTGCGGGCGGGGACGGCGGGCTACCGGGTCGAGAAGATCGAGGGCAAGACGGCCCTGCGGATCGTGGAAAACGGGCACGTCTTCCTGGAGGACTGCCGGGTGCCCGAGGCCGACCGCCTGCAAGCCACGCGCGGCTGGCGCACGACCGCCGAGGTGCTGCGGCTCACGCGGGCAGGCGTGGCGTGGCAGGGCGTGGGCTGTGCGCTGGGCGCTTACGAGCTGGCGCTGGGCTACGCGCAGACCCGCGAGCAGTTCGGCAAGCGCATCGGGGAGTTCCAGCTGATCCAGAACCACCTCGTCCACATGCTGGGCAACGTGACGAGCATGCTGGCCCTCGTGCTGCGGCTCTCGGACATGGCCGACGCGGGCGAGATGGGGGACGAGCACGCCTCGCTCGCCAAGGTGGTCACGGCGGCCCGCTGCCGCGAGACGGTCGCGCTGGCCCGCGAGACCTTCGGCGGCAACGGCATCCTGCTGCAAAACGGCGTCGCCAAGCACTTCGCGGATACGGAAGCGATCTACTCCTACGAGGGGACCAACGAGATCAACACGCTGGTGGTGGGCCGGGCGATCACAGGGTTCAGCGCGTTCGTGTAGCGCCCTCTACAGCAGGCGGCCTCCCGGCGTAGGAACGGGGAGGCCGCCTGCGTTCATCCGTTCGCCGAGGTCAGGCAGGGGACGCCGTGCCTGACCTCTCCAGCACCCGCCAGGGTCAGGGCAGGCGCTGCACGAGCTGGTCGTACAGGAAATTGGCCGCGTCGTGCTGGTGCTGCCAGAGGGTCAGCAGCCCGAACTGGTCCTGCACGGTCACCCGCCGCCCCGCCGGGAGGTCGAAGTCCAGCCGGGCGGTCAGCTTGGCCCACGGCACCAGCGCACCGGGCGCCACGAGGACCGGGCTGACCTTGATCACACCGGGCGTATTCGGGTCCGCGACGATGGTCGCCCCCGGATAGCGGCGCTTGATCGCCCCGGCCGAGTCGCGGCCCATCGCGGCCAGGATTCCGGCCCGCTGCTCCGCGCTCAGCAGATTCGGGTTGCCCTGAATCTGGGGGGCCAGAATCGCGTAGCGGGCGGTCGAGAGGGTCCGGGCGTTCCAGGAGGTCGCGGCCTGAGCACCCGCCGGGGCGCAAAACAGGGCCAGCGGGATGAGGGCCAGGAGCAGGCACACTTTCTTCATCCCGCCCAGTGCAGCACGCCGCACCTGACCGACGGTGAACCGGGAGTGAGGGGGCCGCCGTCACGTTCCCCGGAGAACGCCGAACGGTCCAACGCAGGCGACAGAACCCGGCGGGCGATTCGCCCTAGCATGGCCCCCATGCAAGAGCTGCTGACCACCCTGCGCCGGTTGCGTGCCCCGGACGGCTGTCCCTGGGACCGCGAGCAGACCCACGCGTCCCTGCGGCCGTACCTGCTGGAGGAGGCCGCCGAGGCCGTGGACGCCGTCTCGGAGGGTCCACAGGCCCTCGCCGCCGAGCTGGGGGACGTGCTGCTGCAAGTCGCCTTTCATTCGGTGATCGCCCAGGAAGCAGGAACCTTCGACTACGCGGACGTAGAGCGCGGCATCGTGGACAAGCTGGTGCGGCGGCATCCGCACGTCTTCGGGGACGTGCAGGTCGAAGACGCGGATGAGGTCATCGCCAACTGGCAGGCGATCAAGGCTGCCGAGCGCGGGGGGCGTCCCCGCCGCCCTGCCGATCAGGTTCCCGCCGCGCTGGGGGCACTGGCCCGCGAGACGGGGGCGCAGAAACTGGCTGGAGACGCGAAGGGGGACCGGGCGGGCGTGCAGGCGGCCCTGGACCGGGCGCCCGACTCCGCCGGGGGGGTGGCCGAGGTGCTGGCCGCCACAGTCGCCTGGGCACGCTCGCTGGGCGTGGACGCGGAGGTCGCGCTGCGCGAGCACACCCAGGCCCGGCTGCTGGCCCTGCCCGACCCGGAGGAGGGATGACGGACACCCCCGATCCCCTCGATGCCGTGCTGGAGGACCCGTGGGCGCTCTGGGTGGGCCAGCGCACCCGCGCCTCTTTGCACCTGCCCGACTTCCGCCGCGCCGCCGTGCTGGTCGGGCTGACCCGCGAACCCGACCCCCGCGTGCTCCTCACGGTGCGCTCGGTGGACCTACCCACCCACCGGGGGCAGATCAGCTTTCCGGGCGGCAGCCTCGACCCCGGCGAGACGCCCATCCAGGCCGCCCTGCGCGAGGCGGAAGAGGAGGTGGGCCTCTCCCCCGCTGACGTGACTGTGCTGGGCGAACTCGACGACGTGTTCACCCCGGTCGGCTTCCACGTCACCCCCATCCTGGCCCGCCTCCCAGCCGAGCCCAGGCTGACCCTCAGCGCGGAGGTCGCCGAGCTGCTGCTGCCCACGCTGGGCGAGCTGCGGGCCGCCCCCCTCGTCCGCGAGACGCGCACCCTGCCGGGCGGCGAGCCAGTGCTCCTCTACCGCTATCCCTGGCGCGGCCACGACATCTGGGGCATGACCGCGCGGGTGCTGCACGACCTGCTGGGCGAGGGACCGGCAGCCGGATAGGCGGCACACCAAAACCCCCACCGCAGCGGGTGGGGGTCTGGGCTGGTCCCTCGCGCCTCAGCGGGCGGGGGTGATGGTGATCTGGCTGTTGCGGGTGACGTTGTAGGTGTTCACGAAGGTGCGGTAGCCGGGGGCGATCAGCACGACCTCGTGGCTGCCACGCGGCACGGACACGCTCAGGACGCCGTTCTGGATGGTGCCCACCTCGCGCCCGTCCACGAACACGCGGGCGTTCGCCACGTTGCTGCGGATCGAGAGTGTGAACTGGTTGCTCACCACGGGAGCCGGGGTCACGGCCTGGGCGAATTCCACGTTCAGGTTGGTGGTCACGCCCGCACGCACCGTGATGGTGGTGGTGTAGTCCCGGAAGCCGGGGGCCTGCACGCGCACCGGGTAGGTGCCGGGACGGAGGTTGCTGAAGGTGGTGTTGGCGCTGCCGAGGCGCTGGCCGTTCAGGGTCACGGTCGCGTTGGCGACATTGGTGCCCACGAACAAGCTACCCGTCTGCACGGGCGTCTGGCCGACGACCGAGAAGAAGGCTGTGTCGGTGACCCAGCTGTTTTGCGGAATGGGGTTGACCACGATGCTCAGGGCCTGCGCGAGCTGGTTCTGGCCGCGGGCGTTCACGGTGGCGAACTGGTCCTGCTGGCTGCGGAAGGTGCTGAGCTGATCGAGGTTGAGCTGCGTCAGGCTGGCGAGGGCCAGCACCTTGTTCAGGCCGAGGTCTTCCCCGACGGTAAAGGTGAAGTTCGCGCCTGCACGGGGAAAGGTCACGGTGGTGTTCGCCTTGACGAAGTTGTCGCCGCCCAGACGGTTGGGGAGAATCTGGGTGACCTCGCCGTTGGCGTCCACGTTGAACAGGTAGACGTAGGCGTCGCGGTTGACGCTGGTCGAGATGGAGATGTTCTCGCCCACGCGGTAGGTGGGGTTGGCGTTGCCGCTGGTGTCCTTGTTTACGCGCACGCTGACCGACAGTGCAGGCTGCGTGGGGTTGACGATGATGCTCTGGGCGCTGATCTTGGGGGCCGCGGCCGCAGTGCCGACCAGCATCGCGGCGGGAATCATCAGGAGCTTCTTCATGGGTGTACCTCCGAGACGCAGGCTACGGGGGCCTCCATGACGGGCCATGAGCGGGCACGTCCCGAAACTTAATGGTGCTTCAGCCTACGGTCAGCTTGCGCCCGAGCAGCTGGAACTACCTTTTCAGAATGGATCAGGCTGCGGCTGGCCTTCTTCCCTCAGCGGATGATGCGGGCCGGCTCCACGCCCGCCGCCCGCCGCGCCGGAATCAGGGCCGCGAGCAGGGTGGTGCCCAGGCCCACCCCATTGACCCACAGCAGGTCGGTCCAGCGCACCTCTACCGGCAGCGCGGTGATGAAATAGAGGTCGCCCGGCAACTGAAAGGGCCGCACGGTGAAATACAGGCTGATGCCCAGCCCCAGCAGGTTGCCCAGCAAGAGGCCGCCCAGCCCCAGCACCGCTCCCTCAATCAGGAAAACCCGCGTGATCAGCCCCCGCGTGGCCCCGATGGCCCGCAGGATGGCGATCTCCTGGGTCTTTTCGAAGACGGCCAGGGTCAGCACGTTGGCAATGCCGAAGGCCGCCACGATCACGATGAGAAAGACCACGAAGGCGATCACCCGCTTTTGCAGGGCAAGTTGGTCGAGCAGCGTGCCGTAGAGGTCCTGCCAGGGCAACGGGGCGTAGGGCCGCAGCCGGGTCAGGTCCTGCCCCACCTCGCGGGCGAGGGCGGGGTCACGCAGCCGGAGCTGGTAGCCGGTGATGTTGTCGGTACCCTGGAGGGTCTGGAGGGTCCCCAGGCTGGTGAAGGCGTAGCCCGAGTCGATCAGAAAGTTGCCGGTGCTGAACACGCCCACCACCCGCAACGACGCCCGGCGCTGGGTGCTGTTCAGGAGCCGGACCTCGTCCCCCGGAAAGGCGCCCACACTGCGGGCCAGGGCCTCGCCCAGCAGGATCTCGCCTTGCCCCAGGCCGCGCAGCAGCCTCGCCTCCTCGGGCCGCAGCCCCAGCACCTCGGCCGCCGCCGAGGTCACACCGAAGAGGGTGGTGAAATCCACTCCCGCCGCACGGCCCTCCCCGGCGGGGCGGGTCAGCAGCCCCTTGTCGCCCACGAAAGGCACCCAGGCGGCCACGCGGGGGTCCGAGCGCAACTCGGCTTCCAGCGCCGCGTCGCGGCCCGAAGACGCGTAGGCGTTCAGGCTGAGGTGGGGGCTGGCCCGCAGGGTCGCGTCTACCAGGGCACGGGTAAACCCATTGGTCAGGCTCAGGGCCGCGATCAGGACCATCACGCCCACCGCGATACCCAGGACCGTCAGGACGTTCTGGGTGCGCCGCCGCGTGAGGTGTGCCCGCGCGATCGTCCAAGCCAGGTTCGGGGCGCGGCTCATGCGGGGGGGGGCGCAAGGGAGGGGCGGGCGACAGGCCGGTTCACGTCTGGGGACGATAGCAGCTCCGCTCCTGTGGCTCCCGCACAGCGGAAGGGCGCGGCGTCTCTGGAAAGACGGCCGCGCCCTGGGAAGCCGGTGGGGTCAGCGAACAGCGGTGATGCGGACCTGCCGCGCCCCGAACTGGATGGCCTGGCTGCGGGTCGCCATCCAGATGTCGATGCTGTTGGTCTTGCGGGCGGCCATGGTGTCCTCGACGTAGAAGACCCGGCCCCTCAGCAGGTGGTTGTATTTGCCGCTGAGATCCTCGATGGTGACCCGGCTGCCGTAGGGAAAGACGCGCAGCAGGTCGCGGCTGAGCGCCACCACGCCGGGGCGGGTGCGGGTCCCCGTCGCCGTGATGAACGGTGTGGAGTCGGTCTGCGCGGCGAGGCTGTTGTAGGCAGTGGCCCGCGCGACCACGCTGCGGCCCTTGGGAGCCGCCTGCGCCAGCACCGTCTGCGCCCGCTCGATGGCCTGAGCACGGGTCTGGGCGGCCTGGGCAGCGGTCGGCTGAACCGGGCTGGGCTGGGGACGGGCAACCGGCGCCGCGACGGCCGCCGGAGCAACGTCCGGCGCGAGGGCTTCGCGCACAGCTTGCGCGGCCAGGGCTGGAGCAGGCAACACCGGGGTCGCGGCGGCGGTGGCGAGGGCGGCCAGCAGGGCCGTCGGCAGCGAACGAACAGATTTCAGCATGCATTCTCCTGCGGCCGCACGTACAGCGCGGCCGGATGATTTCTGGAAGAGGGCAAGCCGCGAAAGGGCTTTCTTCAGGGCTGAGCCTAAAGACCAGGAATGGGAATCTTCTGTGAGCTGACAGGATTCTCTCTCATTTAAGAGAGGGTTGCTGCGTCTGAAGGAGCGGAAATTCCCCGAGATAGATTGTCTGGAACGGTATTTCAAGGATGAGTCAACTTCTAATGCTCTCATCTATTTTCTCATGAAGGCTGCAGGGTTTTTGCTCCTTCACTGGGAATTCTTGCTGGTGAAGGGAGGGAGGAACGGGGCAAACGTGGAACCCCTTTCACTCCGTTGAGTGCGCAAAGGAACCCACCTTACGGTGGGCGGGCGCTTGGGCGGAAAGGGCGCTGCAAAAGCTCAGAAAAGGCTCAGGGTTTGGCCTCTTCATCCTTCTCGGGAGGCGGGGGGGTAGGTGCGGCGCCCCAGCGGGAGAGGATGTCGGAGGCGATGTCGCGGTAGATCGGCGCGGCAAGCTGCGAGCCGTGGTGCCCACGCTTGGCCCCGTGCGCCATCACAGCGATGGTGACGCGGGGAGTGTCGGCGGGGTAGGAGACGATCCCGGCGAAGGTCGAGTCGTAGAGGCTGCTGGAGTAGCCCTGTGCTCCCAGCGACACCTGCGAGGTGCCCGTCTTGCCCATCAGGTCGTAGCCCTTGAGGCCCGCCTGGGTGGGGATGGCTTCCTTGACGACCTCCTTGAGGATGGTGCGGATGGTGCGGGCCGTCGCCGGGCGCAGCACGTCGCGGCGCTCTCCGGCGGGCTCGCCCTCCACGAGGCGGGGGGCCACGTAGCGGCCGTCGTTGGCGAGCACGTTGTAGGCAGCGGCGAGTTGCAAGGTGGTGCCGCTCATGCCCTGCCCGAAGGCGTTGGTGGCCCGCACCAGATCGTTCCAGTTGTCCAGGGGTTGCAGGCGCCCGGTGCTGCTGGTGACCGTGGGCAGCTCGGCGTAATCCCCGAAGCCGTAAGCGCTGAGGTAATTGCGCATCCGCTCCGGCTCAAACTCCTCGACGATGTGGCTCATGCCCACGTTACTGCTGTAGCGCAGGATCTGGCGGGTGGTCAGCCGCGCCGGGTGGTCCACGCTGTCCCCGATGGTGCTGCCCCAGCGCTCGCCCACGTAGCGGCGCATGGGCGTGTCATAGGTCGTGTTGGGGGTGGTCAGGCCCTCGTTCAGTGCCGCCGCGACCACCAATGCCTTGATGGTTGAGCCGGGCTCATACACGTCCAGCAAGGGACGGTTGCGCCGGGTCTCGGGCGAGTAGACCCGCCACTTGTTGGGATCGAAGGGCGGGTAGCTCGCGGCGGCGAGAATGCGCCCAGTGCGTGTTTCAAGGGCCACCACCGAGCCGTACTGCGCCTCGTGCTCGGGGACGTAGCGGGCGAGGGCGGCCTCGGCGGCCGATTGAGTGGCGGGGTCGAGGGTCAGGCGCAGAGGCTGACCGGCCTCCAGGCTGCGGTTGTAGGCGGCTTCCAGGCCTTCCAGGCCCTCGGTCGCGCCCATCATGCCCAGCACCTGCCCGGCGAGGGTGCCCTGGGGGTAGACCCGCTCGCCGTCCACGCTGCGGGCCAGCACGGTGCCGTCGCGGGCCACGATGGTGCCGCGCGACTGCACCACCGAACGCTTGACCCCCTGCGGCACGCCCCACTCGAGCTGCGCGTAGGCCCACACCAGGGTCATGAACAGCGCCAGCGCGATCAGTTGCATCCAGCGCGAACGCTTCTGGATCTTCACTTCCATTCGGTCTGCACCTCCAGCGTGGTCCGGGGAATCAGGGGGTCTGGGAGCGGCACGGCCCCGAAGCGCCCGGTCGTCGTGGTCGATCCGGCGAAGCGGCGCATCCCGTTGGCGAAGGCCCAATCGCGCACCCGTGCCGAGCCGGTCAGGGTCTGCACCCGCAACTCCAATTCGTCGCGTTCGGTGGTGAGCGCCGCCTCACGGTCCTGCGCGGCCCGCAGGGTGGGGCGCACGTCCTGGGTCAGCGCCCGCGCCCCCACCAGCAGCAGCGCGAGCGCGAGGTAGATGGCGAGGTAACGCACCGCCCGCGCCCGCCAGGTGGCGACGCTCACGTCCAGCCGCGAGAGGTCGGGCAGACGTCTCCAGACGGTCACCGGCCCACCTCCCGGCCCGCCGCCTCGTCGGGGCCGAGCTTGCGGGCCGCGCGGAGCTTGGCGCTGCGGGCGCGGGGGTTGCGGATCTGCTCCTCCTCGGACGCCTCGACCGGACGCTTGGTGAGGGGTTCGAGGCCCGCCGACCCCCGCAAGAAGCGCTTGACGATCCGGTCTTCCAGCGAGTGGAAGGAGATCACGGCGAGGCGGCCCTCCGGCGCGAGCACGGCCTCGGCGGCGGCCAGGCCGTCGCGCAAGGCCCCGAGTTCGTCGTTGACGTGGACGCGCAGCGCCTGGAAGGTGCGCCGGGCCGGATGGATGCCCCGCGAGAAGCCGGGATAGGCCCGCTTGACGAGGTCCGCGAGGGCCACCGTCGTCTCGATAGGCGCCTTCTCGCGGGCCTGCACGATGGCGCGGGCGATCCGGCGGGAGTGACGGTCCTCGCCGTACTCGTAGATGATCGCGGCAAGTTCTTCCTCGGGCAGCGTGTTCACCACGTCGGCGGCGGAGAGACCCGACTGGCTCATGCGCATGTCGAGCGGAGCGTCGGTGTGGTACGAAAAGCCGCGCCCACTGTCGTCGAGCTGAAAGCTGCTCACGCCGATATCGAGCAGCACGCCGTCGACCTGCGGGACGCCGAGGCTGGACAGTAGTTCGGGCAGGTCGCGGTAATTGCCCTCCACGACCGTCAGGCCGGGCAAGGCCGCCTCGCGGGCGCGGTTCAGGGCATAGGGATCTTGGTCAATGCCGATCACGGAGGCGCCCGCTTCCAGCAGCAGCCTGGTGTGGCCGGCGCCGCCCAGGGTGCCGTCCACGATGACCCGGCCGGGAGCGGGGGCAAGGGCTTCTATAACTTCGGCTGCCAGAACCGGGATGTGAGAGAGGGTGAGGGGGGTGAGGTCGTCAGGGGGCAGGGTTGTCATGTCAGTTACGCCACGAAATGGGCGAGAAGGTCAGGGTTGGGCGGGTCCTGCTGCACGGCCACGATGGCCGCTTCCCAGCGGGCCGGGGTCCACAGTTCCAGACGTCCGGGAGCACCCGCCACGATCACGTCGCTGCCTAACCCTGCGAAACTCCGCAGGGCCAGCGGCACCGAGACGCGGCTCTGGTTGTCCAGCCGCGCCTTGCTGGCACCGGAATAGAAAAACCGCACGAAGGCGCGGGAGGCCGCGTCTGTGATGGGCAGGCCTTCCAGTTGCTCCTCGACCCGCCGCCAGCTTGCCAGCGGAAAGACGTAGAGGCAGCCTTCCATGCCGCGCGTGAGGATCATCCCGTCTTCCACGAAGTCCCGAAAAGCCGGAGGCATAACCAGGCGGCCCTTGTCGTCGATGGTGTAGGGGTACTCTCCAAACGGCAACGTTTCTCTCTTCCCACGCACCTCCCACCGGAGGCTCCGGCCAGGGGCGCACGACGCGCAGCCGTGCAGCGGCGTACCAGACGCGACTGTAGGCTGCTACCGGGAGTGTAACAGCCCCCCCCACGCTTTACCACCGATTCCCACTCTCTCCCCGATTCGTGGGTCTGCACTCCCTCTTTTCCCACCCGCCCCGCTGGGGCACCTGCCTCTCCCCTCTGCCGCCCACCACGCCCTACCCTCCGGGGCATGAGACTGAATCCGACCGTGGCTGGAACCCTGCTCGCCGCCCTAGGGGTAGGCCTGGGGGCCTTCGGGGCGCATAGCCTGCGTGGGATGCTAAGGGCGGCGGACCTCGCCACCTTTGAAACGGGCGTGCGCTACCAGATGTACGCGGCGCTGGCCCTGCTCGCGCTGGGGGCGGGCGGACGGCGGGGGGCGTGGGCGCCGCTGCTGCTGGCGGGGACAGTGATCTTCAGCGGGAGTCTGTACCTGCTGGTCCTGACCGGGCCGCGCTGGCTGGGGGCGATCACACCCATCGGCGGCGTCTTGATGATTGCTGGGCTACTCGTCGCGGCGTGGCAAGCGCGGAAGGCATAGGCAGACCCGCCGCCCCGGATGGGAAACGGCGGGCCTGGGGTGGAGCGGGGAGGCGGTAAGCCGGGTTCTGTCTCCCACCCGGGGGTGGGGCACGGCCATCTCTCTGGGACGCACGTCGCCGTGCGCCTCAAGCGACCATCCTGGCGATCATCGGAACGGGCCGTTCCTCCCGCGCTGTCGGGTCTTGCACCGGATGGGGTTTACCAGCGCTTCCGGTCTCCCGGAGGCCTGGTGCGCTCTTACCGCACCGTTTCACCCTGACCATCCCCGCCCGCGCCGGGGCTGTCTGGAGATGGCGGTCTGGTTTCTGTGGCACTGTCCTTCGGCTTCGCCGCCTCCCCCCCGCCGTGGCGCTCGGAGGGGCGCTTGACTCGCCGACCAGCCGTTAGCTGGCATCCTGCCCTGCGGTGCCCGGACTTTCCTCACCCCTGCTCTGAGCAAGGGCGCGGCCGTGAGCCTCCCCGCGTTCCGGAGTGTAGCAGGGCGGGTGGACGGGGGAATGTGGAGGGGGCAGGCAGCCCCCAGCCCCGGCCGCTTCACAACAGGCAGGACACCGACGACACGACTATCCCCAGCGCTCCAGCGTCTCTGCCTCCTGCCGCTCCCAGACCCGGCGCGGCACCTCAGCGGGATGCAGGAGGTGGTGCAATTCTCGGCTGTCCAGTTCACGGTACTCGCCGGGGCCGAGGTCGCCCAGCCACAGGCCGCCCATTCGCAGGCGCAGGAGCCGGACCACCGGGTGGCCGATCTCCTCCAACATCCGGCGCACCTGGCGGTTGCGGCCCTCCCCCAGGGTGACGAGGGCACCGCCGGGAGCGGGGCGGGCGCTGAGAGCCTGGGCGAGGCCGTCCTCCAGCGGGAGGCCGCGTTCCAGCCGGGCGAGTTCAGATGGAGTGGGGTCACCGTCCCCAGCCGTCCAGGCCCGGTAGACCTTCTCGTGGCCGTAGCGGGGATGGGTCAGGCGCAGGGTGAGGTCGCCGTCGGTGGTAAGCAGCAGCAGTCCTTCCGAGTCGCGGTCCAGGCGCCCGACCGGGTGCAGGCCGGGCACCGGGGGCATGGCGTCCAGCACGGTGCGGCGTCCGTACTCGTCGCGGGCGGAGGTGACGTACCCGGCGGGCTTGTGCAGGACGTAGGTGACCGCAGGCGCCGCTGTCACGTCGATCAGCCGCCCGTCCACCCGGATTTCATCGGTGGGGGTCACGGTGCGGCCGAGCGTGGCCGCTTCCCCGTTCACCGTGATGCGCCCGGCCACAATCAGGGCCTCCGCCGCGCGGCGCGAGGCGATTCCGGCCCGAGCGAGGCGCTTGTGCAGGCGCTCGGGGGCACCGCTGCCACCGCCCGTCACGCGCCCCTCCGGGAGCTGGCGGAAGGCCAGGCCAGCAGGCCCATCACCGCCAGCACGGTCAGCAGCGCCGCTGCCCCCAGCATCGCGCCGCGCACGGCGGGGGGCAGCGTGTCACCCAACCTCAGCACGGCGGGCACCAGGGCCGCCACGAGCAGGAGGTTGCCCCCCGCGAGCGCCCCGGCCCCCAGCGCGTCCGGCCGGTTGCTGGCCGCGAGCAGCAGCAGGCCCCAGGCCAGCACCAGCCCGCCGCTCACGCGGGCCAGCCACAGCGGCGAGACGGTCAGCAGCGTGGCGACCTCGGGCGGCAGGAAATACAGAAACAGGCCCACCGGCACGAACACCAGCGAGGTCAGCCACAGGGCAGCACGCAACACGTCCCGCAGTGTAGCCGCCGGGCCTGGGGCCACTCGCTCGGCCGTTCTCAAGGCGGGGCGAGTGGAGCGGACTCCTCCGGTGGAGTGCCGCGCCGCAACCACGGCAGGGCAACCAACGCCCCCAGCACGCAGGCCAGTCCGGAGAGGGCGATCACCCCGCCCGCATCCACCCCCAGCAGCAGCAGGCCGCCCAGCGCGGTGCCCAGCGGCGCGGCGGGACCCAGCAGCATGGTCCGCAGGCCGAACAGCCGTCCCTGCCGCTCGGCGGGCACGCTGCGGTGCAGCAGGGTGGTTTCCAACGCCGTGTAAGGTCCCCACACCACGCCGCCCACGAACATGATCGCCATCACCGTCCCAAAACCCGGCACCAGCGGCAGCGCGGCGATACACAGCCCCCACAGCGCCATGATCCCGACCAGCACCAAGCGTGTGGGCAGGCTCCGCGCGAGCACCCCCACCAGCAGCGTGCCCCCCAGGGTTCCCACCCCCAGCGCCGACCACAGCACCCCGTAACCCTGCGCTCCCGTCCCCAGCGTCTCACGGGCAAAGACGGGCAGCGCGGCCTCCAGTGGGCCATACCCGAAATAGAACAGGGTGGTCAGCCCCAGCACCGCGAGGACGGCGGGGGGCCACCCCCCACCCGTGGGCGTTCTCTCCTCTCCGGCGGCTCGCTTTCTACGCGGCAGCAGGGGCAGCGCGAGCAGTGCCCACGCCATCGCCAGGAAGGTCAGCGCGTCCAGCCCAAGCGCCCTCGGCGCTCCCCACGCCCCGACAAGCAGGCCCGCGAGCGCCGGACCGAACACGGTGGGAAGCTGGGTGGTCAGGCCGTAGGCGGCGTTGCCTCCCTCCAGCTCGTGGTCGGGGAGCAGGGCGGGGACGTAGAGGCGCACCCCGATCTGGGTGGCGGGGGCCAGCGCCCCCATCAAGGCAGCAACGAGGAAGACGGGCCACAGCTCCAGCCCTCCCAGCGCGTCCAGCAGCGGAATCAAGGCGACCAGGGCGGCGCGGGCCACGTTGTCAGCCAGCATCAGGGGGCGGGGCTGAAAGCGGTCCATCGCCCGGCCCCAGAGGGGAGCGGTGACCACCGCGGGGAGGGCAAAGCACAGCAGCAGGCCGCCCACCGCCGTGCCGCCGCCTGTGCGCTCCAGCACGTACCACGTCAGCGCGAGCCAGCTCAGCGTGTCGCCCAGGCCCGAGACCATCGCGCCCAGCCACAGCCGCCGGAAGAGGGGTCGGGTTCGCAGCACGGTGAAGAGGGAAGCGGGCGGCATTCGGCGGAGTATGCCACTGCCACTGCCACCGCCACCTGACTCCCGGCCCTGCTACGCTGCCTGACCTATGCCCGTGATCGCCGTGGACAAACCGCTCGGCCTGACCTCTCACGACGTGGTGAACCGCGCCCGCCGTGCCCGTGGCACCCGGCGGGTGGGCCACACCGGGACGCTGGACCCGCTGGCGACCGGCGTGCTGGTGCTGTGCGTGGACGACTCCACCAAACTGGTGCAGTTCATGGAGCACGACTCCAAGGACTACCTCGCCTGGATTTCGCTCGGCGCGGGCACACCGACGCTGGACGCCGAGGGACCCATCACCGAGCAGACCGAAGTGTCCCCGCCTGACGAAACCCGCGTGCGCGAGGTGCTGGACGGATTCCTGGGGCCGCAGCTTCAGGTGCCGCCGCAATATTCCGCCATTCAGGTGGGCGGCCAGCGGGCCTACGCGGTAGCGCGGGCGGGGGGCGAGCTGGAGTTGAAGGCGCGTCCGGTGGAGATTCAGGCGCTGGAGTTGCTCGGCCTTTATTCCTCTGTAAACGAGGCCCCCCGGACCTTTTCGCGGGGCGCGGAGGGGTGGACCCCGGACCTGGCAGGGCGGAGTTTCACCCCCCCGCCCGCATTGGGCGACTTTCCCACCCTGCTCGTCCGTGCCCGCGTGGGCAGCGGCACCTACCTGCGCTCGCTGGCACGGGACGTGGGGGCGGCGCTGGGGGTGCCCGCCCACCTCGCCGGGCTGGTGCGGACGCGGGTGGGCCGTTACGACCTCGCGGACGCGGTAGACATGGACGGACTGGCAGACGCGGAAGGCTTGCCCGACCTCGCCGTGCTGGACTTCCCCACCCTTGAGGCCGACGAGCGCCTCGCCCGCGAGCTGCGGCAGGGCAAGCGCCCGGCGCATCCTGCTCAGGGACGGCATGTGGTCACGCTGGAAGGGTCGCTGGTGGCCGTGGTGGACGGCGACGGCGAACGGCTGCGGGTGGTGCGGGCGTGGGCGTGAGGGGTCAGGAGTCGGCCAACCATGCCAGAGCAGCGTTCAGCACAGGGTCCTGCGGCGTCTGGAACTCGGCCCAATCAGTCAGGAGCGTCACGCTCGGCTGAATGGGTCCGGTATACACCTGGCCGGTGCGGTCGGCATCTTGGGCGGTCGTGAGAAGCAGGGCCGCGCCGCCAGGAAGGTCGTAGAGGGCATTGGAGGTCGTCAGTCCGCGCGTGGGCTCGCCAAACAGCCGGGTCCCCTGCCGCCCCACGAACGACAGGGCCAGAATCTCACCGCTACTGGCCGTGAGGGGCGAAGTCAGGACGGCCACTGGCCGGTCGCCCGACAGGGCAGGCAGCACCGGACCATTCACACGCCGCATCACCTCCTCGCCCACCAGAGCCGCGCCCCCCTCATAGCGCCAGGACCAGCGCTCCGCACGGCCCACGAAGGCTCCGAGTTCCCCCTCGCCCGTGAGTGGCCCGATTCCGGCCAGCATGGGCCACATGTTGCCGCCGAGGTTGCGCCGCAGGTCCACGACCCAGCGGTTTGCCCCCTGCGCGGCGAGGTCCAGCAGCAGCCCCCGCACCCGCTCCTCGTATGGGGTGCCGTCCGCGAGCAGGCCCTCCAGATCGCAGTCAGGCAGGGTTACCAGGCCCACACCCGGCGCAGCCAAGTGACCCTGTGGTTCCGGCGGCACGACGGGGACCTCTGTCCGCGTGAGCGCCAGAACGCGCCTCTTCCCAGCCCGCTCAACTTCCAGGGTCACCACGAGGTTGGGCGGCAGGCCGTCGTTCACCCCATCCCCCACAGGCTTGCCCTGCACACGCTGGATTCGGTCGCCGGGCCGAATATCCGACAGAGCTGCCGGGCTTCCCGGAAAGACGAAAGCCACCACTCCCCGCGTGTAGTACACCCCCAGCAGCCCCCGGTGGGTGGTGCCCGCGTCGGGCAGGCGCAGATGGCTGTGGTGGTCGTTCAGGGCACTCAGCGCGTGCCGCAGGGCCGGGTAGGTGTCGGCAGGCGTCTGTGCCGACGCAGCCAGGGCACGGCACTCTGCCCTTACCCGCGTCCAATCCACCTCCGCCGCGTTCAACGCTTCCTGTTCGATGAGGTCCAGGGTCTCTTCCAGAGAGGTGACAGGATCAGTCGGCATAGCCCGGCGCCACTTCCACCCGAACCGCACCCATCGCCTCTAACGCGCCCGCCAGCGCCGTCAGCCGCTCGTCGGCCAGCGCAGGCGCGATGAACTGCACACCGACGGGCAGGCGCACCCCGTCCACCGTCTCGAATCCGGCGGGCACGCTCAGCGCGGGCAGCCCGGCGAGGTTGACCGCCACCGTATCCACGTCGGCGGCGTACATGCTGAGGGAATCCTGGGTCTTTTCGCCCAACCGGAACGCCGGGAAAGGGCTGGTGGGTGAGACGAGCAAGTCGAAGTCGCCAAACGCCCGCGCGAAGTCGTCGGCGATCAATCGGCGCACCCGCATCGCCCGGCTGTAGTAGGCGTCGTAGTAACCGCTGGACAGCGCATAGGTGCCGATCAGGATGCGCCGCTTGACCTCGTCCCCGAAGCCGCGCTCGCGGGTCGCCGTCATGCTGCCGGTCACGTCCCCGGCGGGGACGCGCTCGCCGTAGACCATGCCGTCATAGCGGGCGAGGTTGCTGCTCGCCTCCGGCATGGCGATCAGGTAATAGGTGGCGATGGCGTGCCGCAGGTGGGGCAGGCTGACCTCGCGCACCTCGGCCCCGGCCCCGCGCAGGGCGGCGAGCATGCCGTCTAAGGCTGCCTCCACCCCCGCCGTGTTTCCCTCCAGGCTCTCACGGATCACGCCAACCCGCAGGCCTCGGAGTTCGTCTGGGGTGCCCGTGCGGAAGGCCGGGGGCGCGTCCAGGCTGGTCGCGTCGCGGGGGTCGTGCCCGGCGATCACGTTCATGACGAGCGCGAGGTCGGCCGCCGACCGCGCGAAGGGGCCGATCTGATCCAGGCTGCTCGCGTAGGCCACCAGCCCGTAGCGGCTGACCCGTCCGTAGGTGGGCTTGAGGCCGTATACGCCCGTCAGCGCGGCAGGCTGCCGCACCGAGCCGCCCGTATCGCTTCCCAGACTGACCGGGACGAGGCCCGCCGCCACCGCCGCCGCGCTGCCGCCGCTGCTGCCGCCGGGCACCCGCGAGCGGTCCCAGGGGTTGAGGGTAGGGCCGCAGGCGCTCGTCTCGGTGCTGGACCCCATGGCGAACTCGTCCATGTTCGCCTTGCCGACGATCACGGCCCCCGCCGCCGTCAGCCGCTCCACCACCGTCGCGTCGTAGGGCGAGACATAGTTCGCCAGAATGCGGCTGCCGCAGGTCGTCGGCGTGCCCCGAGCATTGAGGTTGTCCTTGAGGACCAGCGGCACCCCCGCGAGCGGCAATGTCTCCCCCGCCGCCACCCGCCCGGCCACCTGCGCCGCCGTCTCATCCGCCCCCACGTTCAGGCTGACGACCGCGTTGAGGTCGCGGGCCGCCTCGATGCGGGCGCGGGCTTCCTCCAACAGGGTCTGCGGGGTGGTGTCACCGGACTGAACGGCGCGGGCGAGGTCGGTGGCGGTGGGCAGGTGGGCGGGCATGGGACAGAAGGTATCAGCCTTGGGCGGTCGGCCTTCACCGGGCACCGACCGCTGACCCCTCCCCTACCCCCGCAGCAGCCCGGCGAACTCGGCGCCCTCCAGCGGGGGCAACTCCTCCAGCCCGGTCAGGCCGAATTCCAGCAGAAAGCGGTCGGTGGTGCCGTACAGCAGGGGCTGGCCCACCGCGTCCGAGCGGCCCACCACCTTCACGAGTTCGCGTTCCTGCAAGGTGACCACGGTGCCCGCGCTGCCGCCGCGCATCGCCTCGATCTCGGCGCGGGTGACAGGCTGGCGGTAGGCGATGATCGCCAGAACCTCCAGCGCGGCGGCACTCAGCGCGGGCAGCGGCGGCGGGGCCAGCAGCGGCGCGAGGTGGGCCGAGAGGGCCGGGGGCACCACCAGGCGGTAGCCCCCCGCGACGGCCTCCACTTCAAAGCCCAACCCCGCCTCCCGCAGCCGGGCGGCGAAGGCGTCCAGCAGCCGGGCGGCGGCTTCCTCGGGCAGGCCGAGCAGTTCGGCCACCTCGCGCCGGGTCACCGGGCGTCCGGAGGCGAGCAGGGCCGCGCCGACGAGTTGCTCGGGGGTCGGGGTCACGGGCGGCGGCCTTCCAACCGCGCCCTCACCTCGGCCACCGGGAGCGCTCCCTCACGCAGCACCTTCAGCCCGCCCTCCGGCCCCACCCGCACCACCGTGCTCGCCTCGCCCCGCGCGGGCACACCGCCGTCGGGCAGAAGAAAAATGCCCAGGCCGTAGCCCTCCGCTTCGGCGTGGGTGCGGGCGGCGGGGAGTCCGGCGGGGTTGAGACTGGTCGTGGCGAGCAGGCCCCCGCAGGCGGCGAGCAGTGCCGAGGCGACCGGATGGTCGGGCACCCGCAGCCCCACCCAGCCGCCGGGGGCAAGGGGGGGCGGGCAGGCGTCCGAGGCGGGCAGCACCAGCGTCAGCGGCCCCGGCCACAGTCCGGCGAGGGCGTCCACGACCTCCGGTGTCCGGGTCAGGGGACGGGCGCGGGCCGCGTCCAGGCACGATACCTGCACGGGCTTGGCGGGGTCGCGGCCCTTGAGGGTGAAGAGGGCGGTCAGCCCCTGGGGGGAGGCCGGGTGCGCGGCGAGGCCCCAGACCGTCTCGGAGGGGTAGCCGACCACGCCGCCCCCGGTAAGGACGGCGGCGGCCTGAGTGATCTGGGGGACGACCCCGCTGGGTAAGGGTGTGTTCATGGGAGGTTCAGGGCCGGGCGCCCGCGCCCGTTGTAAGGGGAACGCAAGACCCCCGCCACTATAGTCACCGCCATGCCGGTCTACGAATACCGCGTCCGGGACCGCTCCGGGAAGGTCCTGAAGTCCCAGATGGAGGCCGAGACCGAGCGGCAGGTCCGCGACGCCCTGCGGGCCAAGAACGTCTTTATCGTCGAGATCAAGCCCCCCAAGACAGGCCTCAACGCCGACGTCAAGATTCCGGGCCTGAGCGACCGCCCCCCTGGCCTCAAGCAGGTGGCAGTCTTTTCCAAGCAGCTCGCCACGCTGATCAACGCGGGCGTGCCGCTGGTGCAGTCACTCGCCATCCTGCAAAAGCAGATCGAGCACAAGACCTTTCAGGGCATCGTGGCGAGCATTCGCACCGACGTAGAGGGCGGCACGCCGCTCAGCGAGGCCATCGTCAAGCACCCCAAGGTCTTTAACCGCCTGTATGTCAACCTCGTGCGGGCGGGCGAGACAAGCGGCACGCTGGACGCCATTCTGGAGCGCATCGCGGCCTTCCAGGAAAAGGAACTCGCCCTGCGCGGCAAGATCAAGAGCGCGATGACCTACCCGGTCATGGTGCTGGTCTTTGCGCTGGGCATCACGTACTTCCTGTTGACCACCATCGTGCCGCAGTTCGCGGGGATTCTGGCGCAGCTCAACGCGCCGCTGCCCTTCATCACCCGAATGCTGATGGCGGTGTCGGACTTTCTGAAAAGTTCGGGGCCGCTGATTTTCCTGGGAATCGCCGTGATCGTGGTGGCGTACCGCTACATCTACAAGACACCCAAGGGCCGCCACACCATCGACGACATCAAGCTGCGGCTGCCGGTGTTCGGCAACCTGCTGCAAAAGAGCGCCATCGCGTCCTTCGCCCGCACCTTCGGCCTCCTGATCAGCAGCGGCGTGAACATCATCGAGAGCCTGGAAATTACCAAGGGCACCGCCAATAACGCCATCGTGGAAGAGACCATCGAGAACGCCAAGAACGTCGTGATGGTGGGCGAGCCGATGAGCGCGAGCCTGGCGACGAGCAAGGTCTTCCCACCGATGGTCGTCAGCATGGTGTCGATCGGTGAGGAGACCGGCGCCCTGGATTCCATGCTGGGCAAGGTGGGCGACTTCTACGACCGCGAGGTGGACGAGGCTGTCGAGAGCCTGACCGCCGCCATCGAACCGTTGATGATCGTTTTTCTGGGGGCCATTGTGGGCACCATCGTGGCGGGGATGTTTCTGCCGATGTTCTCGATCATCGGTCAGCTCAGCCAGTGACACTGACAAGTTAAAACGAGTTTGTCCTTATAAAGGTCAATTTGTCCCTGCTGCATAAAGTCCCCTCCCTGGGGGCTTTTTCGTTGTCGTAGAAGGTGCATACGCCCTTATGCGTTTCGGCCAGCTTACCCCGTAGGGCTGCATAAACCGATACAGGGACATGCTTAGCTTTACACGTATGGCCCGGCTCTTTCGAAAAACCCTGTTCAGCACAGCAAAGAAGCCATATAAAGATGGGTTGTCCCTATAACTCCAAGAGCGCTCAACCTCGGCCAGCACGAGGCTAGCTGCCCCGTGGACGCGTGCCACGCCGCGCTCCTGCCACCCGGCGTCGGTGAGGCGGATGGGGGTGGTGTGGCGCTCGGTGGGGGCAGTGGACCAGGCCGTGCTCACGCAGGGCGAGGAGGTAGCCCCGGATGTTCTGGCGGGGCAGGCTGAGCTCGGCGGCGATGCGGGCGGTGGTGATCAGCTCGCCCACGTTCTCGAGGCCAGCGATGGTATGCAGCACGTCTCGCTGGCGGCCCTACACGCCTACTTGGTTCCCGGTCATGGGGACCTCCTGCCCCATGTTGCATCTGACACAGGGGGAAGATTAAGAGGCAAAGGGAAGGGCCCTGACTGTGCGCCAGGGCCATGGGTGTTGGGGCGTGAGCTCAGGCCCAGCCCACCGGGCTTCAGTTGCCGACGTCGAAGTTGGGGTTGATCTCCAGGGACGCGCCGGACAGGTTGGTGACGGTGAACTTCAGATCCTTCAGGGCGTCGAGGCTGCCTATGTATCCCCAGGCGGTGCGTGTGTAGGAGAGACCAGTCATGCACGGCGAGTCGATCGTCGGGGTCACGGGCTCGCCAGTGAGCGCGTCGGTGATGGTCACCTTTATCAGGCGTTCTCCCCCCCCCATGCCGGGCTCCATGGGATCCGGCCTGCACGCCCTAGAGTCCGTCCAGTCGCGGCTGTCGACAATCATCATCTGGGCGAAGGAGGGGTTGGTGCCCTCAGGCACGTCGAAGACGAAGACCTTCGTCTCGCCGGGGGTCATCACGTAGCGCAAGGCCGCGGGGTCTGCCACCGGGGTCAGCGGCATGGTCCCGCCAGTCGCGCCTCCCTCCACCGTGATCTCCTGCTCGGCGCTGGTTTCGTTGCCCGCGTCGTCGTTGACGACCAGGGTCAGTCGGGCGCTGCCGCTCGCCGGGCTTTGCCAGCCCGCCTGCCAGCGGTCGGTGCCCGGCTCGAAGGTCAGGGCTGCGACTCCGTTCCCCTGCTCGTTCACGGCGCTGCTGGCCACCAGGGTGGTGCCGTCGTACAGCCGGGCCTCGGTCAGGCGCCCACCGGGGTCGCTCGCGGTGCCGCTCACCGTAACCACGGTGCCCGCCGCCACCTTCTGGGTGGTGATGCTGGCCAGGGGCGCTTCGGTGTCGAGGGTGACCGCGTTCGCGCTCACGGTGTGCATGAACTCCACCGGGGAGGTGGTCTGTTCGGCGCGCTCGGGCCCGGTCTGGACCCAGCCGGTCACCGGCACCGAGACGCGCACGCTGGGATCTTCGGCGCTGCCGGTGGCCGCGAACGAGACGCCCAGCTTGCTGGCGGTGCGCTCGATGATGCTGCCGCGCGAGGCGACGTAGGCCCCCACTGAGTAGTCAGTCGTGGGCACGGCGAAGCTCTTGCCGCCGACGGTATGGGTCGGCACCTGCAGGCGCAGGCTCGACACGTCGCCGGTGTACAGCACGTCGGTGGGCATCGCAAAGCGCAGGGCCGCGGCGGCGGGGTTCATCACCGCGTGCACGGTCAGGCGCACCGAACCACTCTGCGCGTTCACATCGGTGAGCCTGGCGGGGCCATAGGCAAGCAGGGTGCCCTGGGTCGCCTGGTCGCTCTGCCCGTCCTTGACGATGCTCTCGAAGGTGTACTTGCCCTTGGGCAGCAGGACGGTCTGGCCGAAGTTGTTGGTGACGTTCAGGGTCAGGAACTGGTCGCCGTCTCCCTTAGGCGCGTAGACGCCCTTGTTGAAGGTAACTAGATCGCCCCCTTCGCTGCGCACCTTGACCTTGACAAAGGCGCTGGCCGGGACGAAGCCGCCGGTGGGCAGGCCCTGGGTGGAGATCAGCCCGGCTGAAGTCGAGGCCGAACCGAGCCCGATCTGGAGAGACACCAGTTCCCCACCGGGGTTCTGGGGCGCTTTCTGGGTGCCACCACAGGCGGCGAGCAGGAGGGGAAGGGAGAGCAGCAGCAGGGGGGAACGCTTGAACATCGGGTCTCCTCAGTCCATCTCAGAGCACGCGGTGATGCCCGTGACGGAGCTACCAGATGAGAGTCTGGTTCAGGTTTTGAGCGTAGTTCTTCATCTATGACGTGTGCCTTACAGCGGTCGGCTGTTCGTGTCGCTTAGGTGGAGGTGACCCGCCGGGCGTTTCTGAGTTGACGCGTAGTGCTGCGCGGGTGTTGAGGGGCAGGCCTGCGGCGGCTGCATAACCGTCAGAACTTGTGACAAACTCAGCTTCACAAGGCCTATGACATCCACCTTTATGCAGCCAGAAAACACCGTGTTCGTCGCCCCGGGAGGTAACATGTCCGGGGCGTCTCGACAGACACACTTGGCGAATTAGGCTGAGAATGTCAATTTTAAAGCCAGCATGTCCCCACCCCCTCAAGCCCTTCGTCTCGGGGGGCTTTTTTTGCGTTCTGAGGGCGTGCCACCACTTCCTAGGACTCCCTGCCGCTCCGGAAGATGACAGGCTCGGCTTGACAGTCCCCCCGGACAGGCCGCCTTATGCAGCGGCCGGAGCCCGTTCCAGACGCGGGGTATCCTGAAATTGCCAGCCTGTACAAACAGCAGCGGTCCAGAGCAGCAGGCCGGGCCACGTCGCTCAAGAGGCGCTCAAGGCGGCCCATCCCCCCTGGCCCCTACGCTGGCGCGATGACCCAACGTGACCTGCTGAGCCCGGAACGCCTGCGCGGCGTTCTCCTCGACGTGGACGGCACCCTGGCCGACTCCAATCTGGCGCACGCTCGCGCGTGGTCAGCGGCGCTGGCCGACGAGGGGTTCGAAAAGACCCCAGAGGAGGTCTTTCCCCTGATCGGCATGGGCGGCGACAAGCTGGTGCCCGAGCTGACCGGGCTGGATGCCGAGAGCGAGCAGGGCCAGCGCCTGACGGACGGCTGGGTCCGGCACTTCCGGACCCTGATTTCCAACCTGCGCTCCACCCCCGGTGCCCGCGCCCTGATCGAGGGACTGCGGGCACGCGGCCTGCGGGTGGTCCTGGCGACCAGCGGCGAGGCCGAGATCGTGGACGCGCTGCTGCGGCAGATCGGGCTGGACGACCTGAAGCTGGAGCGCGTCAGCAGCAGCGACGTGGAGAACAGCAAGCCCGACCCGGACCTCGTGAAGGCCGGGCTGCACACCCTGGCCCTGCCCGCCGGGGCCGCGTTGATGGTCGGCGACACCCCCTACGACGCGGAAGCGGCACGCAAGGCCGGGGTGCCCTGTATTTTGCTGCGCTGCGGGGGCCATCCGGGGGTGGAGGGGCACGACCCCCTCCACGACGATCCGCAGGCGCTGCTGGCCGCGCTGGACGAGGAGTTCCCGGTGGAGTGAGGGCGGCAAGGGAGGGGGGCCGGGGCAACAGACACCCCGGCCCCCTCCCTGATTGCAGTTATTCCCCGCTCTCGGGCAGGGCGAAGGCTTGCAGCGGCACCGTCACCTCGCGCTGCTGCCCATCCCGCTGCACGGTGAGGCGCAGGGTGTCCCCGATCTGCTTGCCAATCACCGCGCGGGGCAGGTCGGAGGCGTCTTCCAGCGGCTGACCGTCCACCGCGACGATCACGTCGCCGCCCTGCACGGGTTCGTTCCCCTGCCCGGTGGAGGCGGTGCTGCCGCGCAGTCCGGCCCGCTCGGCGGGGCTGCCGGGGTAAACCTGAAGGACGACCGCGCCCTGATCAGGCAGGCCCGCCTGCTGCCGCTCCTCGGCCGTGAAACTCGTCACGTCCCGGAAGCCCAGGCCCAGGGTGGGCGTCTGGACCTCGCCGCCGCGCTGAAGCTGCGGGAGAAGGCGGCGCACGGTGTCCACCGGGACCGCGAAGCCCACGCCCGCGCTCTGGCCGATGCCCCCGGTCAGAATCTGGGTGTTCACGCCGATGACCTGCCCCGCCGAGTCGAGCAGCGGCCCGCCCGAGTTGCCGGGGTTGATCGCCGCGTCGGTCTGGATCACATTCTGCTCGACGCCCTTGGCCCCCACGGGCACGGTGCGTTCCAGGCTGGAGATGATGCCCTCCGACACGCTGAATTCCAGCCCGAAGGGGGCGCCCAGCGCGATGGCCTTGAGGCCCACCTCCAGCCCCTCGACCTGCCCCAGCGGGATCGGCCGGATGGCCTCACGCGGCAGGCCCTCGGCGCGGATCAGCGCGAGGTCGAAGTCGGGGGCGCGGCCCACCACCTTCGCCGTATACGACTGGTTGCTGCCGTGCAGGCGGATGGTGATCTCGTCGGCGCCCTCCACGACGTGGTTGTTCGTCAGGATGTCGCCCTGCGCGTTCACGAAAAAGCCGCTGCCCGCGCTCTCCTGGGGGCCCTGCTGGGGCAGCTCGAAACCGAAGCGTTCCTGCATGTCTCGCCGGAGCTGCGCCTGCGGGCTGCTGTCGCCGCCCCGGTCCGTGACCTCGACATAGACCACGCCGTCCTGCCGGGCCTTGACCACCTGTACGGTGTTCGTCTCGGACTGGGTGCGGGCGCGGGAGGCGTCGGCGGTGGCGGAAGTGTCGCTGGTAGTGGAGGTGCCCGAAGTTGCGGGCGCCGATGTGGCGGGCAATGCCCCCGTCACCTGGGCGCTGGTGCGTTCGGAGAGTTCGAAGCCCACGAAGGTGCCCAGCGCGAGCGTCCCGGTCAGGGCCAGCAGGGAGAGGTTCTTCTTCATGGGACGAGTCTGCCGCCCGGCGGTTACGCGGGGGTTAAAACGGCCCAGGGCGACTTTAGAAGGGGAAGAAGGAGGAAAAGTCGTCCGGCCCAGAAGGCACGGTGCTATAGATGCTGCCGACCGCGTCCTTGAAGTGGTGGAGTCGGTTGATGGCCCTGAACTCGCCGATCTGGCACCAGTCCTCACTGTAGGGAGGTTCCCCGGCGCGGGGCTCCATGTCGGGCCAGCACCTCACCGCATGCGCCTTGCCGTCCAGTGTTCGGTGGGTGCCCGTGCTGAGCCGCCCCACCGGGAAGATGTTGGCGCGGGCAAATGCCGCTTGCAGGGCCGGGTCGCGCTGAAAGTCGGCCACGGTCAGGCCCCGCCCAGCCAGATAGCGGGTCAGGCCCTCCGTCCCTCCGCCGAGGATGACGCTCACCGGACCCTGCACCTCCCTCAAGGTAGGAAGCATGGCCTTGCAATAGATGTCCGGTCGGCCCAGGGCGCACAGCCGCACGTACTCACGGGCGTCGGAGGGCGTGCGGAGGTCCAGGCCAGGTTCGCCGCAGCCGCTCAGCACGAGGGCGAGGGCCACACCGCCGAGGGGAAGCAGGGGACGCATGGGCCAGCCTACACCGCCAGCCGCTACACCGCCCCCGCGCTCGCCCGCCCGGCCACCTGCCCGGAAAAGAGGCAGCCTCCCAGGAACGTTCCCTCCAGCGAGCGGTAGCCGTGCATGCCGCCCCCGCCGAAGCCCGCGACCTCGCCCGCCGCGTACAGGCCAGGGATGGGGTCGCCGCCGGGCCGCAGCACCCGGCCCTGGAGGTCGGTTTCCAGACCGCCCAGCGTCTTGCGGGTCAGGATGTTCATGCGAACGGCGATCAGCGGGCTGTGGGCGGGGTCAAGGAGTGGAGCGGGCGGCACCACCCGGATCAGCCGCTCACCGACGAGCGCCCGCGCTCCCCGCACCAGCGCGAGTTGTGGGTCTTTGCCCGCCCGGTTGAGCACTTGCAGGTCCCGCTCCCGCACCTCCCGCTCGACGGTGGCAAGGTCCACGAGGTCCGTTCCGGTCAGGCGATTCATTCCCGCAATGAGGCCGGGCAGGTCGGGGGCCGTCACGAAGTCCTCGCCGTGGTCGAGGAACGCTTGCACGGGGGCCTGCACCGCCCGCCCCACCCGGCCCAGCGTGCGCCGCAGGTCGCGGCCCGTCAGGTCTGGGTTCTGCTCGGAACCGGAGAGGGCGAATTCCTTCTTGATGATCGCCCGGTTGAGCAGGAACCAGGTGTAAGGGTAACCCTGACCCGTGATGTACGACAGCGTGCCCAGCGTGTCCGCGCCGGGGTAGTGAGGGTGTGGCAGCCGCCGCCCGGTCGGGTCCAGCCACAGGCTGCTCGGCCCCGGCAGCACCCGGATGCCGTGGTGCGGCCAGATGGGGTCCCAGTTGCGCAGCCCCTCGGTGTAGTGCCACATGCGGTCGGGGTGAATCAGGCTGGCGCCCTGGGCGGCGACCTGGGCCTGCAACTCGCCGTCCACATGCTGGGGCACCCCGCTGAGCAGGAAGGCGGGCGGCGGTCCCATCCGCGCCGCAGGCCAGTTGCGCCGCACCCGTGCGAGGTTGCCCCCCAGCCCCCCCGAGGTCACGACGACCGCGCCCGCCCGCAGCGCGAAATCGTCCACGACGACGCGCGAACTGGCCTCGCCCCGGCCTACATCGGAGGCCTCCAGCACGTCGCCGTACACGCCCACAACCGCGCCGCCCTCTTCAATCAGGCCACGGACGCGGTGGCGGAAACGCATCTGAACACGTCCTGCCGCCGCGTGTTCCTGCACCCGCCGCACGAAGGGCTCCAGCACGCCCGGCCCGGTGCCCCAGGTGATGTGGAAGCGCGGCACCGAGTTGCCGGGGCCACCCGCCCCCTGAAACCCGCGCTCGGCCCAACCCACCGCCGGGAAGAAGCGCAGGCCCATGTCCGTCAGCCAGCTCCGCTTCTCGCCCGCCGCGAAGTCCACGTAGGCCTCGGCCCAGGCCCTGGGCCAGTGGTCGTCGGCGCGGTCGAAGCCCGCCGTGTTCTGCCAGTCGGTCCAGGCCAGCTCGCGCGAGTCGCGGATGCCCAGCCGCCGCTGCTCGGGCGAATCCACCAGAAAGAGGCCCCCGAAGGACCAGTGGGCCTGCCCCCCGAGGTTCTGTTCGCCCTCCTGGTCGAGCAGCAGCACCCGCCGTCCCGCGTCGGCAATCTCAGCGGCGGCCACCAGCCCGGCGAGGCCCGCGCCCACCACGATCACGTCTGCCTGCGTCTCCTGGGTCACCTTGACACCTCCTGTGGGCAAAGAAGAACACCCGGCACGCGGTGAGGCGGGGCGGGTGTCCAGACGGGAATGAAAGGGCGGGGGGCTTACTTCTTGCGCTTGCCGGGAGTGGCGCCGCGCTTGCCGCCGCCACCGCCGCTCGTGGTGCGCTCCTTGGCGTCACGCATGAAGGACCGCAGCTTGGCCTCAAACTGCGGGCTCTGGCGCCCGATGGCGCGGGGACGCGGCACCTCCTCGGGCTCTTCGAGCAGCTCCTTGATGGAGAGGTCGAGTCGGCCCCGCTCGTCGCGGCCCAGCACCTTGACCTCGATCGTCTCGCCCTCGCGGACATGGTCATGGATGTTGCGGACGAAGGAGTGGGCAATCTGCGAGATGTGGACGAGGCCCGTCTCACCGTTCTCGAACTGGATAAACGCCCCGAAATCGGTCACGCGCGTGACGCGGCCCTCGACGACCGCGCCGGGATCAAGCTGCACCAAGGGTGCCCTCCGAAATCAGCATGGGGCACATTCTATACCATGCCCGCCCCGCCATGTGCCGAGTGTGAAGCTCCCGCATCCGGGCGAGTAGAGTGGGCGCCGATGAAGCTTCGCGGCACGCTCGGCGGCATGAACCTCCTTCTCGAACCGGGCGACACCGCCGGGACCGTGGCGCAGGCCCTGGCCCCCCGCGCCGAACTGCTCGCCGCCCACGTCACCCTGGAGGTGGCCGGAGACGCTGACCCCGCCGCCCTGGAAGCTGCGCTCGCCGCGATTCGTGAGGCCGGGGGCACGCCGGGCCGCGTCCGGGCACCCCGCGTGACCGTGGCCGCCCCCACCGCCGAGGGCGAGGAGGAGGGCAGCGCCCGAACGGTGATCTTGCCCCACGGCGTCCGCGCGGGCTTCCGGGGCGAGTACCGGGGCAGCGTGGTGATCCTGGGCGACGTGAATCCGGGCGCCGAGATCGTCGCGGGCGGGGACGTGATCGTGATGGGAGCGCTACGAGGGGTGGTGCATGCCGGATACGGCGGCAACGTGGGCGCCATCGTGTGGGCACGGCCCATCGCCTCAGCGCAGATTCGCATCGGGGACGCCGTGGCCCGCGCCCCCGAAGGCGGCGGCCTGGGCAACATGAAGCGGCTGGAGGGCAACGAGGGTGCAGAACTGGCCCGCTTGCAGGGCGGCACCATCGTGATTGAGGCGCACCGTTAGGCCGGTTCACTGGGCTGGAGGCTCGGGGGAAGGGCGGCCGCCCGGTGTGCGCCTGTGCGCAAAGCGTTCGCAGAACGGCATCGTTCCCGTCTCCCCCAGCCGGTCCACGCGCCTGCCCCCGGCACGGGCATAAGCGGAGGCTCTAGGTTCCGGCTCCCCGGCGGGACTACGCTGGGCAGCATGACACAGCCTTCCTCCAGTCAGCAGCCCGGCGAACTGAAGTGGTGGCAGCGCGGCACCATCTACCAGATCTACCCCCGGTCCTTTCAGGACGATTCCGGCGACGGGGTGGGCGACCTGCGCGGGATCACCCGGCGGCTGCCCTATGTCGCCTCGCTCGGGGTGGAGGCGGTGTGGCTCTCCCCCATCTTCGTGTCGCCCATGCGCGACTTCGGGTACGACGTGGCCGACTACTGCGACATCGACCCGCTGTTCGGCACGCTCTCAGACTTCGACGCGCTGGTGGAGGAAGCGCACCGCCTGGGCCTGAAGGTCATGCTGGACTACGTGCCCAACCACACGTCGAGCGACCATGCGTGGTTCCGGGAGGCGCTGACGGGGCGGGGAAGCGCAAAACGCGATTGGTACGTCTGGCGCGACCCGGCCCCGGACGGCGGCCCCCCGAACAACTGGAAGTCGCACTTCGGCGGCCCGGCGTGGACGCTGGACGAAGCGAGCGGGCAGTATTACCTTCACCAGTTCCTGCCCTCGCAGCCGGACCTCAACTGGAGTAACCCTGACGTGCAGGCCGCCATGCTGGAGGTGCTGCGCTTCTGGATGCGGCGGGGGGTGGACGGGTTCCGGGTGGACGTGCTGAACCTCTTGGCCGAGGACGAGCGTTTTCTGGACGAGCCGATCAACCCCGAGTGGCGCCCCGGCATGATCGAGTACGCGCAGACGCTGCACATCTACACCAACGACCAGCCCCAGACCCTGCGCTACGTGCGGAGGATGCGCGAGGTGCTCGACGAGTTTGGCGACCGGATGATGGTGGGTGAGATCTACCTCCCCACCGAGCGGCTGCTGCGCTACAGCGGCACGCCGGAGGAACCGCTCGCGCACCTGCCCTTCAACTTCCACCTGATCCAGATGCCCTGGGACGCCCGCGAGATTCGCGCCTTCGTGGACGGGTACGACGCGGCCTGCCGGGAGGCGCACTCGTGGCCCAACTGGGTGCTGGGGAACCACGACCAGCACCGTTTCAAGACGCGGGTGGGCGCCGATCAATACCGCGTCGCCCAGACGCTGCTGCTCACCCTGCGCGGCACGCCCACCGTCTACTACGGCGACGAGATCGGCATGGAGAACGTCCCCGTCCCCTTCGAGCAGATGGTGGACCCGGCGGGCCTGCAGCAGCCCGACGTGCCCAGCGCCAGCCGCGACCCCGAGCGCACGCCGATGCAGTGGGACGCCTCGCCGAATGCGGGCTTCGCGCCGGAGGAGGTGACTCCCTGGCTGCCGGTCGCGGAGAACTTCCGCGAGGTCAACGTCGCCGCGCAGGAGGCCGACCCCGCGAGCGACCTGCACTACTTCCGGGCGCTGACCCGGCTACGGCGCGAGCATCCGGCGCTGGTGGGCGGCGAGTACCGCTCGCTGGACACCGGGCACGCGGACGTGTTCGCCTTCGAGCGCACGTTGGAGGGCGCACGGCTGGCGGTCCTGCTCAATTTTGGCGGGGAGGCGCGGGCAGTGAAAGTCGGCCCCGGCGAGACGCTGCTGAGCAGCCTGGGGGATCGGCCGGAGGCAGGGGCAGACCTGCGCTCAAATGAGGCGCGGATCGTGCGGCTGGCCTGATCCCAGTCCCGGTCGGCCTCTCCGGCGCGGGCAGAGACGTTCCCACCGCCTGCCCCCACACCCTCCCCCGCAGCCCAGGTCCGGTTTATGCTCCGGGCATGGGCTTCTTGATTCGGCTGCTGGTCAACGCGCTGGCGCTGTACCTCGTGACGCGGGTGTACGGCGGGGTCAGCTTCGCGCCGGGGGCGGACGTGGTGAGCATCATCCTGGCTGCGCTGGTGCTGGGCATCGTGAACGCGCTGATCCGCCCGGTGCTGCTGCTGCTCAGCCTGCCCGTCAACGTACTGACGCTGGGCCTCTTTACCCTGGTCGTGAACGGCGTGGTGCTATGGCTGGTGGCGGGACTGACGGCGCTGAACGTGGCGGGCTTCGGAGCCGCCATCGTGGGAGCGCTGATCTTGACGGTGATCTCCTGGCTGCTGGACCTCGTGCTGGGCGCCCTGGGGCTGGACAATTGACCCCCACGCTGCTGCGCGACCCCGCCGAGGTGCGCTCAGCGTTGGCCGGGCGGGGCCGGGTGGGGTTCGTCCCCACGATGGGCTACCTGCACGAGGGCCACGCCGAACTCATTCGCCGTGCCCGCGCCGAGTGCGAGATGGTGGTGGTCAGCGTGTTCGTGAACCCCACCCAGTTCGGCCCGGGCGAGGACCTGTCGCGCTATCCCCGTGATCTGGAGGGCGACCTCGCGCTGGCAGGCGGGGCGGGGGCCGACGTGCTGTTTCACCCGGAGGCGGAGGCGATGTACCCCCCCGGCTACGCGACCACCGTGCGGGTGGGGGGCGTGGCCGGGCCACTGGAGGGCGAGTCGCGCCCCGGCCACTTCGACGGGGTGGCGACGGTGGTGCTCAAACTGCTGAACCTCGTGGGGCCGGACCGGGCCTACTTCGGGGAAAAGGACTGGCAGCAGCTCGCGGTGGTGCGGCGGATGGTGCGCGACCTCTCGGTGCCCGTCGAGATCGTGGGCGTACCCACCGTGCGCGAGGCGTCGGGGCTGGCCCTGAGCAGCCGCAACAGCTACCTCTCGCCGGAGCAGCGGGCGCGGGCCAGCGTGCTCTCGCGGGCGCTGCGGGCGGTGCAGGCGGCGGCGGCCTCGGGCGAGCGGGACACGGGGGCGCTGCGGCAATCGGGGCTGGCGGTGCTGGCGGAGGAGCCGGACCTCACGGTCGATTACCTCGCGGTCGTGGACGGTGACATGCGCGAAAGACCCGCCGTGGAGAATGACTCCATGACCCGCGTGCTCGTGGCCGCCCGGCTGTTCGGCGTCCGGCTGATCGACAACATGCCCCTCTTTCCCGAGCTGGAGGCGACCCCCGCGTGCTGACCCTCGACGAGCTGCTGCGCGAGATGGTCTCCCGCCGGGCGTCGGACGTTCACCTTCAGGTCGGCAGCCCCCCGGTCGGAAGGCTGAACGGGGGGCTGATTCCCTTCGGGGAGGAGGTGCTGATGCCCGCCGACACCTCGGCGCTCGCGCAGGCCATCCTGTCCCCGGAGCAGTGGGAGGACGTGGGCTACGGGCAGGAGATCGACCTCGCCTACAGCGTGCCGGGGCTGGGCCGCTTCCGCTGCAACGTGTTCAAGCAGCGCGGGGTGATTGGCATCGTGATGCGGACGGTGAACGAACATATCCCCAGCTTCGACACGCTGGGGCTGCCCGCCGACGTGCTGCGCTCGCTGGCCGACATGCCGCGTGGCCTCGTCCTCGTGACCGGGCCGACGGGCAGCGGCAAAAGCACCACGCTCGCGGCGCTGATCGACCACATCAACCGCACACACGCCCGGCACATCATCACCATCGAAGACCCTATCGAGTACCTGCACCGCCACGGCAAGAGCCTCGTGGTGCAGCGCGAGATCGGCCCCGATACGCGCGACTTCCGCACGGCGCTGAAGTACGCGCTGCGCCAGGACCCCGACGTGATCATGATCGGCGAGATGCGCGACAAGGACACGGTAGAAGCCGCGCTCTCGGCGGCGCAGACGGGGCACCTCGTGCTCTCCACCCTCCACACCCAGGACGCCATCCGCAGCGTCAACCGCATCATCGACTTCTTTCCGCCGCACGAGCGGGGTCAGGTGCGGGTGCAGCTCGCGGAGTCGCTCGTCGGGATCGTGAGCCAGCGTCTGCTCTCGCGGGCCGACGGGGCGGGGCGGGTGGTGGGCACGGAAATCCTGCTCAACACCCCCCTGATTCAGGACTACATCAAGGACGAGGACAAGACCCCGCTGATCAAGAGTGCCCTGATGGAAGACAACATCCGGGGGATGCATACCTTCGACCAGCACCTCGTGCAGCTCTATCAGCACGGGCTGATTCACATGGACGAGGCGCTCGCGGCGGCGACCAGCCCGCACGAGGTCCGCTTGATGGTGACGCGGGCGGGAGCGGGGTTCTAGAGCCGCGCCCCACACCCCCGCCGCTTTTCCTATACTGGGCCGCTATGACCAGAGAACGCATTTCCATGACCCAGCGCGGCTACGACAAGCTGCGTGAGACGCTCGAACATCTCAAGACCACCCGGCGCGAGCAGATCAGCGAGTACATGGGCTCGGCCATCGCCGACGGCGACCTGCGCGAGAGTGCCGCCTACGACGAGGCCCGCATGCAGCAGAGCGAGAACGAATCGCGCATCGTCGAGATTGAGGACCAGCTCGAACGCGCCCTGATCGTGGCCGAGGACTCCTCCGGCGGCATCGGCCTGGGCGCCCGCGTGCGGGTGCGCGACGAGAAGGGCCAGGAGCGGCAGTTCGAACTCGTGGGCACCTACGAGGTCGACGTCCTGAAGGGCAAGATCAGCGACGCCAGCCCCATCGGTCAGGCGCTGCTGGGCCGCCGCGAGGGAGACGTGGTGCCCGTGCCGCTGCCCAAGGGCACGGCCAAGTTTGAGGTCCTGGAAGTCACCTACAGCTGAGCGGCAGGTCACGGGGGCGGGGGCTGAACGTCGGCTCCCGCCCCCTGCTGCCGCCCCAGCCGGTACGAATGGGTACAATGCGGCCCGCAAGACTGGAATCACTTCCAGTCCGTTTTCACCCCCGACCCCTGGAGGCTCCATCCATGACTCTTCAACGTTCCAGCGGCGTGCTGCTGCATCCCACCAGCCTGCCCGGTCCCCACGGGATTGGGGAACTGGGGCAAGCGGCCCGCGCCTTCATCGACTGGCTCGCGGCAGCCGGGCAGCGGTCCTGGCAGGTGTTGCCCCTGGGTCCCACCGGCTACGGCGACAGCCCGTATCAGGCGTTCAGCGCCTTTGCCGGAAATCCGTATCTCGTAGACCTCGCCACCCTGCGCGAAGAAGGTCTACTGGCGGACGCCGACTTCGCGGACCAGCCTACCTTCGACCCTGGCCGGGTGGACTTCGGCCTCCAGTACGTGTGGCGCAACCGGATGCTGGACCGCGCCCACGCCCGGTTCGCGGCGGGGGAAGTGCCGGGGCTGCGGGCTGAGTTCGCCGCCTTTCAGCAGGAGGAAGCGGGCTGGCTGAACGACTACGCCCTGTTCATGGCGCTGAAGGCCGAGCACGGCGGCGCGGCCTGGACCGGGTGGGCGCCTGAGCTGCGCGACCGCGAGGCCGGGGCACTGGCGGCGGCCCGCGAGCGGCTGGCGACCGACGCCGAGCGGGTGGCCTTCGGGCAGTTCCTGTTCTTCCGGCAGTGGGGGGCGCTGCGCGAGTACGCCCGCGCGAGGGGCGTGCAGGTGATCGGAGACATCCCGATTTTCGTGGCGCTCGACTCCAGCGACGTATGGGCCGAGCGCGGCGGCTTCAAGTTTGATGACCGGGGGCAACCCACGGTGGTCGCGGGGGTGCCGCCGGACTACTTCTCGGAGACCGGGCAACTCTGGGGCAATCCGCTCTACCGCTGGGACGCGATGGCCGCTGAAGGCTACGCGTGGTGGATTCGCCGCTTTCAGGGCAGCCTGAAGCTGTACGACCTGATTCGCATCGACCACTTCCGGGGCTTCGCGGCCTCGTGGGAGATTCCCTTTCCGGCGGAAACCGCGATTCAGGGCGAGTGGGTCCCCGCCCAGGGCCGCGAGATGCTGGAGGCGGTGCGCGGGGCGCTGGGCAGCCTCCCCGTCATCGCCGAGGACCTCGGCGTGATCACCCCCGACGTGGAGGCGCTGCGCGACGACTTCGGGCTGCCGGGCATGGCGGTGCTGCAATTCGCCTTCGGGGGCGGCGACTTCTCGGTAAACGACTTCCTGCCGCACAACCTGCGGGAAAACCAGGTCGTCTACACCGGCACCCACGACAACGACACCTCGCGCGGGTGGTGGGCCGCCGCCGCCGAGCAGGAGCGGCACAACTTCCGGGTCTACACCAGCAGCGATCCACGCGAGGAGACGTTCGCGTGGCAGCTCACTGAGCTGGCCTTTGGCAGCCGGGCGAATCTCGCGGTCGTGCCGCTGCAAGACCTGCTCAACCTCGGCACCGAGGCCCGCATGAACCTGCCGGGCACCACCGGGCCGCAGAACTGGACCTGGCGCTTCGGGGAAGGCGACCTCACGCCCGAGCTGGCCGCGCGGGTGCGCGAGCTGACGGAGCGGACGGGCCGGACCGGGTAAGACCGGGCAGCGGGAGCCGGGCGCAGGCCGGGGGTCACCTCTCCCGCGCCCTATCCTGTCCCCCATGAAGCTCTACACCAAGACGGGCGACGGCGGCTCCACCGGGCTGTACGGCGCCGACCGGGTCAGCAAGGCGCACGTGCGGGTCGAGGCCTACGGCACCGTGGACGAACTCAACTCGGCGGTGGGACTGGCGCGGGCGCTGGAGGCCGGGCCGCTGGACCCCGACCTGGAATACCTCCAGAACGCGCTGTTCGACCTCGGGGCCGACCTCGCCACCCGGCAGGAGAGTCCTTACGGCCAGAAACTCAGCCGCATCGACGCGCAGGACGTGGCCCACCTGGAGGCGATGATCGACCGCTATCAGGAGGAGGCCCCGCCCTTTACCGGCTTCGTGCATCCGGGGGGCACGCCCGCCGCCGCCGCCCTGCACGTGGCCCGCACGGTCGCCCGCCGCGCCGAGCGCGAGGTGATTCGCCTCGCCCATGAGGAGGAGATCGGTGAGCACGCGCAGATCTACCTCAACCGCGTCTCCGACCTGCTGTTTGTGATGGCCCGCGCCGCGAATCAGGCCGCGGGGGTGGGCGAACACGCCTGGATGGTCAAGGGGCGGCGGTAGCGGCAGGTATCACGCGCTACTTCGTGTTCAAAAAATCCAGAATCGCCCGCGCGATGGACACCGCGATGCGCTCGCGGTAGGCCTCCTGGGAAAGCTTGGCGCCCTCGACAGGATTGGAACCGAAGCCGATCTCGATCAGGATGGCGGGCGTGGTGGGATTGCGGATGACGTAAAAGGCGTCGGTGAGGACGCCCCGGTTCAAGGCCCCCGTTGCTTTGACCAGACTCGCCTGCACCTTCTGGGCGAGCTGGCGCGAGAAGGCGAGCTTGGCCTGCACGAGCAGGTCGCCGAGCAGGCTCTGGGCGCTGTTGGTGGCCTGCTGGGTGAGCTGCTGGCCCACCGAGCCGCCGCCGTTTTCCTGAATGGCGAGGCTGCGGCTGCGGCCCGGCATAGGTTGCCCGAAGTAGTAGGTTTCGACCCCGTGCGCGGCCGGATTGGTCGAGGCGTTCACGTGGATGCTGATAAAGGCGGCGGTGTCATCGTTTTTCGCCAGCCTGGAACGCAGGTCGAGGTCGGTGGCCTTGTTGGCGTGGAGGTGGCGGTCGGTCTCGCGGGTCATCACCACGTCCACTCCATGTTGCTGAAGCTCGCGGCGCACCCGCAGGGCCACGTCCAGATTGACCGACGATTCCCTCACCCAGCGGCTCTGCATGCCGGGGTCGTTCCCGCCGTGCCCGGCGTCCAGCACCACGCGGGGGCGCGTGACCTTCGCCGTGCTCGCGGGGCGGGTGACGGCGGCAGCGGGTTTGGGTGTCGGCGTGGCAGCGGGCTGCGCCGGAGTCACTGCCGCCGAGGCCCGCAGGGCATCCACCACCAGCCGTGCGGGCTGGCCTCCCCCAGCGGGCAGCACCTCCACCCGCGCCCCCGAGAAGCCCGGCGTCAGGGTGAGGGTGACCGTGCTGCCGCTGACGCTGTAGGCACTTAGGCCCGTCACCGTGAGCTTGCCCGAGGCGGCTGGGAGGCTCAGGCCGAGCTTGACCGTCACGGTCTGGCCCTTCACGGCGCTGCTCGCCGTGGTCACGCGGGGCAGGTCGAAAACGGCGCGGGTGTAGCCGTCGTGCGCCCACACGCGGGGAGCCGCCGAGGCGCCGGGAGCAAGCAGCAGCGGCGCGAGGAGAATCAATCGCTTCACTGCCTCCGAGTGTAATCCCCCTTTCTTTGAGAAAGGATGAAGAATCCGGCAGGCTGAAGCGCGTCTGACGCGTCCGCTCACCGGGCTCAGGGGCTGGCCGCTAGGGTGAGGGGATGAAGCGCCTGCTCCTTCCCCTCCTCGCCGCCCTGACGCTGGGCACGGGGGGCGCCGTTACCTTCGGCGGACTGAACGTGACCCCGCGCGGGGCACAGAACCTCAACCTCGAAACGGGCGCGACCGAGTTTCCCTCGGGCGGCACCGTGACCGACAGCAAGGGCGGGGTGCGCCTGACCGCCGAGCGGCTGCAACTGCACCCCGGCGAGCGCCTCAGCGCCCAGGGGGTCACGCTGACGACCAAGCAGGGCGGCACCCTGCGGGCCGCGACCCTCACCTATGACCTGAAGGGCGGCGTGGTCACCGCGACGGGCACGGCAAATTACAGCGACGCCCGCATGAAGGGCCTGACCGCCGAGCGGATGGTCCTGAACGTGAAGACCGGCTTCGTGAGCGCCCACGGGAGCGTCAAGGCCCAGAGCCCGCAGCTCAGCGCTGCCGCCCTCGCCTTCGATGGCCGCACCGCGCAAACCGTGCTGGCCGGTCCCGCCCGGCTGAGCGCGAATGGCAGCGCCCTGGAGGCAGGCACGGGCGGGCACCTGCTGCTGACCTTCAGCGCCCAGCGGCTGCTGCGGGCCACGGCGAAACCGGACGCGGGGACGCTGAGGCGGTTCGCGCCCTACCTGAAATGAAATAACGTGGCAACGGGGGCGCGGCGCCGCGCCTGCGCCGTGCGCTTCAGGGCAACAGGTCGCGGAAGCCCAGCACCTCGCGCACGAAGAGGCGGGCGAGGCGGGGGTCGAATTGACTGCCCGCGCCCCGCAGAATCACGCGGGCGGCCTCGCGCTCGCACCAGGCAGGCTTGTAGGGCCGGGCGCTGATCAGGGCGTCGAACACGTCCGCGATGGCGACGATCCGGGCCGCGAGGGGGATGCGGCGGCAGCGCAGGCCACGGGGATAGCCGCCCCCGTCCCAGCGTTCGTGGTGGTGGCGCACGGCGGCGACTGAGGCAGCGGGGAGCGGCAGGGGCGCGAGCAGTTCGGCGCCCCACGCTGCGTGGCCCTGCACCAGCGCCCGTTCCTCCCCGGTCAGCGGCCCCGGCTTGTCCAGCACCTCACGCGGCACCCGCACCTTGCCGAGGTCGTGCAGCGCTGCCCCCCAGCGCACCGCCCGGACCTGCTCGGCGGAGAGCCCAGCGGCCTCGGCCAGAGAGACAGCCAGCGCCACCACCCGTCGTCCGTGGCCCCGGCCTCCGCCCTGCACCGAGGCCAGTAACTCTACGGCGGCATCGAGGCCCAGTTCCGGAGCGGCGGGCTGGCGGTGCGCCGCCGCCCAGACGGCCCCGGTTTCCACCCCCAACTCGGCCAGGCGGGCCAGCACCTCTCCCACTCCCCGGCGCACACCGTCATCCCGGACCCCACAGGGACAGGCGGGGCGCACCGCAGGAGAGGTCGGGGAAGCCAGCGCGAGCATGAGCATGAAGGCAAGTTAAACGTCCGGGTGTGAGGAAGAGGTGATCGTCCCTTCGGGGAGGACGGCGCCAGGCCACGCGTCCTCTAAGGTTGGGCCATGTTGCGTGTGCTGTTTGTAGGGGACGTGTACGGTCAGCCGGGGCGAAAGCTGCTGGGCCAGCACCTGCCGGGGTTGCGGCCCGAGTTCGATTTCATCATCGTGAACGGCGAAAACGCGGCCGGGGGCTTCGGCCTGCACCGCGAGGCGGCGGCGGCGATCGTGGCGGCAGGGGCGGGGTGCATCACGCTGGGCAACCACGCCTGGCACCACAAGGACGTGTTTTCACTGATGCTGGACGAGCAGCAGTTCCCGATCGTCCGCCCCCTGAATTACGCCGACCCCGGCACGCCGGGCGTGGGTTGGCGCAGTTTCGACGTGAAGACGGCGAGCGGGGGCACCGAGCGGCTCACGGTCGTGAATCTGCTGGGGCGCGTCTTCATGGAGGCGGTCGCCAACCCCTTTCAGGCGATGGACGACCTGCTGGCGCGGGACGACCTCGGCACCGTCTTCGTGGACCTGCACGCGGAGGCGACGAGCGAGAAAGCGGCGCTCGCGTGGCATCTGGACGGGCGGGTGGCCGCCGTGATCGGCACGCATACCCACGTGCCCACCGCCGACACCCGCATCCTGCCGGGCGGCACCGCCTTTCAGACCGACGCGGGCTTTACCGGGCCGCACCGCAGCATCATCGGGGCCGACCCCGAGGGACCCATCCAGAAGTTCCTGACTGAGCGGCCTCACCGTTTCTCGGTGGCAGGCGGCCCAGCCGAACTCAACGCGGTGCGGCTGGAGCTGGAGAGCAACCGTGCCCTCTCCGCCGAGCGCTACCGTTACGTGGAGGAGGGCTAGCATGGCGCTGAATGACGACGTGAACCTGCTGGGCCGAACGCTGGGGCAGATCCTGAAGGAACAGGAAGGCGAGGAATTTTTCGACCTGGTGGAGGAGGTGCGCCGCCTCGTGCGCGAGGTGCGGGCCGGGGGTGACGACTCGGCCCTGCACGCCCTGCTGGAAGGGCTGGACGCGGGCACGGCGGCCAACCTCGTGCGGGCCTTTACCTGGTACTTCCAGCTTGTCAATCTGGCCGAGGAGTACGAGCGGGTGCGGGTGCTGTCGGGCACGCGGGGGGTGCGGCCCCAGAGCCTGGAGGGGGCACTGACCGAGCTGAAGGCCCAGGGGGTCACGGCAGACGAGGCTGAAGCCCTGCTGGAGCGGCTGAACCTCGGCCTGACCTTCACCGCCCACCCCACCGAGATGCGGCGGCGCACGGTGCGGCACCACCTCGTCGAGATCGCCCGCGCCCTGCCGGACCTGGAGGGCGAGGACGCCCCGGAGGAGGTCGCCGCGCATGTCGAGGCGCTGTGGGGTACCCCCGAACTGCGGCGGTTGCGGCCCACTGTGCAGGACGAGGTCAAGGGCGGGCTGAGCTACCTCAGCTCCATCGCGCGGGCCTTGCCGGAGTTGCAGCGCGACCTCACCAGGGCCTTTCAGCGGGTGTACGGGCGGGAGACGGCGGCGAGCCTACCCCTCTCCTTTTCCTCGTGGATGGGCGGCGACCGCGACGGCAATCCCTTCGTGACGCCGGAAGCCACCCGCGAGGCCCTGGGTCTACACCGTGAGCGGGCACGCGAGCTGCTGCTGCCCGCCCTGCGCCGCGCCTACGCCGACCTCAGTCAGGAGGAGCTGGAGGACAGCGGCGACACCTTCCGCACCGAGATTCTGGCCCTGCACGCGGAGGTGCAGGGTGGGACCGCCCCTGACCTCGTGCCCCGGCTGGAGACGCTGCGGGAACGGCTGATCGCCCAGGGCCAGCGCCGCAGCGCCGAGCGGCTGCTCGCTCCCCTGCTGACGGTGGCCCGCGTCTTCGGCACCCACCTCGTGAGCCTGGATGTCCGCGAGCACAGCGGGCAGACGGAGGCGGCGGTCGCGCGGCTGCTGGCCGCCGCTGGGGTAGAGGCCGACTATCTGGCGCTGCCCGAGGAGGGGCGGCTGGAGGTGCTGACCCGTGAACTGCACTCCCGTCGCCCGCTGTGGCCCGCCGGGGAGGCGCTCACGCCCGAGCTGGAAACGGCGGTCGGCCCACTGCGCGAGGTTCAGGCGGCGATCCGGGCAAGCGGCCCCCGAGCCTTCGGCCGCTACATCATCAGCATGGCCGAGAGCGTCAGCGACGTGCTGGAGCCGCTGCTGCTGGCGCGGGAGGTCGGGGTGCGGGTGCTGCCGGTGCCCCTCTTCGAGACGCTGGCCGACCTGCAGGGGGCGCCGCAGATCGTCTCCGACCTGCTCGCCCTGCCCGAGTACCGGGCCGTGCTGGGCAGCGACGTGCAGGAGATCATGCTGGGCTACTCGGACTCCAACAAGGACGCGGGATTCCTGGCGGCGAACTGGGCCTTGCACGAGGCGCAGCGGCAGCTCAGCGAGGTCTGCCGCCGGGCGGGGGTGCGCTGGCGCTTCTTCCACGGGCGCGGCACGTCCATCGGGCGGGGGGGCGGCCCGGCGTCGCGGGCGATCCTGGGACAGCCCGCCGGGACCATCGACGCGGGGCTGCGGCTCACCGAGCAGGGGGAGGCCCTGGCCGACAAGTACAGCCACCCCGTGCTGGCGCGGCGCAATCTGGAACAGGCCCTCTACGGAATGCTCCTCGCCGCCGCCCGCCCCGCCGCCGACCCGCCCGCCGAATGGACCGGGGCGCTGGGCCGCGCGGCGGAGGCGAGCGCCGCCGCGTACCGGGCGCTCGTGGACGACCCCGACTTCCTCCCCTTCTTCGAGGCCGTCACCCCCATCCACGAAATCTCGCGCCTGAACATCGCCTCGCGCCCGGTCCGGCGCCCCGGAGCACCGACCCTCTCAAACCTCCGCGCGATTCCCTGGGTCATGAGCTGGACGCAAAACCGCGCCAACCTCCCCGGCTGGTACGGGTTGGCTGAAGGCCTGCGCGAGATCGGCCCCGAGCTAGCCCGGACCATGTACGCCGACTGGCCCTTCTTCCGCTCGGTGCTCGACAACGCGCAGATGAGCCTCGCCAAGACGGACCTCCTGATCTTCGAGGAATACCTGCGGCTGACCGGGGGCAGCCCGCTCGCCGCGCGGCTGAAAGAGGCCTACGCGGAGACGGTGCGGCTGGTCGAAGAGGCGGTGGGCGCCGAGCTGCTGGCGAACGAGCCGAGGCTGCGCGAGAGCATCCGCCTGCGAAACCCCTACATCGACCCCATCCACCGCATCCAGGCCGAGTTGTTGCGCCGCGCACGGGCCGAGCCGGAGGGCGGGGCCACCTTCGAGCGCCCGCTGCTGCTGAGCCTTCAGGGCATTGCGGCGGGGGTGCGGAACACGGGGTGAGGGGTAAACCCCTGCTGCTGCTAGAGCCATCTTTCCCCTGTGTCAGCCGCCCTCAACGTCCCCATCCAACGAGTCCACTTTCCAGGCAGACGAGCCGTTCGGCGCGTCCGCGCCGAGGCCTTTCCCTTGGGCGGCAGGATGGCGTGGAGGGGGACACGTGGACGGGATAGGCGGGCCCGGACGATGGAGGGACGACCTTTGCCTAGCGCAGCGCCGCTCCCCTGCCCCCTCTGGGGGTAGGGGCTGGGGGTGGGGGCAAACCGAATCAAGCTGCCCTGCCCCAAAGCATCAACCCAACCAGGCGGCCCCACACGTTACCCTGCCCCCATGCGCCCCCTCCTCCCCCTCACGGCCCTGCTGCTGGCCTCCGCCGCCGCCCAGACTGCACCCGCCCTCCCCACTTTCGAGGGCCAGATCATCTACCAGGTCATGCCCGACCGCTTTTTCGACGGCGACCAGACCAACAACGCGGGCGTGGACCGCTCCAACCTCCGCGCGTGGCACGGCGGCGACCTGCCCGGCCTGACCGCCAAGCTGCCCTATGTCCAGAAGCTCGGCGCGACGGCCCTGTGGCTCACGCCGGTCTACCGCCAGCAGACGGTCAACTCCTTTGACACGGCCCCCTACCACGGCTACTGGCCCGCCGACTTCCGCGACGTGGACCCCCACTTCGGGACCCTGGCCGACTTCGGCAAATTCACGGCGGCGGCGAAGGCGGCGGGAATGCGCGTCGTGCTCGATCAGGTCATCAACCACTACGGGTACGAGGCCCCGACCGTGCGCCAGCAGCCCGCGTGGTTCAACGGGGAAGCGCAGTGCGCGGCGAGCCAGAACCGCGACGTGGACTGCCCCCTGTCCGGCCTGCCCGACCTGCGCCAGAGCAACCCGGAGGTGCGGCAGTTCCTGCTGGAGAACGCCGACTTCTGGCGGGGGCAGGGGGTGGACGCCTTCCGCTACGACGCGATCAAGCATGTGGAGGGGCCATTCCTGCGTGACCTGCTGGCCCGCGACCGCGCCGCCGGGACATGGACGCTGGGCGAGTGGTACGACGCCGACACGGGCACGGTGGCCGACTGGCAGAAGGCGGGCTTCGACAGCCTCTTTCTCTTCAGCCTGCAAGGGGCGATGCGCCAGAGCGTGATGGGGAGCAGCAGCCTGACGAACGTGGCGAACGTGCTGGCCCGGCAGGATGAGCTGCCACGCCCCGGCGAGGTGGCCCTGTTCCTCGACAACCACGACGTGCCGCGCTTTGCCCAGGGGTCGCTGTTCGAGGACGAGGGGCAAGCCCGCACCCGCTACGGCCTGCGGGCGCTGATGACCCTCAAAGGGGTCCCGGTGATCTGGCAGGGCACCGAGATCGCCATGCGCGGCGCGGGCGACCCCGACAACCGCCGCTCCATGCGCTTCGAGAACGAGTGGACCGCCGCCGAGCGCGAGGTGTTCGGGGCCGCCCAGGGCGCGATCGCGGCCCGCAAGGCCAGCCGGGCACTGAGCGTGGGCGATCAGAAACTGCTGCCCGTGCCCGCCCGACTGGAAGATGACCTCCTGCTGCTGACCCGTCAGAGCGGCAGTGAGCGCGTCCTGGCCGCCTGGCACGGGGGCCGCGAGCGCAAGACGTACTCCATCCGCCTGACTACCCTGGGGCTGGGCACAGGCACCCAGGCCGTGACCCGCAGCCTGTACGCGGGGCAGGACGCCAAGGTCAGCGTGAGCGGCGGGTGGCTGCACCTCAGCCTGCCGGGGCGGGACGCGGCGGCCTTCACGCTGGCGCTGAAGTAAAGCGGCGGGCATAAGTCCAAACGCTTAAGCGCGGTCCCCTGCACTACCATGCAGCGCGATGCGTTCTCCCCTGCCCCGCGCCGTCCTGACCCGCCTGGAAACCGGGCGGCTGGTGGTGCTGAGCGTGCTGCTGGGCGGGCTGGTGGGGGCGCTGTGCGTGGGGCTGCGGCTACTGCTGGAACGCTTGCTGGAACTGGGCGCCTGGCTCACCGGCTTCTCGCCCCCCGGCACCCCCGGCGAGGGCGGCCTGCTGATGGCCTTTGGCGAGGCGCTGCCCTGGGGCCTGCTCGCGCTGCCGCTGATCGGGGCTGCCTACGTCTGGCTGATTCCGCGCGAGGACGGTGATCCCCTGAACCAACTCGTGCGCGGTGCCCATACGCGGGGCGACACGCCCACCCTGCCCACGCAACTGCGGACGCTGGCTGCCACGCTGCTGGGGCACGGCGCGGGGCTGCTGGTGGGCCGGGACGCGCCCTACACCGTGCTGGGCGGGCTGGGGGCGCGGCTGCTGGGGCGGGCCACCCGGCTGGACGCGGTGGAGACGCGCAGCCTGACCCTGGCCGGGGCGGCGGCAGGCCTGGGAGCCGTGCTGCACGCGCCCCTGGCGGCAGCGGTCCTCGTGGCCGAGGTGCTCTACCGCCGCTTCGAGTTCGAGTTCGAGGTGCTGATGCCCTGCGTGCTCGCCTCGGTTGCGGCGTATGCGGTGTATGGATTGGCCTTCGGGTTCCTGCCGCTGCTGAGCGTGCCGGAGGTGGGGGTACCCACGCTGGCGGGGGTGGGGCCGCTGGTCGGGGTAGCGCTGGCCGTCACGCTGGCGGGATGGGCGGCGCTGCTGATCTGCCGCGTCTTCCCTGACGCCTGGACGCGGGGCTCCCGGCGGGTGGCGCTGGGTGGGGCCTTCGGGCTGCTCACGGCAGCCATCGCGTGGTGGGGCACCCCCGGCGTGCTGGGCGACGGCTCCGGCTGGGCACAGGTGGGCCTGTCCGGCTTCCTCGACGAGGCGGCGTTGGGTGAGGGTGCGTGGCGCTGGCTGCTGCTGGCGCTGGGGGCGCGGCTGGCCTTCGGGGGTGGGGTGCTGCCGTCGGTGGGGGTGGGCGGACTGCTGGGCGTGGGGCTGGGCTCGGTGCTGGGCGCCGACCCCAGCCTGGCCGCGCTGGTGGGCATCGTCGCCTTCGTGACGGTCACGCTGAACGCTCCCCTCGCCGCCGCACTGCTGGTGGTGGCCTGGGGTGGGGACGCGCTGCTGCCCGCCGCCTTGGTCACCGCCGGGCTGGCCCACGCCATCAGCGGCGAGACGGGCCTGCTGCCCGCGCAGGTGCGCTCGCGGGCACAGAGCCCCGCACCCCTGCCCGTGCTCTTGCCGGGGGCGGGGCCGGTCACGATTCGCCGCGCTCCCGCCGTTCCGTCCCCCCTGCTGCCCCTGCACGCCGCCCCGCCCGGAGAGCCGGAGACAGGCCTGGCCCCGCTGGAGTCCGAGCAGGAACTTTACCGCCGCCCGGTGCCGCGCAGTTGGGCGGGCGCCCGGCTCTCGGTGCTCTCGCTGCCCCCCGGCGTGGAGGTTGTGGGCGTGGTGCGGGGCGGCGCCGTGACGGTGCCGCGCCCCCAGATGCGCCTGACCGCCGACGACGAGTTGGTCTTCCTGGCCCGGCCCGACGCGTATGCGGCGCTGGAGGGTGTGCTCCGGCTGCCGGGGGTCTGAGCTTCCGCCGCCACGACAGACACCCCGGCTTCAGCCATCTGGCGGAGCGCTGTTCGGGGCGGGCTCCCCCATAATGCCCCGGTGACGGCCGCTCCCCCCTCCCGCGCTCCCTGGACTCCCAACGAACGCCTCGGCATCCTTAACGGCTGGTTGGTGTCGGTGGGCGACGGCTTTCTGAGCGTGTCGGTGGTGGTGGCGGGTTTTGCGGCACGGCTGGGAGCGCCCAATTTCGTGATCGGCTTGCTTCCGGCCATCGCGGGGGGCGGGTGGATGCTGCCGCAACTCCTCGTCGCCGCGCGGGTGCGGCCCCTGCGATACAAGCTGCCCGTCTACCGCTCGGCGGCGCTGGTGCGGCTGCTGACCTACCTGGCGATGGTGGTGGTCGCCGCGACCCTGGCCGACCGCCCCGCCCTGTGTCTGACCCTGTTCGTGCTGGCGATGATGGTGAACGCGCTCGCGTCGGGGGTGGCAGGCCTCCCCTTTCTGGAGGTCGTCAGCAAGACGGTGTCCTCCGAGCGCCGCCCGCGCTTTTTCGCCACCCGCAACCTGTGGGGCGGGCTGCTCGCCTTCGGGGCGGGGCTGGCCGTGCGCGGCATCCTGGGGTCGGACCTCGCCTTCCCCTACAACTACGCGCTGCTCTTCTTGCTGGGGACGGTTGCCTTCACGGTGGGCTACGGCGTCTTCGGGCGGGTGGAGGAGCCGCCGGACGAGCCGCTCCCGCCCGGCAACCTGCGGGACGAGCTGCGGGCGATTCCACAGACACTGGGGGACGCCCATTTCCGGGCCTTCTTGCAGGTGCGGCTGCTGCTGGCGGCGGCGAGTATGGCCGAGCCCTTCTACGCAGTCTACGCGCTGCGCGACCTGAATTACCCGGCGGCCACTCTGGGGACGTTCGTGATGGCGCTGACCGGGGCCGCGCCCCTCTCCAACCTGGTCTGGCGCCGGGTGGCCGAGCGCAAGGGGTCGCGCCGCATCATCCGCTACGCCAGCGTCAGCGCGGGCCTCGCGCCGCTGACGGCCCTCACGGTGGGGGCGCTGGGGCTGCCCAGCCTCGCGTACTTGCTGGTGTTCGTGCTCTCCAGCGTGGCCCTGCAAGGCTTCAACCTCGGGCACACCAACCACCTGCTGAACATCTCGCCGCCCGAGTCGCGCAGCCGCTATATCGGCACCCTCAACACGCTGGTGGGCGCGGCCCTCTTCGCCCCGGTTGCGGGCGGCCTGCTCGCGGACGCGGCGGGCTACCCGGCCGTCTTCGTGCTCAGCGCCGTTCTGTACGCGGTGGCATGGTGGGCGTGCGGGCGGCTGCGGCGGGACGCGTAGGGGAGTCATCAGCAGCCAGTCGCCAGAAAGCGTGGTGGCCCTGGCGACTGGCTGCTGGCGACTGGCGACCCCTAATGCCCCAGAATCTTGCTCAGGAACACCCGCGCCCGCTCGTGCTGGGGATTGGTGTAAAAGGCTTCCGGCGTGGTGTCCTCCACGATCTGCCCGGCGTCGAAAAAGAGGATGCGGTCGGCCACCTCGCGGGCGAAACCCATCTCGTGGGTTACGACGAGCATGGTCATGCCCGAGCGGGCGAGTTCCTTCATCACGTCGAGCACTTCCTTAATCATCTCGGGGTCGAGCGCCGAGGTCGGCTCGTCAAAGAGCATCACGCGGGGGTCCATCGCCAGGGCGCGGGCGATGGCAACGCGCTGCTGCTGCCCGCCGGAAAGCTGGGCGGGAAACTTGTGGGCCTGCTCCTCGATCCCGACCCGGCGCAGGAGGTCCAGGGCACGCTGCTGCGCCTCGGCCTTGCTCGTCCGGCGCACGCGGGTGGGCGCCAGCGTCACGTTGTCCAGCACGGTGAGGTGCGGAAAGAGGTTGAAGGACTGGAACACCATCCCGACCTCGCGCCGTACCGCGTCGAGGTTGCGTGCACCTTGCAGGGGGATGCCGTCCACGACGATGTTGCCCCCGTCGTGGGGGTCCAGCGCGTTGAGCGTGCGGATAAAAGTGCTTTTGCCGCTGCCCGACGGCCCGATCACCACGACCACCTCGCCGGTCTGCACGGTCACGCTGACCCCGCGCAGGGCGTGGAAGGTGCCGAAATGTTTGTGCACGTCCTGCGCGACGATGATCGGCTCGGGGGAGGAAGCGGGCTGGGTCATGGGGGCAGTGTAGCGGGGACGGCGGGCCGGGGGAGTGCCCGGAGTCCACACCCGGAGAGCCAGAAAGGAGCCAGAGGGTCGTCCACCGCCGTCCCCCCGTCCCGGTCTAGTGTTCGCCCCGCCAGGAGGATTCGCAGGAGGCGCCGCCATTTGAGATAAGCTGCCCGCACATTCCCCTTTCACAGCGGGCTGCCCTCCAGCAGCGCAGACCCCACAGGAGACCCCATGAAGCACCGCAAGCGACTGCTGACCGCCGCCGTCCTCGGCACCGCCGCCCTCGCCGCCGCGCAGGGCACCACCTTCCTGACCATCGGGTCGGGCGCCACCACCGGCGTGTATTTCCCGGTCGCTACCGGCATGGCGAAGCTGATCACCGACGCGAACACCGGCGTCCGCGCCAACGCCCGCTCGACCGGCGGCAGCGTCTTCAACATGACGGCGCTGGGCACCGGGGAACTCGACGCCGCCGTCACGCAAAACGACGTCGCCTACTACGCCTACCGGGGCACCGGCCTGCAAGCCTTCCAGGGCAAGGCCAACAGCAAGATCCGCTCGATGGCGGTCCTCTACCCCGAGGTGCTGCATGTGGTCGCCCGCAAGGACGCCCGCATCAATTCCATCGCAGACCTGAAGGGCAAGCGGGTCGTGATCGGGGACCTCGGCTCGGGCACCGAGCAGACGGCGCGGCAGGTGCTGGAAGCCTACGGGCTGACCTTCGACGACCTCGGGCAGGCGCTGCGCGTCTCGCCCGCGCAGGGCATCACGCTGATGCAGGACAAGCGGGCCGACGCGCTGTTCTACACGGTCGGCGTGGGCGCGAGCGCCATAAGCCAGATCGCCCAGACGGTGGACATCAAAATGGTGCCCGTCGCGGGCAACCAGGCTGCCGCACTGATCAAGAAGTACCCCTTCTACGTGCGTTACAACGTGCCTGCCCGCTCCTACAAGGGCGTAGGCGCCACCGTTCCCAGCGTGGCGGTGCAGGCCACCCTGGTGACGACCTCCGACGTGTCCACCGACGCCGTGTACCGGGCGATGCGGGCCGCCTTCGGCAACGAGGAGGCTCTCAAGGCGCTGCACCCCACCCTGGCGCAGAACTTCTCCTACGCCAAGGCGGTCAAGGGCCTGCCCGCCCCGCTGCACCCCGGCGCCGTGCGCTTCTTCCGCGAGAAGGGCGTCAACGTCCGCTAACCTCTGATCCTGGGGCCAGCCGCCCAAACTGACGCGGCTGGCCCTCTCTTTTCCCCTTGAAATGAGGAAACTATGAGCGACCCCACAAGGCCGATTTCCACGGACCCGGCCCTAGACATGACGGAGGGCGAGCGCCGCGCCCTGGAGATCGTGGAGGCGAACGAGACGGGTGGGCGGCAACTGTTCGGTTTCTCCCGCCTGCTGGTGACCCTGATCGCGCTGGCGTGGTGCGGCTTTCAGATGTACGCCGCGCAGGTCGGCACGATGGACACCCTGCTGCTGCGGGCCACGCACCTCGCCTTCGCCTTCGCGCTGGCCTACCTGGTCTTCACCCCGCGCAAGACGCCGGGGCACGCGCAGCGGGGAGTGCCCTGGTACGACTGGATTCTGGGAACGGGGGCGGTGGCGACGACCGTCTACCTGATTACCCAGTACCCCACCATCGCCAACGTGCAGGGCGGAGCACTCAACCCCACCGACGTGTGGGTAGGAAGTGCCCTGATCGTGCTGCTGCTGCTCGCGGCGTGGCGCACGGTCGGGATCGCGATGCCCATCGTGGCGAGCGTGTTCATGCTGTACGCCCTGACCGGGCCACGCGGCCTGATCCGGGGCGACCTGGGGCCGCAGCTACAGCTTCACGCGGGGCAGACCTGGCCGCAGGTCGTGGGGCAACTGTTCGCCAACACGGAGGGCATCTTCGGGACCGCCATCGGCGTCTCGGCGCAGATCGTCTTCCTGTTCGTGCTGTTCGGGGCGATCTTCGACAAGCTGGGCGCGGGCGAGTGGTTCATGAACGTGGCGCAGGGGCTGCTGGGCGGCTTTCGGGGCGGCCCGGCCAAGGCCAGCGTGCTGAGCAGCGCCCTGAACGGCATCATCAGCGGCTCGTCGGTCAGCAACGTGGTTACGGGCGGCAACATCACCATCGGCACGATGAAACGGGTGGGCTACTCGGCCGAGAAAGCCGGGGCCATCGAGGTCGCCAGTTCCAGCAACGGCCAACTGATGCCCCCGGTGATGGGCGCGGCGGCCTTCATCATGGCGAACAACCTCAACATCGAGTACCGCACGCTGATTCTCGCGGCGGCGATTCCCGCCTTCCTGTGCTACGGGGCGCTCCTGGTGGTCACCCATATCGAGGCCCTCAAGCTGGGGCTGCGCGGCCTTCCGAAGAATGAACTGCCCTCGGTGCGCCGCACCATGCGGGCAGGTTGGTATTACCTCATTCCGCTGGTCTACCTGATCGGCACACTGACCATTAACCCGGAAGCCACTCCCGAGCGGGTTGCGCTGAACACCATCTTCCTGATGATCGCCATGCTGCTGGTGCAGGAGGCGTGGCGGGGGCGGCAGGACGGGCGCGGGGTCGGGCACGGCCTGCTGGACGGCGGGCGGCGGCTGGTGGAGGCAGCGGAGGGCGGTGCCCGGTCCATGATCGGCATCGCCATCGCCACCGCCGCCGCCGGGATCATCGTGGGCATCGTGACCATCACCGGGCTGGGCTTCGGGCTGGCCGACATCGTGGAGACGGTCAGCGGGGCGTTCCGGGGGCTGTTCACGGCGCTGGGGGGGCTACTGCCCGGCGTGGACACGGCCTCGGTGGTGACGGTGGGGACCATGCTCGTCGTGCTGCTGATGGCGCAACTGATCGCGCTGATCCTGGGGATGGGCCTGCCCACGACCGCCAACTACATCCTGATGAGTGCGCTGATCGTGCCCATCATCGCCCGCATCGCGGGGCTGGATACGAGCAACCCGGCGCAGATGCTCCCGGTCCACATGTTCGTCTTCTACTTCGGGATCATGGCGGACTCGACGCCCCCGGTCGCGCTGGCCGCCTTCGCCGCCGCCGCGATCTCGGGCGGGAATCCGGTGGCGACGGGCGTGCAGGCCTTTCAGTACGAGCTGCGGACGGCGCTGCTGGCGTACATGATGTTCTTCAATCCGTCGCTGCTCCTGATCGCGAATAACCGCATCGGCGGGCTGCCCTGGACCGAGGCGGTCCCGATGATCCTCTTCGCGTTCCTGGGGCTGGTCGCCTTCAGCGCCGCCACCCTGCGCTACCTGCACCGCCGCACCAACCCCGTGCAGACGCTGGCGCTGCTGACCGCCTCCCTGATTCTGATTATCCCCACCGCGCTGGTGTGGAACCTCGCCGCGCTCGCGCTGGTGGCCGGGGTGTACTTCTGGCAGAAGGCGGGGAGCCGCAACGAGCCGCCGGGGGTGGCGGTGGCGTAAAGGAGTCGTCTAGCAGAAAGCCCCCAGCCTGTGCGCCGGGGGCTTTGTGCTGCTGACTGTGGACGCCCTACCGCGTCGCGATCTTCACCCGCCTCTCCAGTTGGTCGGTGAACAGCGTCATCACAGTGGTCAGGGCGAGGTACACGCACGCCACCGTCGTCAGCACCGGGATAGGCTGGAAGGTCTCGCTGGAGACGCGGTTTCCGGCCAGCGTGAGTTCCAGCAGCGCGATGGAGGACGCCAGCGACGAGTCCTTGAGCAAGGCCACGAGGTTGTTGACCAGGGGCGGCACGACCACCCGCATCGCCTGAGGCAGCACGACCGTCTGCATCGTCTGGGCGCCGCTGAGACCCAGCGACCGGGCGGCTTCTGTTTGCCCGCGCGGAATCGCCAGAATCCCGGCGCGGACCACCTCCGCGTTGTACGCCCCGACATTGAGCGACAGCGCGATCACCGCCGACCAGAACTCGTTGAGTTCAAGGTCGATGCCGACGCCTTGCAAGATCAGCGGCAGCGCGTTGTACACGAACAGGATCTGGACCAGCAGCGGCGTCCCGCGAATCAGCCAGATAAAGAGGCTGGCGGGCGCCCGCACCAGCCACAGGGCACTCGTCCGCATGATGCCCGCCACGATGCCGACCAGCAGGCCGATCAGACCACTCACCACCGTGAGTTGCAGCGTGACCCGCGCCCCCTCCACAAAGAGGTCGGCGCGGGGGCCGATGGGGTCGGGCATCTGGCGCAGGATCAGGGTGATGACGTAAAAGAGCAGCAAGAAGGCGGCGACGGCCCCCACCACCCACCCCAGCAGAGCCAGCCCCCCCAGGGGTCTGCGGGCGGGAGCGGTCACGCGGCGCTCCGGCAGCGGTCAGACCAGGGGCCGGACAGGGAATGAAACACTTGTCGCATTACGCCGATGATGCCACAGCCGCTGGCGGCGGAAGCCATCCACAGAAAGGGGGAGGCGAGCCGACCGGCCCTCTCCCCCGCGCAACCAACCCCGAGATTCAGCGGCAGCGCACGTCCTGCCCGAAGTACTTCTGGCTGAGCTTGGCGTAGGTACCGTTGCCCTGCGCCTTGGCGAGGGCGGCGTTCAGCTCCTTGAGCAGGCCGCTGTTGCCCTTTTTCACGGCCATCGCCACCCGCTCGTTGAACAGCAAGTCGCCCTGCTTGACCTTGCCCCCCTGCGCCTTCACGAGGTCAATCCCGGTGAACTTGTCGCCCACCCAGGCGTCCACCCGGCCCGCCATCAGCGCGGCCTGCGCCGCCGTGTCGGTGGGGTAGGTCTTCACGTCGCCCACGCCGGGCACCTTGCGAACATTTTCGAGGTACGTGGTGCCCACCTGCACGGCCACGCTCTTTCCCTTCAGCGCGGCGGCGGTCATCGGGCCGCCCGGCTTGGCGACGATGGCCCCGCCCGTGCAGTAATGCGGGGTGCTGAAGTCCACGGCCTTGGCCCGCTCGGGGTTGATGCCGTGGCTGGCGATCACGAAGTCGTAGCGGTCCTGGTTGAGCCCGATCAAAAGGTTGTCGAAGGGCTGGGTGGTCCACTGCACCTTCAGGCCCAGCTGCTTGGCCAGCGCCTCAGCCAGCTCGACCTCGAAGCCCGTGAGCTGCTTGCCCTTCAGGACGTTAAAGGGCGGAAAGGCCCCCTCGGTGGCGATCTTGACCGTGCCGGACTTCTTGATCTCGGCCCAGGTGCGGGCCTCGGCGTTGGCGGCGAGCAGGGCGAGGGCAGTCAGGGTCAGCAGGGCTCGTTTCATGGGTGGACCTCCAGGGAAGCTCGAAAATGGTGTGGCCTACTCTAGCGTTTCTTTATGAAGAGAATGCGGTCTGTCTCAGCCATTTGAAAGCCAGACTGCTCCGCACACCCCCCAGATGGAAGGTGCAGAGCAGTCCGGCGTTTGGAAGGGCTCAATCCTCGGCGGAGATCACAGTGACGGTCGCGGGGCCGGGGGCGACCTGGGTGCCGGCGGGCATGGACGTGCCCATGGGGGCCTGCCCGGTCACCGGGTACTCGTATCCCAGGCCCTGCGTGTCGGCCTGACCGCGCTTGCCGGTCGGGGTGCCCCGGTCGATGGCGAGTTCGGTCTCCTGGTCGAAGGCGTGCAGTCGGGTCTGGTCGATCAGCAGGTCGATGTCGTCGCCCACTTCGAGGGGGGCTTGACCTTCCACCTTGGCGATCAGGTGCTGGCCCTGCACGTCAATCACGAGGTCGGTCTGGGCACCCAGCGGCTCCACGACGACGACCTGCCCGCGCAGCACGTTCCGGCCTTGCGGCAGGTCACTGTGGCCCATCACGCCCACATGCTCGGGCCGAATCCCCAGGTGAACCTCCCGGCCTTCGTAGGCCTTCAGGCTCTGCGCGAGGCGGCCCATCGCGGCCACCCGGCTGCCGCCGATCACGAACTCGCCGCCCTCCACCCGCGCGGTCAGGAAGTTCATGGAGGGGCTGCCGATGAACCCGGCCACGAACTTGTTCTGCGGGAAGTCGTAGAGGTTCATCGGCGTGTCGACCTGCATGATCAACCCGTCGCGCATCACCACGATGCGGTTGCCGAGCGTCATCGCCTCGACCTGGTCGTGGGTCACGTAGACGATGGTCGCGCCCAGGCGGCGGTGAAGCTGGGAGATTTGCGAGCGCATCTCCACGCGCAGCTTGGCGTCGAGGTTGGACAGCGGCTCGTCCATCAGGAACACGGACGGCTCGCGCACGATGGCGCGGCCCATCGCCACACGCTGGCGCTGCCCGCCCGAGAGCTCCTTAGGCTTGCGCCCCAGCAGGTGCTCAATCTGGAGAATGCGGGCCGCGTCGCGCACCCGGCGGTCGATCTCGTCGCGCGGCGTCTTGCGGAGCTTGAGGCCGAAGGCCATGTTCTCGTAGACGTTCATATGCGGGTAGAGCGCGTAGTTTTGAAACACCATCGCGATGTCGCGGTCCTTGGGCGGCACGTCGTTGACCACGCGCCCGCCGATGCTCAGCACGCCGCTGCTGATGTCCTCGAGCCCCGCGATCATCCGCAGCGTGGTGGACTTGCCGCAGCCCGACGGCCCCACGAACACCATCAGCTCGCGGTCCTCGATGTGCAGGTTGAAGTCCTTGACCGCGTGGTGCTTGGTGCCGTAGCGCTTGTTGATGTTCTCCAGAACGACTTCTGCCATGACGCTCTCTTCTCCTTACGCCCCTGCTCTCACCCGTGAGTGTGCTGCCCGTAGGTCAGGGCAGCGGGTCGGGCGACCGGGGTTCGCCTAGAACCTGGGTGAACGCTGACGCGGAAACGGACACGGGTAGTGTACTCCGGGCGGGGCGAAATCGTGACAGGAGCGTCATGAAATGCGGTATGACAGGGCCATGCCTCCGCCCCACCACACCTCGGGAAACCAGTGGGCGGATGCCTGGACCACGCTCGCAGGGACGCTGCTGTATCTGGCGGCGAGCGTTCTGAGTACATCGCCGGGCTTTGTCTGGGATGTTTGGGGTCCGTTGGGTCAAATCCTGGGCCTGGGTTTGATGACCTGGGGAGCGGGCCGGAACATCCGGCGGCGGAGGAAGCACCCGGCCCTGGCCATCATTCTCTGGGGGCTGTTCGGCCTGGCGACCTTCTTCTTCCTGGCCGCCATCTGGTACGCCTGGCAGGCCGAGCTGCTGCGGCGCGGCGCGGGAGGCTGACGCCGTGTCCCTCTCCCGTCCCTGGCTCTGGCTGATTGCCCTTCTCGCCGCCTTCGCTTTCGCCCGCTCCAGCCCACAGGCACAGCTTCCAGGCTCGGTCCTCATGTCGGGGCTGATCACGGTCTACTTCTCCGCCCACGCCTGGGGACTCTAGCGTACCGGGTCGCGGTTCCCGGCCCTGGTCATGACAGCAGCGTGTCTGCTGCTGCTGTACGCCACGGCCGATCCGGCGGCGCTGGCCTTCGGCTGGTGGTGAGCTAGGGGAAAGGGGCGGCCACCCGCTTCCGGTGACCGCCCCCTGCCTCTCCCCTGTGCTCTCTGCTGCGGCTGAAGCTCCGCTTACGCCGCGCCCTGCTGCCCGAACTGCATCCGGAAGATGTACTTCGTGACCTCGCCCTTGAGGGTGTCGATCATGTCGTTGAACATGTTCGTGGCCTCGAACTTGTACTCGGTGAAGGGGTCGCGCTGACCGTAACCGCGCAGGCCGATGCCCTGCCTCAGCACGTCCATCGCGTGCAGGTGCTCTTTCCAGTGCTGGTCCACGAGTTGCAGCAGCACGTACCGGCTCAGGCTGTTGAGCATGGTCGGGCTCAGCTCGTCCTTGCGGGCGTCGAAGGCGTCGGCCACCGCTTCCATCAGGTGCGCGTGGGCCGCGTCAGGGCTCATGCCGCGCAGGGCCTCGAAGTCGTAGGTCTCCAGTTGCGGCACCGCGTCGGCCATGTTGGTCCGCAGGGTGTCGAGGTCCCAGCTTTCGGGCGCCTGATCGAGGGGCGCGTAGTAGGCGAGCTGCATGTCCGCGAAGTCGGCGATCATGCCCTCGGTCGACTCCTCGACGTCCTCGTCGCTGCCGAGCAGCACCTCACGGCGCTGGGCGTAGATGGTGTCGCGCTGCACGCTCATCACGTTGTCGAACTCCAGTAGTTGCTTGCGGATGCCGAAGTTGCGGTCCTCCACGCGGGCCTGCGCCTTTTCGATCGCGCCGGTGACCATCTTGGCCTCGATGGGCTGGGTGTCGTCCATCCCCAGGCGGTCCATCATGGCGACCACGCGGTCGTTGGCAAAGAGGCGCATCAGGTCGTCCTCGAAGGAGACGTAGAAGCGGCTGGAGCCAGGGTCCCCCTGACGCCCGGCGCGGCCCCGGAGCTGGTTGTCGATGCGCCGGGACTCGTGCCGTTCGGTGCCGATGATGTGCAGCCCGCCGAGTTCCTGCACCCGCTGGCGGTCGGCCACGGTGTCGCTCTGGAGCTTCTGCGCCTGCCGGATAAAGTCAGGCACCATGCCGGGAATCGCCATGCCCAGGCGCTCGGCTTCCGGATCGCCCCGGCTGATCGCCTTGATAAAGGCCTCGGCCTCGGGGGCAAAGCGGCTGATGCCGAAGTTCTGCTCGATGGCCTCGCCCAGGATGAACTCGGCGTTGCCCCCCAGCATGATGTCGGTGCCGCGCCCCGCCATGTTGGTGGCGATGGTGACGGTCCCCGAGCGGCCCGCCTGCGCGATGATGCTGGCCTCCTGCGCCTCGAACTTGGCGTTCAGGACGGCGTGTTTGATCCCGGCCTGCGACAGCAGGGCACTGAGCTGCTCGCTGGTGTCGATGCTGGCGGTGCCGATCAGGATCGGGCGCCCGCCCGCGTGCATCTCCTGCACCTCGTTCACGACGGCGGCGTACTTGCCCATGCGGGTGCGGTACACGAGGTCGTCGGCGTCCTTGCGCAGGATGGGGCGGTTGGTGGGAATCACCAGCACGTCCGAGCCGTAGATGTCGAGGAATTCCTTTTCCTCGGTCTTGGCAGTGCCCGTCATTCCGGCGAACTTGTTGTACAGACGGAAGAAGTTCTGGTAGGTGATCGTGGCGAGCGTCTGGTTCTCGTTCTCGATCTTGACGCCTTCTTTGGCCTCGATTGCCTGGTGCAGGCCCTCGCCGTAGCGGCGGCCCGGCATGGAGCGGCCGGTGAACTCGTCGATGATGACGACCTCGCCTTCCTCGTTGATGATGTAGTCCTTCTCGCGGTGGTAGAGCTCCTTGGCGCGGATCGCCTGCACGATCATGTGCGCCTTGTCCATGTTCTCGGGGCTGTAGAGGTCGCCCAGCGAGAGCAGCCGCTCGATCTTGGAGATGCCGCCCTCGGTGAGGTGGACCTGCTTGCCCTTTTCCTCGATGGTGTAGTCGCCGGTCGGCTCGGCCCGCTTGCCGGGTTCGGCGGGTTCGCCCTTCTGGAGGCGGCGAATCAGCTTGGCGAACAGGTAGTACTGGTCGGTCGCCTTTTCGGCCGCGCCCGAGATGATCAGCGGGGTGCGGGCCTCGTCAATCAGGATGGAGTCCACCTCGTCGACGATGGCGAAGTGCAGCGGTGTGTCGGCCCGCAGCGAGAGCTGCTCGCGGCTCTGGGCCATGTTGTCGCGCAGGTAGTCGAAGCCCAGTTCCGAGTTGGTGACGTAGGTGATGTCGCAGGCGTAGGCGGCCTGCTTCTGGTGCGGCTGGAGGTCGCGGCTCGCCAGGCCCACCGTCAGGCCCAGCGTGCGGTACAGCAGCCCCATCTCCTCCATGCCCACGCGGGCGAGGTAGTCGTTCACGGTGACGAGGTGGCAGCCCTTGCCCTCCAGCGCGTTCAGGGCGAGGGCCAGCGTCGCCACGAGCGTCTTGCCTTCACCGGTCCGCATTTCCGCGATGCGGCCCTGGTGCAGGGCGGCCCCGCCGATCAGCTGCACGTCGTAGTGCCGCTTGCCGATGGAACGGCGGCCCGCTTCCCGAATCAGGGCGAAGGCCGGAATGATCACGTCGTCGAGGGTCTCGCCGCCCTCCTGCACGCGCTTTCGCAGCGCCATAAAGGCTTCCGCGAGGTTCTCGATTTTCTGGGTTTCTTCTTCCAGCGCGTTGACGGGTTGCACGATCGTCTTCACGATTCGCGCCACGTCGCGCTGGTTGTTATCAAACACTTTGTTCAGGACACGGAACATGACACGCGAGTATAGCGCGTGAGGGGCTCACCTATCGCCAGAGTTCAGTAAGTCGCTTGTAAGAAAGTTGAGCGGGTCAGGCTCAGGCATTGGCAAGCGGCGCATAGGCGACCGCGCCCTCGGACAGGGGGCTGGGGGGACGCCCCGCTCGCAGTGCCGCCGCCCCCGCGAGCGCGATCATCGCCCCGTTGTCGGTGTTCAGGCCTTGGCCGGGGAAGACGGCGCGGACGGGGCTGGCCGCGAACGCCTCGCGCAGCGCCCGGTTGGCGGCCACCCCGCCCGACACCACCACTGTGTCCCGGCCGTGGGCCTGAGCCGCCCGCAGGGTCGTTTTCAACAGAAAGCTCACCGCCGCCCGCTCGAAGCCCGCCGCGAGGTCTTCGGGCCTCGCCCCCGCGCGGTGGGCGAGCAGGGCCGCCGTCTTCAGACCGCTGAAGGAGAAGTCGAAGCCCTTCTGGCCCTTGAGCGGCTCCTTGAACGGCACCGCCTCCGGGTCGCCGCGCTGGGCCGCCTCGCTGATGGCGGGGCCGCCGGGGTAGCCCAGGCCCGCGAGCCGGGCGATCTTGTCGAAGGCCTCGCCCGCCGCGTCGTCGCGGGTGGCTCCCACGAGGACGTACTCGCCCTCACGCGGCACGTCGAAGAGGTGGGTGTGCCCGCCCGACACCACCAGCGCGAGGTAGGGGGGGCGCAACTCGGCCTCCGAGGCCGCCGCGAAGATGTGGCCTTCGAGGTGGTGGGCGGCGTAGAAGGGCACGCCGAGCGCCTGCGCCAGCCCCTTGCCGTACATCAGCCCGACGAGGAGTGCCCCCACCAGGCCGGGGCCGGAGGTCGCCGCGACCACGTCCACGTCCTCCACCGTCAATCCGGCCTCGGCGAGCGCGTCCCCGGTGACCGCGTCAATGCGCTCGACATGCTCGCGGCTGGCGAGTTCGGGCATCACGCCGCCGTAACTCGCGTGGATCGTCTGGGACCACACCCGGTTGGCGAGCACCCGTATCCCGCCGTCCGGGGCGAGTTCGACCACGCCCACCCCCGTGTCGTCGCAGGAGGTGTCGATGCCGAGGATGCGGGTGGGGCGGGCGTTCATCGCGGGGGAGGATAGCAGGGGGCGGCGGGCCGCACCGCCGCCAGGGTCACCAGGCCCGTGGGTCGTACCCGGTCTCCTCCGCGAGCAACCACAGCGAGCGCCCCTGCCGGGCGACCTCGGCCTGGGCGTCGAGCAAGACGCCCTCCAGGTACGGGCCGAGCTGACGCTGCCGGGTGCGGAAGGCCGCGTAGTCCGTGAGCAGGATGGCGAAGCGCTCCGGCCGCGCCTCCGGGTCGGTGAGCACGTCGTAGAGGGCGTCCCAGTTGCGCCCGAAGCTCTCGGTGAGCGCCAGGCCGCGCAGGAAGGCCAGCATCAGGCTGTCCTTGTCACGCACCTCGCTGAAATTGACCTCGCGCAGCGCCACCTGATGCCCGGCGGCCAGGATACGCGGGTCGTGGGGGGCGGTCTGGATGCCCTGCGGCGACTCCTGAAAAACGTTGATCATGGGGCGATCCGCCGGAAAGACGCGTAGTGGTCGGCGGTGTAGTAGCACTCGGCGGTGGGGGGCTCACGCTCGGCACAGACGATTCTCCGCGCTCCCCGGTCGTCCTCGCCGGGGGTGGGCACGGTGTACTCGCGGTAGGTGCCCTGGGGCAGCAGGCGCTCGCGGTTGCCGAACACGCTGCCGTCCTTGCGGTACGGAAAGGGGCCGTCCGAGGCGATCAGGGTCAGGGTGTGCCGTCCCTCGGGGGGCAGGGCGCGGGCCTCGATCCAGGGCAGGCCGCTGACCGGATCACGGGCGGGCCGGGCCGGGGCCGGAGCGCGGGTCTGGGCAGCCACCGGCTCCCCGCCCATCTGCGGGCCAGAGGCGGGCGCGTCGCACCCGGCCAGCGCGGCGGCGACCAGCAGGGCACCCAGGGACACGAAACGGCGCAGGCTCACGCTCCGGAGTGTAGGGCAGGGCCGCCCCGCGACCCCTTGAACGTTCCCTGTTCGTCCAGCCAGGCCAGCAAGTCGGGCAGGAGGTAGGTCAGCCCCTTATACGCGACCTGTTCCGGCGTCATGGAGCGCAGCGCGGCAGCGAGTGGCCGGGCCTGCTCCGGGGTGGCGACCGCCTCCCGCAGCGGATACACGTAAGGCCGGATGGTGAACAGCGCTCCGTGCGCTGCCGGAAAGCCCGTCAGCGTCTGCCGCTCGACCCGCAGGAAGGCGCGGGCTGGGTCGAAACGGGTCTCCCCCGCCCGGTCCTCGTCCGGGGGGGCGGCGGGATGGTGGTCGAGGCGGTCACTCATGGCGACGCCCCACGCGAAGCGCACGAAGGGACCACGGGCGATGACAGCCTCTACCAACCGGGGCGCGGTGGCGTTCAGCGGGCCACTTCCCGCGACCGGGGTATGGACCGCCACGAAGTCCCGCCCCAACTTGTCACGTGGGTCCCAGTGCTGCGGCGAGAGGACGTGCGCGGCGGCCAGCCAATCACGAGTTCCCTCCGGATCGCGGGCGATCATGGCGAGGTCCTCGGGGGCATTCAGGCCCAGGAAATCCAACGCGTTCAGGGGCGTCAGCCCGGCGACCAGCGAGGCCAGCGGAGCGTCGAAGCGGGTCAGCCCCTCCATGCTCCCCCACCGCAGACCGAGGTCGGCAGCCCAGCCCAGTGCCACGTTCGTGAAGCGTCGCCCGTCCCAGGTCATCACGCCCCCGCTCTCGGCGGCGAGGGTGCGGGCGACGAAGTCCAGGGCCGCCTCCCGCAACTCCGGCGTCAGCCCCGCCTCGCCCCCGTACTCGTGCGCCCCTCGGCGGTGCGCGGCGACCTTGCTGGCGACGAAGCGGGCATAGTCGCGGTCGAGGGCGAAGGTATGCCCCTCGGCCTGCCCATCCTCTCGCCAGGGCACCGGCTGCACTCCCAGACGAAACAGGCCCGCCGACACGCGGTACACGCCCTCCAGAAAGGGGCGGTAAACGGTCGGCGGGCTGGGGAACACAGCTTGATTGTGCTACAGCCGCCCGGCTCCCACCAGCAGCAGGATGATCACGCCCACCACAACCCGGTAGACCGCGAAGCCCTTGAAGTTGTTGGTGGACACGAACTTCAGCAGCCAGCCGATGGCGAGGTAGGCCACCACGAACGAGGTCGCCGCGCCCAGTAGCACATTCAGCAGGCCGATCTCCCCGAAGATCACCTCGCGGTCCTGAATCAGGTTCAGCAGGGCCGCGCCGCCCAGGGTGGGCACGCCTAGGTAGAAGCTGAACTTGGTCGCCGTGGGGCGGTCGAGGCCCAGCACCATGCCGCCCAGAATCGAGCTGGCCGAGCGCGAGAAGCCCGGCCACAGCAGCGCGAGGCATTGCAGCACGCCGATCAGCAACGACTTGCGAATCCCGATGTCCTCGATGGCATGCACGGCGGGCTGGACCCGGCGGCTCTCGATCAGCCAGATCAGCACGCCGCCCACGATCAAGGCCCACGCCACCACAGTCGGATTGAACAGGTTCGCCTGAATCAGGTCCCCGAACAGCAGGCCCAGCACCACCGCCGGAATCGTGGCGACCACCACCCCGGTCCACAGCGTCTGCTGCTCGCGGTCGCGGCCGATGTCGCGCACCTTCAGGAAGTCCCGCCAGTAGTACACCAGCACACTGAGGATCGCGCCGCCCTGAATGACGACCTCGAAGGCGTCCTTGACCTCCTTGCTCCACGGCACGCCCATCAGGTTGCCAGTGAGGATGAGGTGGCCGGTCGAGCTGATGGGCAGGAACTCCGTGATGCCCTCGACGATCCCGTAAATGATGGCGTAGAACCAATCCATGTCGGGGCGGAGCCTAACACCTGAGGACGGGGCGGGCGCGTCCTCCGAAAGTCACCCCTTCTTGCCCTGGCTGCGGCGCTGGCGCCTCACGCCCGACGGTGCCCCCATTCGCACCCACAGCAGCGACCTCCTGCCCGTGCGCTTTGAGGGCCAACCCGCCATGCTCAAGGTCACGCGGGTGGACGAGGAGCGGGTCGGTCACCGCCTGATGGTCTGGTTCGGGGGCGAGGGGGCAGCCTGCGTGATGAGGCATCAAGACGAGGCCACCTTGCTGGAACGAGCCGAGGGCGATCTCTCCCTGACCGAGATGGTGCGGGCTGGGAGAGACGACGAGGCGAGCCGGGTGCTGTGCGGTGTTGTGCGGCAATTGCACACGCCCCGCCCGCAGCCGTGGCCCGAACTGACGCCTCTGACCCGCTGGTTCCGCTCGTTGGAGGAGGTGGCACCCCAGTACGGCGGCATCTTCACGCTCTCACTGGAAGCGGCTCGGCACCTCCTCGCCCACCCGCAAGGCGTGCGGCCCCTCCACGGCGACTTGCACCACGGCAACGTCCTGCACAGCTGCGAGCGGGGGTGGCTAGCGATTGACCCCAAAGGTCTGATCGGGGAGCGCGGCTTCGACTATGCCAACATCCTCTGTAATCCGGACCTTGAAACGGCGACCCAGCCCGGACGGCTCGCACGGCAGGTGGACGTCGTCGCGGAAGCAGCCGAACTGGAGCGACCCCGCCTCCTTCAATGGGTCCTCGCCTACGCGGGCCTCTCGGCCTCGTGGTGGCTGGAGGACGGCAGGCAAGATGAGGCGGAACCCGTGCTGGACGTGGCGCGGACCGCGGCAGCGGACTTGGTGCGAGTGTAGCGCGGGAGTAAGGGGAATGCCAGGACTCCTATTTAAAGTGCGTCTGAAAACCGTGCTGGCGCATGGTTTTCCCGCGTGATCGAACGCGCACGATGAGGCGGAGGTGGTGCGCCCATGACCCGGCCTGCGTACCCAAACGATCTCACGGATGCCGAGTGGAACGTCCTTCGTCCGCTACTCCCTCCAGACGCCCCAGTTGGCCGCCCCCGGAAGTGGGCATTGCGGGAAATCCTGGATGGCATCTTCTACCTGCTGCGTGGAGGCATCGCCTGGCGGGCGATGCCCCATGACTTTCCCCCCTGGCAGACGATCTACCACTATCACCGGCTGGGGAGGCTGTAGGGCGTCTGGGAAGCCGTGCACACCACACTGCGGGAATGGGTCCGTCTCCGGGAAGGTCGCGAGGCGACCCCCAGCGCCGCGATTATCGACAGCCAATCGGTGAAAACGACTGAGGCTGGTGGACCCCGCGGGTATGACGGCGGCAAGAAGGTCAGTGGCCGCAAGCGTCACCTGCTCGTCGACACGCTGGGGCTGGTCATGGCCATCAAGGTGCATGAAGCGGACATCCAGGACCGCACCGGTGCGGTCCTGCTCCTGCGGGATCTGCCGAACGTCTTTCCGCGCATGGGACACTTGTGGGCCGATGCCGGCTATACCGGGAAGCTCGCTGGGGATATCCACACGCACCTGGGCTGGACGCTGGAGATCATCAAGCATCCCTGGGCTGGCTGGCAGGGCACCTGGGCGCCCAAAGACGCACCTCCACGACCCGTGGAGGTGCCGAAAGGGTTTGTAGTGCTGAAGCGCCGCTGGGTGGTGGAGCGGACGTTCGCGTGGTTGGGAAAGTCCAGGCGCATGGCCAAGGATTACGAGGCACTCGTCGAAACTGCCGAGAACCTGGTCTACCAGGTCATGATTCGGCTGATGGTGCGTCGCCTGGCCAAAGGCCCACCCTGACGGTTTTCAGACGCACTTTATTGATCACGGCGTAGGTACGAATTGATAAGCTTGCCGTATGCCTGGCTGGCAGCCGACCCATTACTCACGCGTTCAGCTTGAGGAGCGCCGCATGGCCGCTCTGGAATGGATCGAGCGCGGCACCCACCGAAACCAAGAGATTGCAGATCATTTCGGTGTCTCCGTGCATACGGTCTACACCTGGAAAGCTCGACTGCGGCGCAACGGTGGCCTTCAAGCCACCGTTGCCGGTGGCGCTGTTGCGCGACTCACCTCCGCACAACACGAGCACCTTCGCACCCTCCTGAGGGAGGGTGCTTTGCAGCACGGCTTTCCCGATCCGACGTGGACGACGCGGCGGGTCACGGATCTGATTGGCCGACATTTCGATGTGTGGTACCACCACGACCACGTGCGCCGAATCCTTCGCCAGTTGGGGTTCACACCTCAACTGCCGGATGGACGTGCGGTGGAGCGCAATGAACTCCGGATTGCCTCCTGGCGGGAACAGGTCGCGCCGGAGTTGGAAAAAAAAGGTCGCTGAGGGCAAGACGCTGGTGTACCTGGATGAGGTCGGGTTCTCGCTGAAAGGCGTGCGGAGGCGGACGTGGTCGACCAGGGGCGTGACGCCCCTGGTCACGCTCCCGGCGAACTGGAAGAAGCTCTCGGCCATTGGGGCCATCACCTCGGACGGTCGATTTTTCCAGCACACGAAGTCCGGGGCGATTCGCAGTGGAGACGTGGGCCGGTTCTTCCATCATCTGCTGCGTCAGATCCAGGGAGAGATCGTGGTGATGCTGGACAACGCGGGCATTCACCGGTCCAAAGCTACTCAGGCGTTCGTGGAGCTCCACGAACGCCTGTCCTTGGTCTTTCTCCCGCCGTACGCCCCGGAGTTGAATCCCATTGAGCTGGTGTGGGCGTATGTCAAACGGAATGTGCTAGGGAACTTCTGTGCTCGCTCTGTCGCAGCGTTGAAGGAGAAGCTCCGAGGGGCGTGGCAGCGTGTTCGGTACATCCGCCTGCCCCAGCAGCTTATGAATGCAAATCTATGCCGCGATCAATAATCTTATTCCCTCGCGCCGCCCCAAGGTCTACAGTCTTACTTAGTAATATCAAGGTCCAGCTCTAGAATGCCCATAAGCCTAATTAGGTCCTCTGCTGTCAAGCCATAAACTTTCATCACGTTGGCGTTGACGCACCTCAGGGTTGCTTCGTTGAACTCTCTCATATCGCACATAGGATAACGCGCCTGTACCAAAGCGTTTCCCGGCGATGTTTCCGCAAAGTTCTCGTTGCGTTTTATCAGTTCACGGTCGATCCAGCGGGTAGCTGGCAAGGTACTACCTGGCATAAGTTGCTTGCCCTGCTCGGCAAACACGTCCAATTGCCCGGTTTCACGGCTTCGACTATTCAATAAAAGAGCAGCGTGTAGATTGTTTACGCGACTCAATATTGTATTGTCGGTTACCAGCGCCGGGTGTGTTTTCAGGATGTAGAATTGCGTGGCTCCTGCATCTAAATTGGCAATTCTTTCTTCCCACACACTCACCGGCTTATCTTGGTGAAATACTTCATGCCGAAAAAGTTCGGCAAAACTGGTCGGACTTGATTGCCGATACCGCTTGTTGAAGGTTACCATCATCTGCCCCTGATTGTTCACAAATACTTCGGCACCTGGAGTATACTCATCCGCCCCATAGTCTACGAAAGACATGTTAGTTACCTTTTCCAGGCCCGCCTCTGTCTTAGCATTCAGAATGAAATCAATTAGCCTGTAGTCTTGCATAATGGCGGTATAAGAGATTAGTCCTGCTCGCAGCAAAGGATCACCTATTTTTTGGCGCAGTTTGACAGTATTAAACAGATTCAGCATCTCTTTCTGGGCTTGCATATCGCCAGGAAACTCATCGCTCAGGAACTTTTTCAGCTCCACAAGAACTTGAGCCTCGGTTTTTATGCCGCTAGGAATTTCCTCTGCGATAGCAGTTGGATAAACGCTCTGTGGAAACAGATTGACGTTCTTGGGCGGCCGGGGACCCGACCTCAAAATCTCATTGATGCTCGCGGGCGGGCAGGTGTTGGTCACGACACAGGAAGCAGGCGGCGGCTGAGGCGGCGGACAGGTGCCCGTCACTTCACAGGTGGCAGGCGGAGGCTCGGAGGGCGTTGACCCACACGCGCTCAGTCCCCCCAAGGCGACGACCACCCCGAGCAGCCAGCTGTGCTGAAGGCCACCCCACGCCCCACTTTCTGTGAAGTTTTTCATATTTCACTTTACTTCTCATCTGGGCTTTTTTGGTGATACACCGAGCATTAGCCGGTTCCATGCTCCACACCGCCCAGTTTCGGCCTTCCTCTGATCTGCTACACTTCCCGTTTGGGTGCCCCCGTGACCCCTGCCCACCCACGCTAGAACGTCGTGGATGGGCCTGGCCGCAAGAACGTCACCGAGACGGAAGGCTGGCACGAGGACGGCAAACTTTTCCCACCAACGTTCAGGAGTCCCCATGTCGTACATCTCCATGAAGCAGCTGCTCGAAGCGGGCGTGCACTTCGGCCACGAGACCAAGCGCTGGAACCCCAAGTTCAAGCGCTTCATCTTCGCCGAGCGCAACGGCATCTTCATCATCGACCTGCAAAAGACCCTCAAGCAGATCGACCGCTCCTTTGACTACATCAAGGACCTCTCCGAGCGCGGCGGCGTGATTCTCTTCGTCGGCACCAAGAAGCAGGCGCAGGAGATCGTGGAACTCGAAGCCCGCCGCACCGGGATGCCCTTCGTGACCAGCCGATGGCTCGGCGGCATGCTGACCAACTTCAAGACGATGCGCACCCGCATCGACCGCCTGAACGAACTCGACGACCTGTTCGAGTCCGGGCGCATCAATGACCGCCCCAAGGCCGAACGCATTCAGCTCGGCTCCGAGCGCGAGCGCCTGCTGCGCTTCGTGGGCGGCATCCGCAAGATGACCCGCCTGCCCGACGCGATCTTCGTGGTGGACCCCACCAAGGAAGTCATCGCCGTGCAGGAGGCCAACAAGCTCGGGATCCCCGTGATCGCGCTGGCCGACACCGACAGTGATCCCGATGTCATCGACTACATCGTGCCCGGCAACGACGACGCGATCCGCAGCATCCAGCTGATCACGCACCGCATCGGTGACCTCGTGGTCGAGGCGCGTGGCGGCGGCGAGGACGTGTCCGGCGGGCGCGTGGAAGAGGGCAACGCCGACATCGCGGCGGCCGAGCAGGGCGAAGAGGGCGACACCAGCCAGCTGACCTCGACCCAGGGCCGCGCGGGCTGAGCCGGAAGCTCACCGCAGCACCGGGGGCGGTTCGGAGCAGGGCTCCCGGCCCGCCCCCCCTTCTCAGAACAGCCAATCCACTCTCAGGAGGTACCCACCATGATGGAATCGATCAAGAAGCTGCGTGAACTCACCGGCGCGGGCATGATGGACGTGAAAAAGGCCCTGGCCGACGCGGGCAACGACGAGGACAAGGCCGTCGCCCTGCTGCGCGAGCGCGGCATCGTGAAGGCCGCCAAGAAGGCCGACCGTGAAGCCAAGGAAGGCCTGGTGAAGTTCGTCGTGGACGGCAACCGCGCCGCCATCGTCGAAGTGAACTCGGAGACGGACTTCGTGGCCCGCAACTCGGACTTCCAGGCGCTCGTCGAGAGCCTCGCGCAGGCCGCCCTGAAGGCCGGGACCAACGACGTGGAGGAGTTCAAGAACTTCACGCTGGAGAGCGGCGACACCGTGGCAAACACCGTCGCGGCGGCGGCGGGCAAGATCGGGGAGAACCTCGTCCTGAACCGCGTGGCCTACGTCGAGGGGGACACGGTCGCCGGGTACGTCCACTCCAACGGCAAGATCGGCGTGCTCGTCGACCTCGCGGGCGGCGACACCCAGAAGGCCAAGGACGTGGCGCTGCACGTGGCCGCCGAGCGTCCCCAGTACCTCAGCCGTGACGAGGTCAACCAGGAAGACATCGAGAAGGAGCGCGAGATCCTCACCAACAAGGCCTTGAACGAGGGCAAGCCCCAGCAGATCGTCGAAAAGATCGTGGGCGGCCAGATCGGCAAGTTCTACGAGGAAAAGGTGCTGCCCGAGCAGAAGTTCGTCAAGGACCAGAGCCTCACGGTGTCGAAGTACCTGGACGGTGCCCAGATCAAGCGCTTCGTGCGCTTCGAGATCGGCGCGTAAAGGTGAGAGGGGGCGGCGATCAAAGCCGCCCTTGTTCTGGATTTCCTTCCGGGCTGCCCCTGCTTTTTCCCTTCCCACGCCCAGCGGCCCCTCCCGGCCTGGCTGGGCGTTTTGCTGGACTCCCCTTCGCCTGGCAGGGGGCGGCCCCGGCCTGAGCTTCCTTCCCGGCCATCCCTGCCCGACTTCTTCCCGTTTCACTTGGGGTCGTCTCCGACTCACCAGAAGTTTTTCCGAGGTTCTCTATGTTCAAACGCGTTCTGCTCAAGCTGTCCGGTGAGTTCCTGGCAGGCGAGTCCGGCTTCGGCATCAACCCCGAGGAGGCGTCGGCGCTCGCCCGGCGAATCGTGGAGGCCCGCGCCGGAACGGACGTGGAGCTCGCCATCGTGATCGGGGGCGGCAACCTGTGGCGCGGCGCCCGCAACGGGGCGGGCATGGACGCCGCAACCGCCGACTACATCGGCATGCTGGGCACCGTGATGAACGCGATGGCCCTGCAAGACGCGATGGAGCGGGCCGGGCAACCCACCCGCGTGATGTCCGCCATCCAGATGCAGGCCGTGGCCGAACCCTACATCCGCCGCCGGGCGATGCGTCACCTCGAAAAGGGCCGGGTGGTGATCTTCGGGGGCGGCAACGGGGCGCCCTTTTTCACGACCGACACCACCTCCACCCTGCGGGCGCTGGAAATCGGCGCCGAGGTCGTCCTGATGGCGAAGAACCAGGTGGACGGCGTGTACGACAAAGACCCCCGCAAGCACGCCGACGCCCGCCGTTTCGACACGCTGACCCACCGGGATGTGGTCGAGCAGCGGCTGGAGGTTATGGACGCCACCGCCATCACCCTCTGCATGGACCGGGGGCTGCCCATCGTGGTCTTTGACCTCTTCGAGGAAGGCAACCTCGCGCGGCTGTTCCGGGGCGAGCGGGTCGGGACGCTGATTCAGAGCGCCTGAGCGGACGCGGCACGGTCACCTCACTTTTACGGACGGTACGTTCACGGACGGTGCCGCTGACGCTCTCGCCCGTTAGAATCCCCCGCAAAGGAGACATTCCTATGGCAGACATGAAAACCATTCAGGCCGACGCCCGCGAACGCATGGGCAAGGCCATCGAGGCGCTGGAAAACAACCTCTCGGTGCTGCGCACGGGCCGCGCCAACCCCGGCATTCTCAAGAAAGTGCTGGTGGACTACTACGGCTCCACCATGCCCATTGACCAGGTGGCAAGCATCACCACGCCCGACGCCCGCACGCTAGTCATTACCCCGTGGGACAGAGGCGCCCTGAACCCCATCGAGAAGGCGATTCGTGACAGCGACCTGGGACTGAACCCCAACAACAAGGGGGACACCATCTTCATCAGCCTGCCCATGCTGACCGAGGAGCGGCGCAAGGACCTCGTCAAGAACGCCCGGAACTACGCGGAGGAGGCCCGCGTGGCCGTGCGGAGCATCCGCAAGCACGCGATGGACGAGGTCAAGAAGATTGAGGGCGTGGGCGACGACGACATCAAGCGCGGCGAGGCCGACATTCAGAAGATCACCGACGAGTTCATCGCGCGGGTGGACAGCACCTTCCACAAGAAGGAGCAGGAAATCCTCGGGTGAGCGGCTCGGGGCCGGTGGCGTGGGGCGTGTGGACCGCCGGGTGGCTCCGCGCCCCACGCCCTGAGCGGCGAGCCTGCTGGGGGCAGCCGTGGAGTCGCTGAGCACCCGCGTCCTCACCTCGGTGGTGGGGTTCGCGGTGGTCAGCGCGATCGTGTGGATCGGGTGGGTGGCGTTGCTGCCCGCCCTCGTGGTGCTGTCGGTGATGGGCCTCTTTGAATACATCCGGATGCTCGACCGCAACGACATCGACGTGCGGCGGGTCTCACTGGGGGTCTTCGGGGCGGCGATTATCGTGGCGAGCCTCCCCATGATTCCGGCGCCGCCGTGGGAGGGCGGCTCGTGGCGCGAGGTCGTGCTGACGGCAGCGCTGGGGTACATCCTCGTGATGGAGGTGATGCGCCCCGGCGAGCGCCCGCTGGAGCGGGTGGTGTATTCGCTGTTCGGGCTGCTGTATGTCCCCTGGCTGCTGGGATACTTCCTGCTCCTGCGCTACACCCCGGACGGCGAGACGGGCCTGCTGTACTTCGCGCTGCCGCTGCTGGCGACCTTTGCGGCGGATATCGGCGGCTACTTTGGCGGGCACTTCTTCGGGCGGCGCAAGCTGGCTCCCGAGGTCAGCCCCGGCAAGACGGTGGAGGGGGCCATCGGCGGCCTGGCTTTCAGCTTCGTGATCGTCCTGGCGATGACCCAGCTCACCCAGATCGGCTCGCCGCTCGACGCCCTGCTGCTTTCCATTCTGGTGGCGAGTGCGTCGCAGCTCGGGGACCTGTCGGAAAGCCTGATCAAGCGGGCGCTGAAGACCAAGGATTCGGGCAGCAGTCTGCCGGGGCACGGGGGCTTCCTCGACCGCCTCGACTCGCTGCTGTTCGCGGTTCCGGCAACCTATCTGTTTCTGAATATCAGCCTGTTTCCAAGATAGATCGGGGCTGGGGAGTGGGAGTCCTGGGCCGGGACTCCCACTTCCCCTTTTTTGACCCCCACGCACCACTTCCCACTATCGCCTGCCCCGCCGTGCGCCATGCTGTGGCCGTGAAGCTCACGGTTCTGGGCAGTACGGGAAGCATCGGCACGCAGACGCTGGACGTGGCGCGGGAGCGCGGCTGGCGGGTGGGGGCGCTGGCGGCGGGGCGCAACCTGGAGCTGCTGGAGGCGCAGGTGCGCGAGTTCCGCCCGGAGGTGGTCAGCGTGGCGCCGGAAGCGTACGCAGAGGCCCGCGCCCGGTTCGGGGAGGTGCGCGTGATCGCGGACCCGGCCGAGGTGGCGACCCTCCCCGCCGACGTGGTCGTCAACGCCATGAGTGGGCTGCCCGGCCTCTCCCCCACCCGCGCGGCGCTGGAGGCGGGGCGCTCGGTCGCCCTGGCGACGAAGGAGGCGATGGTCACGGCGGCGGACCTGATCTGGGAGGCAGCGCAGCGCGGGGGCGGGCGGCTGGTGCCCATCGACTCGGAGCACACGGGCGTCTTCCAGTGCCTGACCGGGGAGCATCTGGACGACGTGGCCGAGCTGATTCTCACGGCGTCAGGTGGCCCCTTCCGCGACGGCCCGGCGGACCTGAGCGCGGTCACGCCCGAGCAGGCGCTCAAGCATCCCTCGTGGAGCATGGGCCAGAAGATCACCATCGACTCGGCCACCCTGATGAACAAGGGGCTGGAGGTCATGGAGTGCGCGGCCCTGTACGGCCTACCGCTCTCGCGGGTGGGCGTGGTGGTCCATCCGCAGAGCGTGCTGCACGCGGCGGTGCGCTTCCAGGACGGCAGCCTCAAGGGGCAGTTCGGGCCGACCGACATGCGGCTCGCCATCGCGTACGCGATTGACGCCGCGCCGACCGGAATGACCCGCCCCGGCGACGTGCAGGGGGCGCGGCGCGGGCCAGAGGTGGCCGGGCACCGGGGCTGGCCGCTGACCGGCACGTGGGAGTTCCGCGAGCCGGACCACGCCCGCTTTCCCTGCCTGGGGCTGGCGTACCGGGCGGGGGAAGCCGGAGGGCTGCTGCCCGCCGCCCTGAACGCCGCCGACGAGGTAGCCGTCCCCGCTTTTCTGGCCGGGCAGATCGGCTTCACCGACATTCCCCGGCTGATTGAGCGGGTGCTGAACGAGACCCCGCAGGGCGAACTGACATGGGAAGCCTTGGAGGAGACGACCCGCTGGGCGACGGCGCGGGCGCAGGAGCTGACGGCAGGGGTCCGGGCGTGAATGTGTTCCAGAGCATCGCCGCGGCCCTCACGCCGGTGGGCCTGCTGTGGACGCTGCTGATCATCGGGGTGGCGACCTTCCTGCACGAGCTGGCGCACTACGCGCTGGCGCGGTGGCAGGGGGTGGCGGTGAAGTCTTTCAGCGTGGGGATGGGGCCGGTCCTCGTTCAGCGGCCCTGGCGCGGGACCGAGTGGCGGCTGAGCCTCCTGCCCATCGGCGGGTACGTGGAGATCGACGGCATGGCCCCCGAGGAGGACGGGCAGGGTGGCTACCGGCAAGCCACGCGGGGCTTCGCGGCGCTGCCCGCCTGGGGCAAGATCGCCGTGCTGCTGGCCGGGCCGCTGATGAATCTGGTGCTCGCGCTGGGGCTGATGACGGCCACCTTCGCCTCGCAGGGGGTGCCCGCGCTCGACCGCGCCCGCATCGAATCGGTGCAGCCAGACTCCCGCGCCGAGGCGCTGGGGCTGCGGGCCGGGGACGTGATCGTGGCCCTGAACGGCGAGGCGATTCCCGAGACGCGCACCGTGGACGGCCAGACCCGCCCTGGCTGGGAGGGCCTGCGTGACTTCCTGGCGACCAGCGGTCCCAAGACGCTGACTGTGCGCCGGGACGGAGAGACGCGCGAGGTGGCCTTCGACTGGCAGGCCCAGGTCAGCGGCGAGCGGCAACTGCTGGGCATCGGTTACGGCCCCGACGTGGACGACGCGTCCGTGCCGGTTGCCTTCACCACCGCCGTCACGACCACCACCGAGGCCGTGCCGCAGATTCTGCGGGCCTTCGGGGGGCTGTTCGCCCGCTTCCTCACGCTGGACCTCTCGCGCGACGAGAATGTCAGCGGTCCCATCGGTACCGCCGAGATCGTCAGCCAGGCGGCCAACGTGGGCTTCTGGGCGCTGGTGCAGATCGCCACGCTGCTCAACCTGTCGCTCGCCTTTTTCAACCTGATTCCCATTCCGGGGCTGGACGGCGGGCGCATCCTGCTGGTGCTGGTGGGGTCGCTGCGGGGCCGCCCGCTGACCTTCTCGCAGGAGCAGGCGATCAACCTCGCGGGCTTCGCACTGGTCATGCTGCTGATGGTGTTCGTGGTAGTGCGGGACGTGAGCCGCTTCTTCTGACGGTGGGACGGGAGGGGCCGGGCCGAGGGGGGTGCCCGGCCTCTTCTCTTGTTCGTGCTGGATGGCAAGCACCGGAGCTGTCAGCGAGACCGCGCTCTGCCATACTCCCGAGGGTGAACGGGGAGCGGGGGGCGCGGATGGACGTGCTGGTGGTGGGCGGGGGTCCGGCGGGGCTGTACGCCGCCTTCTACGCGGGCTGGCGCGGCCTGAGCGTGCGGCTGCTGGAGGCGCGGGGAGAGCTGGGCGGGCAACTGTCGGCCCTCTACCCCGACAAGGTGGTGTATGACGCGCCGGGAAGTCCCCAGACGCGGGCTGGGGACCTCGTGCGGGCGCTGGAGGCGCAACTCGCGCCGCTGGGCGTGGACGTGCGCCTGGGCGAGCTGGCGCGGACGCTGACCCCAGACCCGGCGGGCGGCTGGCTGGTCGGCACCGACCGGGGCACCTACCGGGCGGGCGCGGTCCTCCTGGCGGCGGGGCTGGGGGCACTCCTCCCGCGTGAGGTGCGGGTGCCGGGGGCCGAAACCCATCCTGACGTGCGGGCCGACCTGCCCGACCCGGCCAGCCTGGCGGGGCGGCGGGTGCTGGTGGTGGGCGGTGTGCCGCAGGCGACCCGTGCGGCGACCGAACTCGCAGCGGCGGGAGCGCAGGTCACCCTGACCCACCGCCGGGCGGGATTCCGGGGCGATCCGGGGACACTGGCGGCGCTGGAGGCGGGGCGGGCAGCGGGCACGCTGGAGGTTCTCGCCCCGGCCGTGCTGGACCGCCTGACCCCTACGGGCGCGGTGCTGACCCTGGGGGGTGAGGCGCGGGAGGTGGAGGCCGACACGGTGCTCGTTTTAAATGGCTATCTCCCTGACCTCTCCCCGCTCGCGGGCTGGCCGCTGGACTGGCAGGGGGAGTATGTCCCCGACGGTCCGGGCGGCGAGACAGCCCTGCCCGGCGTGTACGTGGTGGGTGACCTCGCCCGGTCGGGGGGGGACTTCAAGCTGCTGTCGGTGGCCTTCGCGCAGGCGGCCGTCGCCGCCAACCACGCCGCGCACCACGTCCGCCCGGAATTGAAGGTCCGGCCGGGCCACAGCAGCGAGAAGGGGGGGTATCCGGCCCGGCCCACTCCGGAGGGCTGAAGCGAGGAGACTGCTAGAGCCGCTTCGTTCGTCTGGGATGAGGACGAGCTTCGCCCGCTCCCCCCTCCCCGGCCCTCCCCCACAAGGAGGGAGGGAGAAAAGCTCGTTCCCGTCGGGGCGATCTGAACCACTGGGCTGATTCTGAACTGCGCCTTCGTCCTCCGCGCCACTGCGGTGACGCTCTCTCCCCACCCCCCGACCCCTGCTCCTCTCACCAACCCGGCTAGAATGCCCCGCATGGCGTTTCTGTCGGCCCTGCTCCTCGTGCTCGCATTTCTGGTAGGGAGCCTGCCGCTGGGCTACTGGCTGCTGCGGCGGCTGGGCGTGGATCCCCGTGTCAACAGCGCCTACAACCTCGGCGTGGAGAACGTGCTGCGGCGCGTCGGTCCCGGTCCGGCGGCGGCGAGCGCGGGTCTGGACGCGGCCAAGGGCTTCCTGGCGGTGCTGATGGCCTCGGCGGTGGGGTCGCCGGAGGTGTGCGTGCTCGCGGGGCTGGCGGCCTACCTGGGGCACCTCAACCCGCCCCGGTTCCTGTACGGCGACACGCCGCCGCGTGGCCGGGGAAATCTCGTGTTGCTGGGGGTGCTGGCGGGGCTGTCGGTGACCGGCCTGAGTCTGTGGCTCACCGTGATTCCGGTGATGGTGTACGCCGCTGCCCTGGGCTACTGGGGCTACGCGAGCGGGGCGACGCTGCTGGGGCTGTTGGCCTTTGCCGTGCTCGTGGCCGTCTCGCCGCTGGGCATTCCGGCCAAGCTGGGGGCGCTGGGGCTGCTGGTGGCGGCGGGGTGGCGCTTCAAGGAAAACCTGGGGCGCATCGTGGACGGCACCGAGCCGCACTCGCTGGGCGACGTGCCGGTCGCGGGCAAGCGGGCCGATCAGGTCGTCACGGCCTTCATGATTCACCCCATGACGCTGGAGAACTTCTGGCAGTCGCGCCGCTTCGCCTGGATGAAGCCGCTGGTGGACCGGGGCGTGATCAGCGAGGCCAGCGTGCGCCGGATGGCCGAGAACCTGCGCCCCATGAAGGTGGGCGAACTGCACGGCATCAAGACCAATGAGGGCAAGGAGATTCGCTGCTACCTGCTGAGCAGCCCCCTCCTGCCCGACGTGTTTCGCGACCAGCCCGACCTCGCCACCCGGCGGGCCATCGAGGGGGCGCGGCTGGCGCAGGAGCTGGGGGCCGAGGTTTTCGGGCTGGGGGCCTTCTGGAGCGTGGTGGGCAACAAGGGCGTGGACGTGCAGGCGGCGGTGCCCGACCTCACGATCACGAACGGCGGCGCGTACACCAGCGGCACCATCAAGGCGGCGATTCCTGGCATCCTGCGGCACTTCGAGGGGGCAGGCCGCAATCTGCGGCAGGCCACGGCGGGCATCGTGGGAGCGAACGGGGTGGTCGCCTTCGGCATCGCGCGGACCATCGCCCCGCAGGTCGGCAAGGTCATCATGATCGGGCGCGACATGGAGCGGCTGGAACGCAGCGCGAACACCCTGCGCCGGGCCGCGAAAGACACCGAGATCGTCACCACCACCAGTTACGACACCCTGCGCGAGGCCGATCTGATCTTCAGCGCGACCTCCGACCCCAATCCGGTGATCTTCCCGGAACACGTCAAGCCGGGGGCCTGGATTTTCGACGAGGGCCGCCCCGCCGACGCCCACGAGAGCGTGCTGGACGTGCCTGGCGTGCGCCTGATTCCCGGCGGCGTGGTGCGGCCCCCCGGCGGAATGACGAGCAACATCGACCTTCAGTTCGGCGAGGGCGCCGTGCCCGCCTGCCTCGCGGAGACGCTGATCATCGCCGCGACGGGCGAGCACCACCGCAAGAGCCTGGGGCCGCAGACGCTGACGGAGAACATCAACTTCTTCGTGGAGCAGGCGGAGCGGCTGGGATTCGAGGTGGTGGACTGAAGCTCTCACCGGGACTTCCCGCACCCTCCCCTGGCCCTGGCCCGCCTACACTGACCCCGATGGGAGGCCACCCCAATGATTGAACGCATTCACCTCGCCAAGCCGCGCGGCTTTTGCGCGGGGGTCGTCATGGCGATCGGGGCGGTGGAGAAGGCCGCCCGGCAGGAGACGGGGCCGCTGACGGTCTACCACTCCATCGTCCACAACCACACCGTCGTGGACCGCCTGGAGCGGCAGGGCGGCGTGCAGTTCGTGGAAAGCTTGGACGACATCTCGGCCCTGCCGCAGGGCAGCGAGACGGTCGTGTTCAGCGCCCACGGGGTCAGTCCGTCGGTGCGCGAGCGGGCGCGGGCGCTGGGCCTCGCCACCATCGACGCGACCTGCCCGCTGGTGACCAAGGTCCACACCGAGGCCAAGAAGTACGCCCGCGAGGGCTACACCATCCTGCTGATCGGCGACAGCGCCCGGCATCAGGAGGTGATCGGCACGCGCGGCGAGGCCCCGGGGCAGACCATCGTGGTGGGCGTGCTGGGCAAGACGGGTGAGGGGCTGCACGACCCCCACACGGTCGAGGTGCCCGACCCTGAGCGGGTGGTGGTGCTCACCCAGACCACCCTGAGCGTGGACGACACGCGGCGGACGGTGGACATCCTGAAAGCCCGCTTCCCGGCGCTGGTGATCCCTCCCAGCGAGGACCTCTGCTACGCCACCAAGAACCGCCAGGACGCGGTGAAGGCCATTGCCCCACAGGTGGACGCCTTTCTGGTACTCACCAGCCCGCATTCCAGCAACGGCATGCGCCTGCTAGAACTCGCCCGCGACCTGTGCGGCCGGGCCGAGCGGCTGGAGACGGCGGCGGACCTCGCGGGGCTGGACCTCACGGGCATCCGCTCGCTGGGCATCACCAGCGCGGCGAGCACCCCCGACGACCTCGTGCAGGAGGTGGTCGCGCACTTCCGGGCGCTGAATCCGGCGCTGGAAGTCGTGGAGGAGGGCGAGTGGGAGAACATCGAGTTCCGCGAGCCGAAAAAGATCCTGCCCACACAGGAACTGCCGCGCACGATGCGGTGAATGGGGACAGGCACAGCAAAGGCCGGGCATCCCAACCCGGCCTTTCGCCTTGGCTGAACGCTTCCCCTACACCCCGCCCGGCAACGCGGGCAGCCACCACGGCGTCCGGATGGCCGTGCCCCGCGCCCACTCGAACTCGAAGAGGGCCTGCGCCTCCGCGATGGCCGCCGCGTCGCTGGTCGCCAGCGAGTACTCGGCCAGACCCGTGCGGCCGAATGAGGAAAAGTGCAGGTTGTGGCTGCCCACCACCAGCATCTCGCCGTCCACCACGACCATCTTGGTGTGGGCGCCGCCCTGGGTGCCGTACCAGCGGGCCTGGAGATGGTCGTCCAGCCCCAGCCCGCGCAGTTCGAGGCGCAGGGCACGCAGCAATCCCAGCGTCTCGGCTTGCAGGGCGGGGTCGTAGTCTAGCAGCAGCCGCACGCGGGCGCCGTGGTCGCGGATGGCCGCGACGACCGCCCGCCAGACCGGGAGTTGCCGCTCCGGGGCACACCCCGCCAGCTCGGACAGGTCGCCCACGCAGCCCAGCGTGCCCCCGATCTGCGCTTGCACGATGTCCAGCCGCGTGCGGGCGGCACCCACCAGTTCGGTCAGCGCCTCGTCGGTTCCCGCGTAGCCGTTGCGCCGGTAGAGGGGGTAGACGTGCGCCTCCCCGGCCGGGGCCGCCGGGGTCGGCCAGATCAGCGGCCACGGCGACGGCCCGGCGGCCAGTGTGCAGTCCTGACGCAGCAGGCCGGGGCGGGGGCGGCGGGTGCAGGTCAGCGCCCGCCCCAGTTCCCAGGTGTCGCGCACGGCGGCGAGGGCGTGCCGCGCGGCCGGACCGCGCACCCAGATTCCCTGATCCGCGAGGTCGAGGCCCCGGCCCCCCGGCGCGTCCCCCGGCAGGTGGTTGATGCTGATGTTGAAGCCCCCCGCCAGCACCCGCTCGCCGTCCTGCACGATCACCTTGATGTGGCTGTGCGGGTAGGTGTAGGCGTAGCTGGCGAGTTCCAGCCGCCAGCCGGGCACCGTGTCCCCGGTCAGCGGCACGCCCGCTGCCAGCAGATGCTCGGCCGCCGCGTAGATGTTGGCGCGGGGGTCCAGGGGCGCACTCGCCCGCACCGTGTTACCGAACATCAGCCGCACCGTCAGCCCCGCCGGGTACCGCTCGGGGTGCGCGGCGAGGTCGGCCCGCAGCCGGGCGATGGCGAGCGCGACCGACGCCCCCGGCGCGTCCGGCCCCTCGTCCCAGATCATGTTGGCGATCACCAGTTCGCGCCGGGTTTGCCCCAGCTCGGCCACCAGCGCGTCGTAGCCGCCCTGCGGGGTACGTGGCTGGGCGCTGTAGGCGGGGTCGGCCTGGGGCAGATGCAGCAGCCCCTCCACCCGGTTGCCGCAGCTCAGGGCCGCGCCTTGGCCCCGGAGGCGCCCGTACAGCAGGCGGTCCAGACGGGCGGTCGGCTCAGGGCAGGTGTTCAGCCCCAGGCCGTCGAGGGCGGCGAGGTCCGGCGGCGGGAGGTTCAGCCCCAGCGGGCCGGGGGCCTGGAGGGGCTGCGCGGCTACCTCCGCACCGGGGGCCGCCAGCAATGTCAGGAGGGCGATCAGGCCGCCGAGCAGGGGCCGGGGCAGACGGGGGCGCATAGGGCCGCAGCCTACCCCGCCCGGCGCACGGGGCACCGGGAGAACGCGCACCATACCCCCGCCGGGGCGCTAGCCTGCCCCCATATGCAGCTTCTCAGCGTCCACGTGGGCCAGCCCACCGCCGTGCAGGTCGGCCCCCGCCAGATCGTCAGCGGTATTCGCAAGCACGCGGTGCCCGGCCGCGTGGCGGTGACGGCGGCGGGCCTGGACGGCGACCACGTCATGAACCGCAAGCACCACGGCGGCCCCGATCAGGCCGTCTACGTCTACACCCGAGAGGATTACGCCCACTGGGAGGAGGTCCTGGGCAGGCCACTGGAGCCGGGCACCTTCGGGGAAAACCTGCTGCTGGGGGGGCTGGAGTCGGCCGGGGTCACCATCGGGGAGCGGTTCCGGGTGGGGGGCGTGCTGCTGGAGGTGACCGCCGCCCGGATTCCCTGCGCGACGCTGGGGGCACGAATGGGGGACGCGGGTTTCGTCAAGCAGTTTGCGGCGGCCCGCCGTCCCGGCTTCTATGTCCGCGTGCTGGAGGGCGGCGACGTGGGCGCAGGCGACCGGGTGACCCGCGAGCCTGGCCCCGCCAGAGCGCCCACCGTCGCACAGACCTTTGACCTGCGCTTCGCCCCCAGACCGCCCCGCGAGGAGCTGGAGCGGTGGCTGACCTACCCCCTGGCGCGGCGGTTGCGGCGGGACCTGGAGAAACTTCTCGCCACCCAGGACGGGCCAAACCCCGCGTCCTCTCCGAGAGGCTGACCCCATGTCCCTTCCACACGAGGACGAACGGCGCCGATTGCTGGCCGCGTACGACGTGCAACTGCGCGAGCAGGCCGAGATGTCGGGCGCGACGAGCCACGACCGCGACGGACCGCTGTGGCGCGGCAAGTTCGGGGCACGGGGCTTCGTCTCCTACCGCTCGCTGGAAGGCCTGACCGGGCAGGCGCTGGATGACTTGATCGCCCGGACGTTGGAGCACTACACCGCCGACCCCACCATCACCTCCGCCGAGTGGAAGACGCGGGGGCACGACCAGCCCGCCAACCTCCCCGAACGCCTGCGGGAGCACGGCTTCCAGCCCGAGGAGCCGGAAACCGTCATGGTGGGCGAGGCTCGGCACCTTGCATGGCCAGTCACCCTGCCAAGCGGCGTCCGGGTGCGCCGCATCGACGACCAGCCCGACCCCCTCCCCGACGTGACGCGGGCGGCCCACACGCAAAGCCGCGTGTTCGGCTTCCTCTTTCGGCCCGAGGAGCTGATGCGGCGGCTGGAGAGGGGCCAGGGGCAGACCGAGCTGTGGATCGCGGAAGCCGCCGACGAGGTCGTCTGCGTCGGTCGCCTAGACATCGTGCCGGGCACGGAGTTCGCGGGGCTGTGGGGCGGCGGAACCCTACCCGAGTGGCGCGGCCAGGGCATCTACCGGGCGCTGACCGCCGCCCGCGCCCAGTCGGCGCTGGGCCGGGGCGTCCGCTACCTGCACAGCGACAGTACAGACGCCTCGCGGCCCATTTTGGAACGCAGTGGCCTGCGGCCCGTCACGACGACGACGCCCTACGTCTGGGAGCGCCCCTAGGCCAGCAGCTCAGGCCCGCAGGCGGTCGCCGTACTCCTTGCGGAGCTTGCTGACCTTCGGCGCGATCACGGCCATGCAGTAAGGCTGGCGAGGGTTGTTGGCGTAGTAGTCCTGATGGTAGTCCTCGGCGACATAGAACACGGTCGCGGGTTCAATCGTGGTCACGATGGGGCGGTCAAAGATGCCCTGCGCGGTCAGGTGGGCCATGACCTCGCGGGTGGTCCGCTCCTGCTCCGGCGTCAGCGGAAAGACCGCCGAGCGGTACTGGGTGCCCACATCGGCCCCCTGGCGGTTGAGGCTGGTGGGGTCGTGGGTGGCGAAAAAGAGCGTCAGCAGATCGCGGAAGCTCACCTGCGCGGGGTCGAAGGTCACCCGCACCGCCTCGGCGTGCCCGGTCGTGCCGCTGCACACGCTGCGGTAGTCGGGGTTGGGGGTGTGGCCGCCGATGTAGCCGCTTTCCACCCCCAGGACGCCGCGCACGTCCTTCAGCACGGCCTCGGTGCACCAGAAGCACCCGCCCGCCAGAATCGCCTGCTCGGTCTGTCCGCCACTGTGTGAGGTCATGCCTGGATTCTGCCGCGTGCGGGCCGGGGGGAGGGGGCGCCGGGGCACGGTTGGGCAGTCCCGTTACGCGAACAGCAGCCGCGCTGCGACGAGCACCACGATCACCCCGTAGATCACCTTCACGAAGCCGCTGCCGCGCAGCATCGCCATCCGCGCCCCCACGAAGGCGCCCGCCGCGTTCGCCACGCCCATCGGGAGCCCGATCCACCACACCATCTGTCCCCCGATCAGGAAGAACAGGAAGGCCCCGACGTTGGTGGCAAAGTTGATCGTGCGGGCATTGCCGCTGGATCGCACCAGATTGAAGCCCGCCAGCGCGAACAGGAACATCAGGAAGGTGCCTGTCCCCGGCCCCAGGAAGCCGTCATAGATGCCGATGATGAAAGCACCCGGCAGCGTCAGCGCGAGGGTGCGGGCGGTGAGGCCGGGGTAACGGTCCTCCAGGCCGAAGCGCTTGTTCGCCAGCACCAGCGCCCCCACCCCCAGGATCACCACGCCGACCAGCGTGCGAAAGGCGTCCGGGTCCACGAAGCGCACCAGAAAAGCCCCCAGCGCACTCCCCACCAGCGCGAGCGGAATCAGCCGCAGCACCAGCCCACGCTCCACGTGCCCCTTGCGCCAGTACTGCACCGTGGCGCTCCCCGACCCGAAGATGGCGAGCAGCTTGTTGGTGGCGACCGTCTGCGCAGGGGTCAGGCCCATGAAAAAGAGCGTGGGCAACGTGATGGTGCCGCCGCCGCCCGCCACCGCGTCGATAAATCCCGCGAGGAACGCGAGCGGAATGCCGTAGAGCAGGACTTCGGGGCCGGGCACGGGGGGAAGTATAGGGGCGGCCAGCGGTCAGCCCACCCGGAACGCCCTCACCCTACTCCTGATCCTTCCCGAGATCGCTGCCCCGGCGCGTCGCCGCCACGACCGCCCGCATCACCGCGCCGCGCACGCCCGCCGCCTCCAGCACCTCCAGCCCGGCGATGGTGGTGCCGCCGGGACTGGCGACCTCATCTTTGAGCAGGCCGGGATGCGCCCGCTGCTGGAGGAGTTCACCCGTCGCCACGAGGGCCTTGGCCGCGAGTTCGTGGGCCAGGGCGCGGGGCAGGCCCATCCGCACCGCGCCGTCGGCCAGAGCCTCGGCCACCAGCGCGGCATAGGCGGGGCCGGAGGCACTCATGCCGGTAAAGGCGTTGAAGAGGTGCTCGGGGAGGTCGTACACGTCGCCCACGGCGCCAAAGAGGGACCGGGCGAACTCGAGGTCACCCGACAGCTCCGCCTCGCGCGGGGCGGTGATTGCCGTCTGGCTCCGGCCGATGGTCGCCGCGAGGTTGGGCATCACCCGCACCACCCGCTTGGTTCCCAGGCGGCGGGAGAGGGTATTCGTGCTGACTCCGGCCATCGTGCTGATGTACCCGGCGTTTTCCTGCGCGAGCCACTCGCTGATTTCGGGAAAGACGCGCGGCTGCACGCTGACGAGCACCCGCTCGGCGAAGCGCAGGTCGGACGCTCCGATGAGCGCCGCCCCCGTGCGCGAGGCCAGGTCGGAGGCCCGCCCCGCGTTCGCGTCCAGCAGCCCGATCTCTCCCGGCGCCATCACCCCGCGCGACAAGACCCCTTCCAGCAGGGCCAGACCCAGCTTCCCGACGCCGACGATGGCGAGTTTCATGGGGGAGAGTGTAGAGGCTGAGGGCGCCGGGCGTGTCCGCCTGCGACCCGCCTCCAGCCGTGGCGCCGCGCCCGCTACACTCTCCCCCATGCTCGTGTACCACCTTCCCGGCACCTTCCAGACCCGCGAAACCGACCTCGACGCCCTGTGGGAGGCGGGCGCGACCGGGCTGGAGGAACGTGCGGGCACCCTCCGCGTGTACTTCGACGGGCGGGTGCCGCTGCCCCCCTCCGTCTCGGACGGCGAGTGGCACGAGGAAGCCGATCAGGACTGGCAGGCCGAGTTCCGCCGCACCCTGCGCCCGGTGCGGGCAGGCCGGATCACCATCGTGGCCCCGTGGCAGCAGGAGGAGGTGGAACCGGGGCAACTTCCGCTTGTCATCGAACCCGGCATGGCCTTCGGGACCGGGCACCACGCGACCACCCGGCTGGCGGTGGAGGCGCTCTCTGCGCTGGGGCTGGACACGCGCGGGCCGAGGGGCACGGGGGCGCGGGTCCTGGACGTGGGCACCGGCAGCGGCGTCCTCGCGCTCGCGGCGGCGTTGCTGGGTGCCCGCTTCGCCTTCGGGGTGGACATCGACCCCGTGACCGTGCCCATCGCGCGGGAGAATGCCGGGATCAACGGCGTGCCCGCCTCGCAGGTGCGCTTCGAGGAGGGCACGCTGGGGCTGGACGCGCTCACCTTTCCGGAGGAGGGGGTAGACGCCTACGACGTGGTCGTGGCGAACCTCTACGCCGAATTGCACGACCTGCTCGCCGGGGAGTACGCCGCGCACCTCGTGCCGGGGGGCGACCTGATTCTGACGGGCATCCTGACGGGCAAGCTGGAACTGGTGCGGGAGGCGCTGGCGCGGGAGGGCTTTGACGACGTGCGCGAGACGGTGGACGGCGAGTGGGCGCTGGTGACCGCCCGCCTGCCGCAGTGAGGGCCTGAGATGGCCGAGCACCGCGTCCGTGTCCCGGCCCTGGCTCCACAGATGATCCTGGGGCCGCGTGAGGCCCGGCACCTGCATGTGCTGCGGCTGCGGCCCGGCGACCCCGTGCGCGTCTTCGACGGCCAGGGGGCCGAGGCCAGCGCAACGGTGGAGGAACTGGACGACACCCGCGCTGTCCTTGCCCTGGGGGAGCGGGTGGCGGGCGCCGCCGAGACGCCGCAGCCCGTCACGCTGGCCGTTGCGCTGCTGAAGGGCGACAAGCTCGCGGACGTGGTGCGGGCGGCCACCGAACTGGGCGCGGCCCGCGTGCAACTGCTCGTCACCCGCCACGCCGACGCCCGCGAAATCGGCGGCCAGAAGCTCACGCGCCTGCGCCGGGTCGCCGAGGAAGCCAGCAAGCAGTCGCGCCGGGCGGTGACGCCGGAGGTGCTCGACCCCGTCGGGCTGGCCGACCTCACCTGGGAGGGCCAGTTGTTCGTCGCCCAACCCGGCAGCCGGGAACGCCTGACCGAGCACCTGACCTGGAATGCCCCCGTCACGGTGCTCACCGGACCAGAGGGTGGCCTCTCGGACGCGGAGGTCGCGGCCTTGACCGCACGGGGCGCGGTCGCCGTCACCCTCGGCCCACGCATCCTGCGGGCGGAGACGGCCCCGGTCGCGCTGCTGGGGGCGATCGTGGCGACCGGGGTGTAGGCAGGGCCTGCCCTCACGCCCCCTCTCTACAATGCCCCCATGTCCCCCCGCCTCCTGCTGTCCGTGCTCCTGTTGGCCCCCGCCCTGGCGGGCTGCCGGTACAACTTCGTGCCGCTGATCCCCCCGCAGGTCGAGGTCGAGTTGCCTGCCCGCGTCACGGACGCCAGCCTGCGCCGGGCCGGGCAGGAACTGGAACTGCGGGCGCGGGTGGAAGGCCGCTTCGAGCCGGGCTATCTGGAGGTCGTCTGGTTCGACGGCCCCCGCGAACTGGGGCGCGACAGCGTGTACCTCGACGCCGCGCAGCGGGAGGCCCGTTTCACGCTGGCCGCCCCCGCCCAGGGCGCCTACCGCGCCGCGCTGAGCTTCAGCGGAACCGTGCTGCGGCAGCTTGAGCTGTACGAGGTTCGGCCATGACCTCTCCCCGCGAGTGGGGGGGCGTGGTGGAGTGGTCGCGCGGCACCCTGGACCGCTGGGTGTGGCGCGGCGGCGAGGTCGTGCCCTATCGCCAGGAACCCTGGGCCGCCCCGGTGAACTACGGCTGCCTGCCGGGCCTGCTCAACCCCGCCGACGGCAGCGACGTGGACGCGGTGTGGCTGGGTGAGCCCCTGGCGGTGGGCACCCGCCTGACCCTTCCTCCCGCCGGACTGCTGCACCTCGCGGACGGCGACCACAAGGTCATCTTCGGGAGTCTGGAGGAGCATCACGGCGGCGACCTTCTCGCGCTGCTGGCGTGGTTTGGCCCCGAACGAGAGGCCCGGCTGCTGGGGCCGGAGGACGCGGAGGCGTGGTTGGCGGGGCTGGAGCAACAGTCGGCAGCCCCAGGCGCGTGACCTGGGGCTGCCGGGAGGGGGGGCTTACTGGCCCCTGGCCTCGGTGTAGCGGCGGGCGACCTCGTCCCAGTTGACGACGTTCCAGAAGGCCGCGAGGTAGTCGGGGCGCTTGTTCTGGTAGTTCAGGTAGTAGGCGTGCTCCCACACGTCCACGCCCAGAATCGGGGTGCCACTCGTGCCGGAAATCGACTCGCCCATCAGCGGATTGTCCTGGTTGGCGGTGGAGACGACGGCCAGCTCGCCGTTTTGCACGACCAGCCAGGCCCAGCCCGAGCCGAAGCGCGTTTTGCCCGCGTCCTCGAACTTCTGCTTGAAGGCGTCAAAGGACCCGAAGGCCTGCTCGATGGCCCCCGCGAGTTCGCCCTGCGGCTGGCCCTGCCCGTTCGGGGTCATAACCTGCCAGAAGAGGCTGTGGTTGGCGTGGCCGCCCGCGTTGTTGCGCAGGGCGCCCTTCTTGTCAGCCGGGACCTGATCGAGCTGCTGGATCAATTGCTCGACCGCCATATCCTCCATCCCGGTTCCCTCCAGCGCCTTGTTCGCGTTGTCGATGTAGGTCTGGTGGTGCCGGGTGTGGTGAATCTCCATCGTCCGCGCGTCGATGTGGGGTTCGAGGGCGTCGTAGGCGTAGGGCAGGGAGGGCAGTTGGTAAGCCATGGAAATGCTCCTTTCAGGCCGGAACCCACCCGCCCACGGTGGGCGGGGGACGGCAACAGTCCTCATCTTAGCTGTGCTGTCCCCCCCGCCGGGCTTAAGGGAAAGTTCAGGTGCCAGCAACAACCCCCTCCCAGGCGCGGAAGGGGGTTGGAAGGAGGGGCCAGGTCAGCGGACGCGCGTCAGGCCTTCGCGGGCCAGGGCGTAGCCTGGATTGAGCTTGAGCGCCCGCTCGTAGTTCTCGCGGGCCTTGAGGCGGTCGGGCGCGATGGTCCCCGCGCCGCGCTCGTAGCTGAGGCCTAGGTAATAGGCATACTCGGCGGTCGTGCTGCCGAGCGCGGCCGCCCGCGTCAGGTTCTCGCGGGCCGCCCGCAGGTCCCCCGCGTCAAGGTCAAGGCGCCCCAGGTAGTAGTAGAACTCGGGATAACGCAGGGGGTCGAGCCGCACCGCCTGTGTGAGCTGCGCCCGCGCCGTCACCGGATCGCGGCTGAGGTAGCTCACGACGCCGTACTGGCCCACCGCGTAGGGGTTGCTCGGAGCGAGGCGGGCCGCCTGCGCCGCTTCGGGCTTGGCCGCCGTGACGTTGCCGCTCAGAGCGAGCAGCTTGGCGTAGTAGGCGCGGTTGTAGGCGTCGGCGGGGTCGGTGATGACCGCCCGCTGCAGGCTGTCGAGCGCCGCCACGAGATTTCCGGTGGCGTAGTACATATCGCCCAGGTTGAACAGGATCAGCCCGTTTTCGGGGTTGAGGGCGCTGGCCTGCTTGAAGGCCTCGATGGCCTGTCCCGCCGCCCCCTGAAGCCGCAGCACGTTGCCACGCTCGTTCCAGACCTTGCTGAGGTTGAGGTTGCGTTCGGCTTCGGGCGTCGCCTGCGCGAGGGCCTCGGCCTGCGTGAGCACGCCCAGCGCCTGGGCGAGATTGCCCGACACGCTGGCGCGGTCCCCCGCCCCGATAAACTGCTGCTGGTACGCCTGCGCGAGCGCGAGGTGCCCGCTGAGGTTGCGGGGGTCCTGGGTGGTCAGGCGCCGCAGCGTCTCGATGGCGGGCGCGTAGAGCCGCAGCTTGACCTGCGAGCGGCCCAGGCCCAGCAGGGCGTCGCTGTTGCGGGAGTCGATCTCGGCGGCGGCGCGGAAGGCCACGTAGGCCTGATCGAAGTTGCCCCGGCCGTAGTAGAAGTTGCCCAGCGCCACGTAGTTCGCGGCAGGCAGCGGGGCCGCCTGGGGAGTCGCCGGGGCCGCGGGCTGCGCCGAGGCGGGAGCCGCCGGAGGCGTCTGCGTCGGGGGCGCCTGGGTCTGGGCCAGGGCCGCAGACAGGGTGGCCGCCGCGAGCAGCGGGCCGAGGGTACGTCGTTTCACTCAGAAACCTCCAGGGGTGAGGCTAACACCGGCGTCAGGGGGGCGCAAGCCGGAGTCGGGGGCCAGGCGGGACCGCATCCGCCCAGCATAGGGCGACCCGCCAGAAGCGGGGTGAAGCCCGTGTGAGAGGGCAAAATCGGGGTCGAGGAGGGCAGAGGCATCGTCCCCGGCAGCGTAGGAGCGCCGGGTGACGGGCACCTGACGGCCCGGCCACGGCGGCCCTAGACTGCCCCCATGCCTTCTCCCTCCCCTGCCCAGCCGCGCCGACTGGGCCTGACCGGCAGCATCGGCGCGGGCAAGAGCACGGTGGCGGCCCTGTTGCGCGGGCGCGGCCTGACTGTCCTCGACGCCGACGAGGTCGCCCGCGAGGTGACCCGCGACCCAGCCGTACTGGCCGAGATCGAGGCCGAGTTTCCCGGCGTGGTACGGGGCGGCGAACTCGACCGGGCGGCCCTCGCGGAGCGGGTATTTGGCGACCCGGCACGCCTCGCGGTGCTGAACGGCATCACCCATCCCCGCGTGCGGGCGCGGATGCGGGCGCTGGAACAGGAGGCCGCCGCCCGTGGGGAGGAGTGGATCGTGCAGGACGTGCCCCTGCTGTTCGAGGGCGAGCTGCAGGGGCAAATGGACGCCGTGCTCGTCGTGGATGCTCCGCTGGAGGTGCGCGTCTCCCGCGTCATGGCCCGCTCCGGCCTGAGCCGTGAGGCGGTGCTGACGCGGGACGCCCGCCAGATGCCCGCCGAGGAAAAACGGCGGCGGGCGACCGTCGTGCTGGACAACGGTGGAGAGCTGGGGGCATTGGCCGAGCAGGTGGACAGGGCACTGGCCGCGCTGGGCATCGGGCAAGAGAAAAGCCCCAGCCTGAGCTGAGGCTTTTCTGCTCCTGTCGGATTAGGCTTCGGCCTTCTCCGGTTGGCTGCTGGCCGCTGGCCGCTGACCGCTCTCCAGCGCCGCCGCCACGAACCCCGCGAAGGGCGGGCTGGGCCGCATCGGACGGCTCTTGAACTCGGGGTGGGCTTGCAGTGCCACAAAGAAGGGGTGGTCCGCGATCTCGATGCTCTCCACGAGTCCGGCCCCGCGCCCCGCCACGCCGGGGGTCACGCCGCTGATTGTCAGCCCGGCGGCCTGAAGTTGCTCCACGTAGGCGGGATTGACCTCGTAGCGGTGGCGGTGGCGTTCCTTGACGGTGCCGCCCCCCGGCACGCCGTACAGCTCGGCGATCTTCGTCCCGGCGCGGAGGTCCATCGGCCAGTCGCCGAGGCGCATGGTGCCGCCCAGTCCCCCCACCTCCAGTTGCTCGGGCATCAGGTCCACGACCTTGTGCGGCGCGTAGGGATCGAACTCGGCAGAGTTGGCTCCCTCTAACCCGGCCATGTGGCGGGCGTACTCGATCACCGCGATCTGCATGCCCAGGCAGATGCCCAGGTACGGCACCCCGCGCATGCGGGCGTACTCGGCGGCGCGAATCTTGCCCTCAATGCCGCGAATGCCGAAGCCACCCGGAACGAGAATGCCGTCGGCGTCCCCAAGTTGCGATTCGAGGTCGCCGTCCGTCAGCTCCTCGGCGTTCACCCACTTGATGTTCACGCGGGCGTCGTTGGCGATTCCCGCGTGCGTCAGGGACTCCAGCAGGCTGAGGTAGGCGTCGGGCATCTCGGTGTACTTGCCCGCCAGGGCGATGGTGACCTCGTTTGCCGGGTGCTTGATCGTCCGCACCGCGTTCTGCCACACCCCCAGGTTGGGGTGGGTGCGCTCCAGCCCCAGCAGGTCCTCGACGGCCTTGCCCAGGCCCTGCTCCTCCAGCGCGAGCGGCACCTCGTAGACGTGGCCCACGTCGTAACTGGAAAAGACCCGGTTTTCCCGCACGCTGGTAAAGAGGGCGATCTTGCGGGTGATCTCAGGCGGCAGCTTCTCCTTGGAGCGCACCATCACGATGTCGGGGCTGATGCCCACGCTGCGCAGGGTGGCGACCGAGTGCTGGGTGGGCTTGGTCTTGAACTCGTTCGACGTGCCCAGGTACGGCACCAGCGTGAGGTGCAGGTACAGGACGTTCTCGTCGCCCTCGTCGAAACGGAACTGCCGGATGGCTTCGAGGAAGGGCAGCGACTCGATGTCGCCCACCGTGCCGCCCACCTCGATCAGGACGATCTCGGCGCCCGCGTTCTCCCCTGCTGCGCGGATGCGGCGCTTGATCTCGTCGGTGACGTGCGGGATGACCTGCACCGTTTGCGAGAGGTAATCCCCGGCCCGTTCGCGGCGAATGACTTCGAGGTAGACCTGCCCGGTCGTGATGTTGCTGCCCGGCGGAATGTCGAGGTCGAGAAAGCGTTCGTAGTTGCCGATATCGAGGTCGGTTTCGGCCCCCGACGCCGTGACGAAGACCTCGCCGTGTTCGTAGGGGCGCATGGTGCCCGCGTCGATGTTGATGTAGGGGTCGATCTTGACCGCCGTGACCTTGTAGCCCCGCGCTCGTAGGAGGGCGCCCAGCGAAGCACTCGCCACGCCCTTGCCGAGGCTGCTGACCACGCCGCCTGTCACGAAGATGTATTTCATGCCTAACCCGAGCGCCTGGCCCCCGAATCCGGTAACACTGTGGGAGCCAAAACAAAAAACCGGGGCGCTCGGCCTCCGGAATTACAGGGTAGCACGTCCGGGGCACAGGCCCTCCCCTACCGCCCCCGCACCCGCTCCAGCAATGCCGTATTGCGCTCCTCACGCTGGCGCCCCGCCGCCTTCTCCCAGGCGGAGGCCGACCCCACCGCATAGAAGCGGTCGCGGGCACGGGTGAGCGCCGTGTACACCAGATTGCGCGAGAGCATCGGCATATGGGCCTCGTGCAGCACGCCGAGGACGGTCGGCCACTCGCTGCCCTGCGCCCGGTGAACGGTCAGGGCGTAGCCGAGTTGCAGGTTGAACAGCTCCGCCCCGCCGAGGTCCACGATGTTGCCGTCGAAGTCCACGGTGAGGCGACTGCCCTCGGCCTTGAGGACTGTGCCCAGAGTGCCGTTGAAGACCTCGTTCTGGTAGTCGTTCTTGGTTTGCACGACCACGTCACCGGGCCGCGCCTCGCCGTCCCCGATGCGGACGCCGCCATGACCGGGGTTGAAGAGGCTCTGGAGGTAGGTGTTCAGCAGCTCCACGCCCAGCGGTCCTTTCCGCATGGGCGTGAGCACCTGCACCTGCCCCGGCCCGCCGAGTTCGCGCACCATCAAGGCAACGCGGCGGGCACCCACGTCGGGCTCGGTTTCGGTGAGACCCAGGCGGGGGTCGCCCCACTCGGGCGCTTGCCCATGCAGCAGGCCGTGCGCCGCCCGGATGATGGGGTTCTCGGCGGCCTGGCGGTACACAGTGGTCAGGCGCACGGTGGGGGCGGTCTGCGCGATGGCGAGCAGGGGCAAGCCCGCGTCCACGGGCGGAAGCTGGTCGGTGTCGCCCACGAGCAGCACCCGCGCTCCCGGCGGCACGGCGGCCAGCAGCGAGAGCATCAGCGCGTCGCCACACATGCTGACCTCGTCCACAATGAGGAGGTCGTAGGGCGCGGGCTCCAGATGATTGTGCCGGAACCCCGCCGGGCCGTACCCCAGCAGACGGTGGATGGTGGACGCGGGGCGCCCGGTCACCTCTCCCAGGCGGCGGGCCGCCTTGCCAGTGGGGGCACAGAGGCCAACCTCCAGCCCCAGCTTCTCCGCGAGGTCCGCGACCGCCCGTGTGGTCGTGCTTTTCCCGGTGCCGGGGCCACCCGTCAGGACGACCAGACGATTCTCCTCCAGCAGACCCAGCACCCCAGCCTGTTCCGCCGACAGCCCCTTGGCCGCCCCCGCAGGCACCGTCCACTCGTCCCCGGCGGGCGGGGTGGCAAGCAGGGTGCGAATGAGCTTGGCGAGCTTCTTCTCGGCCCGCAGGACGTGGGGGAGGTAGATGCGGCTCTCCCCGTCTCCCGTGGGATCGTCGCACAGGCGGCCGAGTTCGGTGGCCGTCTCCACCGCGAGCTTGGCCTGCTCTGCCGACACGCGGGTGTAGTGCAGGACGCCGCGCTCCGCCCGCGCCCTCGGCAGAAAGGAGTGCCCGCCCTGCTGCCCGGCCTGCTGAAGTGCGTAGACGGCGGCGGCGGTGAGGCGGCGGGGGTCGTCGTTCGCCCCACCCGCCGCCTGCCACAGCTTGTCGGCGGTCAGGAAGCCGATGCCCTCCACCTCGGTCAGCGCGAAGAGGTCGGCCTGGAGGCGCTCCAGCGCCGCCTCTCCGAAGTGCTTGACCGCCCGCTGCGCCTGGGAGATGGAGAGACCGAGGCCCTGCAACCCCGCGAGCAGGCGGCGCTCCAGCCCCTGCTGGCTCCAACTGGACACCATCTTGTGCAGGGTGCTCTGGGTGACGCCGGGGACCTGGAGCAGCTTCTCGGGGTCCTGCTCCAGCACGTCAAAGGTGTCTGCCCCGAACGCCCTGGCGATGCGCCCGGCGAGGACCTTGCCTACGCCGCCCACCCGCGCCTCCAGGTAAGCGGCGACTCCCGCTTCGGTGAGGTCGGCAGGCTGCGCCTCCAGCACCATGTTGAGCACCCGGTACTGGTAGCCGTACTCGCGGTGCTCCTCCATCAGCACCTCGGCGCTGAAGGTGTCCCCGGCGTCCAGCGGGGGCATCACGCCGATCACGGTGGCGTCGGGGTCCTCGCCCTCCGAGTTACGCAACCGGGCGGTCATCACGGTAAAGCCGGTGTCGGAGCGGAAGCGCACCTTGTTGACGCCGCCCGTCACGCGAAACGGCTCGGTGGGGGGCTGAGCGGTCATGGGGGAGAGAATAGCGCGGCCCAATCGGTTCTGTTGGGGGCAGAATCCGGGGTGAGCGGCGCGGCTTCATCTTCTTCAGCAGAGTCCTTGGGCAATGGCGAAGTTGCTCAACGGGACCTCAACCCGACCGGCGGCAAGGCCCGCTAGGGTCAGCCCATGCTCAGGGACACCGAATTACGAGAGGCGCTTGCAGCACTGTCAACCGGCGCCTGGGAAGGCCAGGTCTTCCGCTGCGTGAAGGGCGTGACGGCGGACGAGGTACAGAAGAATCTGTGCAATCTCACCAAGGCGGGCCGCTACAGCCGGGGCGAGGACCTGCGCGTGCTGTACACCTCGCACGGGTGGGAGGTGGCGGGCATGGAGTTCCGGCAGTCCCCGACGCCCCCGACCCCGGCTGACCTGCGCGGCGCGACGTGCCTGAGCCTGTGGGTCAAGGCCGAACGGGTGCTGGACTTGACGGACGCGGGGGTGCGCGAGCAGGTGGGGACTTCCTTGCAGGAACTGACGGGCGACTGGCAGTTCCTGAACGAACAGGGCGAGGACGCGCCCACGCAGCGGCTGGGACGGACCGCTTTTGAATCCGGGCGCTTTGACGCGGTGCGGGCGCCCAGCAAGCTGCGGCCCGGCGAGGCGAATCTGCTGGTGTTCGTGGACCGCATCGGGGAGCGGGTCGTGGCGACGGACCTGCCGCCGGGCTTTCCGGAGCGGCTGGAGGTGTAGGGCCACCGTGACGAACTGAGCCGTGCCGATGCCGTCCCCGTGCTATTTTTTCCGTCATGCGCGTACTTCACACCGCCGATTTCCATGCCGGGCGGAATCTGCGCGGCTTTGACCGGACCCCCGAGATTCAGCAGGCCCTGACCGAGATCGCGGGGCTGGCCCGCAGCGAGCGTGCCGACGCGGTGCTGGTGTCGGGCGACCTCTTTGACACGGTGAACCCCTCGGCCGACGCAGAGGCGGCCGTCTTTGACTTCTTCCTGCGGCTGCGCGACGCGAACATTCCGGCCGTCGCCATCGCCGGGAACCACGACAGCGCGGCCCGGCTGCACAGCCTCGCGGGGCTGCTGGGGTGGGTGGGCGTGCAGCTCGTGGCGCAGCCCACCGCCAACCCGCTGGAGATGATCCGCACCATAGTCACGCGCGGCGGCGAGACGCTGACGGTCGGTGCCCTCCCCTTCCTGTCCGAGCGGCGGCTGGTCAAGGCGGCCGACGTGCTGGGCGGCGACGTGGGTGCGTGGCGGCAGAAGTACCGTGAGGGTATGGGCTTTTTCCTGCGGCGGCTCGCCGAGGGCTTCCAGCCGGGGAGCGTCAACATGCTGATGGCGCACGCCACGATGGACGGCGCGGTCCCCAGCGGCTCCGAGCGCACCATGCAGTTTGACCTGCTCAACGCCTACACGCTCTCGCCGCTGCAACTTCCGGCGGCGGCGCAGTACGTGGCGCTGGGGCATGTCCACAAGCCGCAGCAGAACTCGGAGATGCCGCTCGCGCACTATCCCGGCTCGGTGGTCCAACTTGACTTCGGGGAGGGCGGCGAGAAGAAGCAGGTCAACTTGGTGGAGGTGGAGCCGGGCCGCCCCGCCCGCGTCACGGCCATCCCGCTCGCCAGCGGACGCGAACTGCGGACCGTGCGGGTCACGCTGGACAACGTGGATGCACGGCTCGCGGCGCTGGAGGGCTTTCCCGGTCTGGTGAAGGTGGTCGTACGGGCACCGTCGGGCACCGCGCTGCCGGGCCTCAAGGACCGGGTGCTGCGGCGGCTGCCCAACACGCTGGCGGTGGAACTCGACGCCGTGCAAGAAGACCTCGCCCTCCCCGAGCAGCGGCGCGAGGGCCTGAGCCTGATGGACCTCTACGAGCGCTTTCACCAGGAGCGGCGCGGCGAGTTGCCGGGTGACCTGCGCGACGCCTTCCGCGAGGCGGACGAGGCCGCACGGGGCGAGGAAGAAGGGGTGGTGGCGTGAGGCCCCTTCACCTCGAACTCCAGGGCTTCACCGCCTTCCGGCAGCACACCACGCTCGATTTCTCGGACCTCGAGCTGTTCGCCCTCGTCGGGCCGACCGGGAGCGGCAAGTCCAGCCTGCTCGACGCGATGACCTTCGCTCTGTACGGCACCACGCCCCGGCTGGGGGCGACCGGCCTCGACGCGCTGATCTCGCAGGGGGAACGGGGGCTGTCGGTGAGCCTTACCTTCGAGGTCGGGGACGAGACCTACCGGGTCGCCCGCTCCAAGGGGCGGCGGCAGGCCGAGAACGAGGTGCGGCTGGAGCGCCGGGAAGGGGACCGCTGGGTCAGCCTCAGCGACGGCGGGACGCGGGCGGTGGGCGAGCGCATCGCGCGGGTCGTCGGGCTGGACTTCAAGACCTTTGCCCGCAGCGTGCTGCTGCCGCAGGGCGAGTTTTCGCGGCTGCTGCACGGCACCGGGCGCGAGCGGCAGGCCCTGCTGGGCGAGCTGATGGGGCTGGAACATGTCAAGGCCATGCACGGGTTTGCTGGAGACCGCGCCAAGGGGTTCAAGCACCAGCTCGGCAGCCTGCACGCCCTGCTGGAGGGCGAATACGCGGGCGTGACGGTGGAGACGGTCAAGACCTTGCGGGCCGAGCGCGAGGCCGTCAGCGCTGAGGCCGAGCGGCTGACCGACACCCGCGAGCGCCTTCAGGGGCAGGTCAACCGCTTACGGGCGCTGGAAGGCGTGTGGCGTGAGCGCGAGGACACCGCCCGGCGGCTGGACGTTCTGGAGGCCCGCGCCGGGCAGGTGCGCGAGGGCGCGGAACGCGCGGCGCGGGCGCGGCGGGTGGCCGGGGTCCTGCCGCTACTGGACGCCGCCGAACGTGCCCGCATCGCCGCCGAGCGCGAGGAGAGCGAGCGCCACCGGGCCGCGAGCGCGGAGGCGGCCGCCCGGCAAGCCGTGGAGTCCGCACAGGCGGGGCTGGAAGCCTCCGCGCTCGCAGAAGGACGCATCCCCAACTTGGAAGCGAAGGCCGACACCCTGCGCGAGGCCGAGGCCGATGCCGCCCGGTTGCGCCGCGCCGGGGGCACCCCGCAGAGCACCCACGCCTCCCCCCTGCCCTGGGACGAGGACGCTTTCCTGGCCGCCCGCGAGGGAGCGCAGAAGCTGGACAAGCTGCGGCAGGAGCGGGTGCAACTGGAGGCGCAAAAGACCGCGCTGGAGTCCAGCCGTGAGCGTCAAAGGGCCGAACTGACCCAGTACGACGCGCTGACCGGGGAACAGACCCGGACCAAACGCGAGGGCCAGCAGGCCAAGGCCGAGCTGGACCGGGCACAGGCCGAGTTGGAAGCCGCACGGGTGGAGGCGGGCCTCGCTGCCTACCGCTCGCACCTGCACCTCGGGGAACCGTGTCCGCTGTGCGAGGGCGTAGTGCAGACCCTGCCGCCGCCCACCGCACACAATCTCGCCGGGCTGGAAACCCGCGTGGCGGCCCTCACCGCCGATCTGGAGGGCCGCCGCCTGCGCTACAAGGAAATCGGGCTGGAACTCGCCAGCCTGAAGAAGTCCACCGAGGAGCGGGCCGCCGAACTGCGCGACTGGGAAGCGCAGCTCACCCAGCGGGAGGCCGACCTGCGGGTGCTGGAGGGCCACGTCGCGGGCGACCCCGCCGACACCGCCGCGCGGCTCGTCGCGGGGCTGGCGGCGCGGGTGCGGCAGGCTGGGGCCGATCCTGCCCGCGAGCGCCAGCGCCTGCTGGCCGAGATCAAGACGGTGCGGGCACGCCTGACCGAGGCGCAGGCCACGCTCGCCCGCGCCGAGAGCGCCCACGCCGCAGCAGCAGCGACCCTGCGCTCGGCGGCTGCGGCGGCAGCGGGCCGCACCCGTGAAGCGCAGGAGGCGAGTGCCGCGCTGACCTCGGTCCTGGCGGAACTCAGGCTGGACGCCACACAAGCCCGCGCCGCCGCCCTTCCCGAGGCCGAGATCACGGCGCTGGAGGAGGCGGCCCGGACCCATACCGCGCAGGTCGGCCACCTGCGGGCACAGCTCGCGGAGCTGGAGCGGCAGCTCGGGCTCGAACCCTTCGACCCAGCCAACCTGCGTCAGGCCGAGCGCGACCTCACCGCGACGGACGCCGCACTCACCACCGCCCGCGAGCGGGCTGGGAGCCTCGCCGAGCAGGAGCGGGTGGCCCGCGAGCGGCTGGAGCGCAAGGCCGAAATTGAGCGGCAGGCGGGGGAGATTTCCAAACAGGTGGACACCTGGCAGACCCTCACGAATACCCTCAAGGCCAACGAGTTCCAGAGCTACCTGCTGTCCGAGGTCGAGGCCCAACTCCTGACCGGGGCGGGAACGCTGCTGCACGACATCAGCGACGGTCGCTACCGCCTCGCGCTGGAAAACGGCGAGTACGTCGTGCAGGACCTCTGGAACGCGGGCGAGACACGCGGGGTCAAGACCCTCTCGGGCGGCGAAACCTTCCTCGCCAGCCTGTCGCTCGCCATCGCCCTGAGCGACTACCTCGCCGGAAACAAGGTGTTGGGGGCGCTCTTTCTGGACGAGGGCTTCGGCACCCTGGACCCGCAGGCGCTGGAAGCGGTCGCCGGGGCGCTAGAAAACCTACGCACCCAGGGCCGCATGGTGGGCGTGGTGACGCACGTGGAAAGCCTCTCCGAGCGCCTGCCCAGCCGCCTGCTGGTGACCAAGAGCGTGGCCGGAAGCAGCGTACAGCGGCTGGACGGATGAGGGGCGAGGTCACTGAGCGCACTACCTGGGAGGGTCGCCCGACCATGCTGACGTGGCAGCCGGGGTATTGCCCCGCTCCCGCCGAAGTGGTGACCCAGGTCAGCGGCGTCTGCCTGACCGGGGAGGGCCGGGTGGTGCTGGTTTTGGAGGACGGCGAGGCGTGGAGTCTGCCCGGCGGTCACCCGGAAGCCGGGGAGGACTGGGAGGCGACGCTGCGGCGCGAGGTCCGGGAAGAAGCCTGCGCGGAGGTGCTGGCCTGCCGCCTGCTGGGGGCCGTGCGGGTGGAGGGGCTGACGCCGCAGCCGTACTTCCAACTGCGGTACCGGGCACGGGTGCGGCTGGACGCCTTCACGCCCACGTTTGAGACGCGCCACCGGGCTGCCGTCTCCCCGGCCGAGGTTCTCCGCTTCCTGCCGTGGCTGGCGGGACCGATTGGAGGGGCACTGCTGGCCGACGCGCTGGGGGAGAGGACCCAGCGTGAGCCTGCCTGATCTTTTTCACGTGAGCGGTGCCCTGCGCCCCGGCCACACGGCCTTTCGCAATGGCCTGCACGCGGACGGCTGGATTGAGAAAGGCGAGATCGTCCGCGTCCCGGCCACGCTGGATGCGGTGGCGGCGGAGCAGGCCGCCTCGCTGCGGGCCGCGTTCCCCGAGGCGACCCTGCTCGTGGGAGCGCCCGCGTGCGGGGCGGTGCTGGCCTCCTTCGTGGCGCGGCACCTCGGCCTGCCCGTCGCTTACGTCCTGACGGGCGAGCGAACCGGCTGGCACCGGATGCACATCCCCCAGCCGGGCGAACGGGTGGTCTACGTGGACGACCTGATCTGCACGGGGACGGACGCCCGCGCGGTCCTGGCCTTCCTGCGGGACGCGGGGCACACGGTCCTCGGCGTCAGTGCATGGCTCAGCCGGACGCGGCTGGAGGGCGAGCGGCTGGTCACACTGACCCAGCCGCCCTTCCGGACCTTCGCGGCGGCGGAGTGCCCGCTGTGTGCGGCAGGGGAAGCGCTGATCTGGAAGGACGTGCGGGAGTAGATCAGGCCCGCAGGCCGGGCGGCAGCGCCACCACGTACACGGCGAGGGGCACCCACAGCCCCTCCGGGCAGTCGCGCGGGAGGGGCCGACCGTCCGGCCCGAGGTAAATCATCCGGTAGCGGCGGCGCTGCCACTCCAGTTCGCCCTCCACCACGCAGAACAGGTCCGCGACGACGTTCGCGGCGGCGGGGTCGGTGTCGGTGGCAGTCAGGATGCGGAAGTCGCGCAGGGGCTGGCGGCGGTAGTGCAATCGGGCGGCCTTCACCTCCCGGCCCGTCGGCGTGCGCCACGGGTCGGGCCGGACACCAGAGGCGGGCAGCCAGCGGGCGAGTTCGGCATACTCCCGCCGCTGCCAGCGGGCCAGGATGCCCGCGAGCACTTCGGGGGGCGTCTGCTCGGTCATGGCGAGAAGAATGGCGTGGAGCGGGGAGAAAGGGTATCCGGCGACTGGCCTACCCGCACCCCCGTCAAACCGCCGAGGACCGCGCGGGCGCCTCGTCCCCCTGGCGGATGCTCAGGACGCGGCTGGCCCCCGACGCATCGGTGGTCACGCCCCATAGCGCGTGGGCGACTTCCATCGTGGCCTTCTGGTGGGTGACGAGCAGGAACTGGGCACCCCGCGCCGAGAAGCGTTCCAGAAAGGCCGTGAAGCGGCGGATGTTCGCCTCATCCAGCGGCGCGTCCACCTCGTCTAGCACAGCGAGGGGCAGGCCGCCCGCCCCGCCTTCACCGCCCGCATGATTCAGCGCGAAGAGAAACCCCAGCCCCGCCATCGTGCGCTCGCCCGCGCTGAGGAGGGTCATGGAGCGGGTGCGCTTGCCCTTCGGCTGCACAGCGAGGCGGAGTCCGGTCAGGCGCCCCGCCGCGTCCTCCTCCATCTCCAGTTCACCCTGGCCGCCCAGCAGTTCGGTGGAGTATTCGCGGAAGGCGGTGTTGACCCGCCCGAAGGCCGCGCGGGTGGCCTGTTCCTCGGCCCCTTCCAGCCCGGTCAGGTGGGCCTGTAACTCGGCGGCGGCGGCCTCGGCGTCCCCGAGTTCGGCGGAGAGTCGCTCTAACTCTGCGAACTCGGCGGCGTGGTCGGCCTCTGCGCGGGCGTTCACCGGGCCGAGGCGCTCCAGCTCGCCGCGCACGCGGGTCAGTTCGGCGGTCCACTCACGGGGGGTGCCGGGGGGACTGCACCCGTCGGGCAGGGGTTCCAGGCTGCCCTCGCGCCGGGCGACGAGCAGGCGCAGGTCTTCCAACCGGGCGCGAACCTTGTTCTGCTCCCCAATCAGGGAGGTGTAAGCCTGGATCGCGGCCTCCCGCCCGGCCTCGGCGCGGGCGAGTTCATGCTCGTCCAGGGTCCCCAGGGCGGCCTCGCGGCGGGCGACCTCGGCGGCGGCTCCGGCGAGGTGCGTCCCCTGGGTGTGCCGGGCGGCGGCGTTGGCACTCAGGCGCTCCCGCAGGTCGGCGGCACGGGCGTGGGCGCTGCGGTAGGCCCGCCACGCGGCGTCCAGTTCGCGGGCCAGGGCCAGCACCTCCAGCGCCGTGCGCTCCCCGGCACGGCCCTCCTCGGCGGCGCGGCGGGCGGCGAGCAACTCGGCCTCTAGCGCGGTGGGATCGGCAGGCGGATCGGTGGGCTGGGAGGCAGCAGATGGGGCCGACGCCTCCAGCCGCTCGCTCAGGCGGTCGCGGTGGGCGGTCAGGCTGCGGGCCTGGGCCTCCAGTTCGGTGACGCGGCGCTCGGCGTCACGGGCCTCGCGGACGGCAGCGTCGCGGGTGAGTTGAAGGGGAGAGGGGCCGGTCCCGGTTCCAGAGAGCCCGGCCTGCACCCGTTCCAGTTCGGTCCGCAGGCGGGCGGCGCGCCCCTCGGCGTCCTCCAGCTCGGCATCCAGCTCCTGAAAGCGGCGCTGGTCGGCCAGCACGCTGCTCCCGCTGTCGCGCAGGCGCCCGCCCGTGATCGCGCCCCCGGCTTCCAGCAACTCACCCTCCAGGGTCACGAGGCGGGGGCGGTTCGGATACGCACGGGCGAGGCGGTTGGCGGCCCGCAGATCTTCCACGATCAGCGTGTCGGCCAGAATCGCCTCGCCCACCAGGGGCGGGTCGGTCGGGCACAGGTCCGCGAGGTTACCGACCACGCCTGCCTCACGCAGCAGCCCCCCATCGCGCCGGGGTCGGGGCCGGATCAGGTCCAGCGGCAGGAAGGTCGCGCGGCCCCCCGTCCGCTTGAGTTCTTCAATGATGGTGCGGGCATCCTCGCCGGAGTGAACGACGATCTGCTCCAGGCGGCGGCCCAGCGCGGCGGTCACGGCCGTCTCGTACTCGGCGGGTACGGTCAGGAGGTCGGCCACTGACCCCACGATGCCGGGATGGTCCAGGCGCAGGGCGTTGCGGGCGCCCTCGCCGTAGCGGGCGTAGGAGTTGAGGGCCGCTTCCAATCGCTCGCGCTCGCGGCGCAGGGGGGCGAGTCCGGCATTCAGGCGGGCGAGTTCGCCCTCCAGGTAGCGGGCGTGGGCCTGGGCCTGCGCGACTCCGGCGGCCTGGGCGGCGTAAGCGGCCTCGGCCTCGTCGCGGGCGGCGGTCAATGCGGTCAGGCGGTGCTGGGCAGCGGCCAGCGACTCCAGGGCCGAGTCCAGATTGCCCTCGGCCCGCTCCAGCTCGGCGGTCAGCGTCTCGCGGCTGGCGTCGAGGCGGGCGGCGGCTTCGGCGGTGCGGGCGGCCTGGGCCTGGGCGCGGGTCAGCTCGGCTTCCAGGGTGCGGGCGCGGCGCTCGGCGGCCTCGACGCGGGTGCGGGCGGCGGCGACCTCGGCTTCCAGGGAGGGGAGGTCGGGGGCAGGCTCGGCGGGGGCCTGAGCGGGCAGGGCGGCGAGTTCGGCCTCCAGCCGCCCGGCCTCGGTGCCCAGGTGAGCGGCGTAGCGCTCGGCCTGGGCGTGCGCGTCGCGGGCGGCCCGCAGCGCGTCCAGTGCCCCGGCGAAGGCCTCGGCACGGGCGCGGGCGGCATGGGCAGCGTCGCGGGCGGCTTCGACCCGTTCGGCTCCCCGCGCGACCTCCCCGGCGAGGGCGGCGGAGCGGGCCTCCAGCGTGTCCGCCTCCTGCCGCGCTGCCGCAATCTCGCGGGCAAGGGCGAGTTGACGTTCACGGCGCAGGGCGTCCTCCAGGGTCAGGACGCGAGCGCTGAGGCTCCGGTGGATCCGGGCATCCTGAGCAGCCTGCGCGAGCCGTTCCACCGCCGCCGCCCGTTCGCCCTGCACCAGCCGCAATCGGTCCAGATGCTCCCCGGCCTCGCGCAGCCGGGCCGCCGCGTCCAGCCGGGCACTCACGGCGCGGGACAGCCCGGCGGCCTCCTGCACGTAGCCAAGCAGGGTGCGCCCCTCGGCCTGCACGACGCCGCTGACCTCGCCCTGCCCGATCACGGCGAGGCCCCCCGGTCCCAGCCCGGTGCCGCGCAGGGCCGACTGCACGTCGCGGGCGCGGGCGGGGCGGCCCCCCAGGTCCTGCTCGGCGGTCCCGTCGCGGTAGACCCGGCGGCCGAGGTTGACCCGTCCCTCCGGCGTCTGGAGTTCGAGTTCGACCTCCGCCAGCCCCAGCGGAGCCTTGCCGCCGCTGCCGTGGAAGATCAGCTCGGTGCCGCGCCCGGCCCGCAGCTCACGGGCGCGTGCCCCGTGGGTGGCCCAGCGAATCGCCTCCACGACGTTGCTCTTGCCGCTGCCGTTCGGCCCGATGACGGCGCTGACGCCGGGGCCGAACTCCAGCCGGGTGCGGTCGGCGAAGCTCTTGAAGCCGTGGAGGGTGATGCTGCGGAGCATGGGTTACGCGGGCCGGGTCACTGGTCGGTGCAGTCCTGGGCGCGGTACGGCTCGCGCAGGTCGAGGTGCCACAGCGTCTCCACGTTCTTGCCGCCGACCAGGAAGGTCACGTCCTGCCCGCCCACCTCCAGCAGGGTGCGGGTCAGCGTACACAGCAGCATCCGCTCGCCGCTGGTCCCGTAGCGCAGGCGCTGGTAGCTCTCCGGGAGGTCTACGTAGACGTGGGTGCCGCGCAGCCACACGTTGGGCGCGGGGCTGCCCTTGGGCACGACCGGGAGCGACCCCTGGGTCTGGGGCCCGTTCGCCCACGCCCGCAGCGCCGCCTGCGCGGTGGCCGAGGGGGTGTCCTGGGTGACCTGCACGGAGCGGGTCTCGGGCTTCATGGTCTGGACCTGCGCGTCGCTGAAGTAGACCTTGACGGGCTTGGACTGCCGTTCCTGAAGCTGGAGCCGGGGGGCCTCGGGCGTCTCGGGGGGCCGCTGCACTTCCGTATAGGCGTAGGCGGCGGCTCCCAGCAGGGCCAGGCTCACCACGTTGAAGAGCGAAAAGAGGCGCTTCACTGCCCCGCCCCCTGTCCCGCGCTCGCCTGGGGGTCAGCAGCGGGCGTGGCCGACACCGTGCGCCCGGCATTCGCAGCGCGGGCGGTGAGGTAGGTCGCCACCGAGCGGGCCACCGCCACCGACATCGCCCGAAGGTGCCCCGCCGAAGCGAGGTCGGCGCGGTCGTCCTCGTTGCCCACCCAGCCCAGTTCGAGGAGCAGCGCAGCCTGCGGCGCTTCGCCCAGCGTGAGGGTGCGGCTGACCGTCTCGGCCTGCGCGGTCACCCCGCCGCCCTTGAGTTCGCCCCGCAGCAGCTCGCTGAGGCGCTTGGTTCCCCCCGACCCCCCGATGGCGAGGTCGATGTAGGGGGCCTTCCCGCCCGAGCGCACCGCCTCCACGATCTGCGCGGTCGCCCGGCCCGTCGGCTCGTACACGGTCACGCCGCCCCGGTCGGTGCCGGGGAAACGGCCGAGGTCCAGCGCGAGGTACACGTCGCTGCGCCGCGCCAGCGCGAGCTTCTGGTTCAGGCCCAGGGCACTCTGGCCGTCGCGGGTCAGGCGCACCTGCCACCCCGCCTGGCTGAGCAGCTCGGCGGCGCGGCGGGCCACGTCCAGCGTCACGTCACGCCCCAGCCCCTCCACGCGGGCGGGGTCCAGCACGATCAAGGGGCGCGAGATGCGCTCCAGCAGTGCCGGGCTGGTGTAGGGAATGCCCGGTCCCGCGTCTACGACGAGCCGCGACCCGCCGGGCCGCACCACCCGGTAGACCCGGTAGCCGCTGCCGGGCGGCAGGGTGAAGCTGAGCTTGAGGTCCTCCCCGTCGCGGGCCACCTGCGCCCGTGGCACGAAGGCCCCGCGCGTGGTGTAGCGCCGCGCCTCGCCCTGCACCTCCTCCAGGGTCACGGTGACGGTGGTGCCACGCAACTCGTCGCTGAAGCTCACGTCGCGGGTGAGGTCCAGCACGAGGCGGTCGCTGCTCGCCCCCGCCCGGCTGCTCACGCCCTGAAGCCGGGCCGGAACCACCCGGAAGTTCCCGGCGCGGTACTCCGCCCCCAGTCCCCGCGCCAGCGTGTCGAGCGGCAGGTAGAGGTTGCCGTTGAGCAGGGTGGCGGTGCGGGCCTTGACCCGCGTGGTGTCGAGCTGCACGGTGTTGAAGTCGGTCGCGGCCCGCTGCGGGTCCTCGTCAAGGGGGAACAGCAGCACGTGCCCGTAGCCCTCCACCCGGATAATCGGCCCCTCGCGGCTGATGCGCACCACCTGGTCGAGCACGCTCTGGCTGGCGTACTCAGCCCCGTAGAGGTTCACGCTTTGAACCTGCTGCCCGGCGAGGTTCAGGCGCGAGAAGGCGATCTGCGCCCCCGCCAGCCCCGCCATGAGTAGGGCGGCGGACAGCAGCAGCGGACGGGCCAGCGCCCGGCTGATACGCGGCCCCCTCACAGTTCGCGCAGCTCCCGGCGCAGGGTCTTTTCGGCCTCGGCGCGGCGCTTGTCGTGCAGCTTCTTGCCGCGGGCGAGGGCCAGCTCCACCTTGAAGACCCGGCCCTTCTGGTAGAGCTTGGTGGGCACCAGCGTCAGGCCCTTTTGCTCCAGCGCCCGCCTGAGCTTGCCGATCTCCTCGCGGTGCAGCAGCAACCGCCGGGCGCGGCGGGGCTCGTGGTTGTTATAGGTGGCCTCGGTATAGGTCGGAATGTACAACCCCTCCAGCTCGATGTTGCCGTTTGTCAGACGGGCGAAGGCGTCCCGGAAATCCACGCCGCCCGCCCGGATGCTCTTGACCTCGCTGCCCGTCAGGGCGATGCCCGCCTCGAAGCGCTCCAGCAATTCGTACTCGTGGTGTGCGCGGCGGTTCGTGTACACGCGGGGCATTCTAGGGCAAATCCGGGAAAGGGGGCGGGGCACAAAGGCAAAGCCCCCGGCGCGGGGCCAGGGGCGAGAGGGAAGCGGCAGCTTTACTTCTGTGGCGGGCGGCTGGGCCGCACCTCGATGCGGCTGGGCAGCGTGCGCTCCGGCATCGCCAGCAGGTCGAGGGTGAGTTGCGCGATGTCCTCCGGCTGAATCTTCCAGGCGTCCTGCTCATTCGGCGTATGGCCGTTAAAATAGGTCGCCACGCTCCCGGGCATGATCTGGGTGACCTTGATGCCGTGCTGCCGCAGGTCAAGGGTCAGCACCTCCGAGAGCCCGTTAAGGCCGAATTTGCTTGCGTTATAGGCCCCGCCGCCTGCGAAGGGATTTTTCCCTGCCAGGCTGGACAGCGTGAAGATGTACCCGCCCCGGCGCTTGAGGGCGGGAATTCCGGCCTTGACGGTGTAAAACGCGCCGCTGAGGTTGGTGTCGATGACCTCCTGCCACTGCTCAAGAGTCAGGTCCTCCACGTTGGCGAAGTGCCCCAGGCCCGCGTTCACGAACAGCACGTCGAGGCCGCCAAAGGCCCCCACGTGGGCGTCCACGGCCTGCTGAAGGGCCTGCGGGTCGCGCACGTCGCACACCACGCCCCGCGTCTGCCCGCCAATCTCACGGGCCGCCGCCTCGATTTCGTCCTGCTTGCGGCTGGTGATCGTGACCGCGTACCCGGCTCCCGCGAGCGCCCGCGCCACCTCCAGCCCGATGCCCTTGCTGGCCCCGGTTACGAAAGCGCTCTTGCCTTCTCCTGGTCCTGTCTGCTGCGTCATGCCCGCAAAGTAACGCGCCCGCCGCCGGGGGGCCGGGGCGCGTGAAGGGCGGCTCAAGTGCCTTTGGGCCGCAGTGGAGCCGCCATGGGCTTCAGGTATGGGCCTATTTGGTGTGAGGGAGACATTAAGCGAGCGGGAGCGCACCGGGCAGAGGCGGGCGCTTAGGGTAGGAGCAATGCGGGCTGGGGCGTCTGTGCGCGGACACTTCTCTTCTCCGGCCTGCACACAGGAGGTTCTATGACCCTGAACACCGATTCGCTGTCCCGCCGCCTGAGCTGGCGCGGGGTTCTCGCTGGCCTGGTGCTGGGCCTGGTGACCACGCTGACGATCCTGGCCCTGGGCGTCGTCATCACGGCCCTGACCGGCGTCACCCTGACGGGAACCGGCATCCAGGCGATCATCTGGGCGGCCATCGCCGCTTTGGTCGGCGCCTGGGCTGCTGGACGCACGGCCGTGCGGGCCAGTGCCCCCGCCACCCGCAACGACGACGGCATCGCTGCGATGACCCCCGAAGACGCCTCGCTGACCGGTCTGATCACCGGCGGGTTGCTGGTGCTGCTGACGACCTGGCTCGCCTACACGGCGGCGGCCAGCCTGGTTGGCGCGGCCACCAACATCCTGGGCAATGTGGCCGGAGGCGTCGCCAACGTGGCGGGCAACGCAGCGCAGAACGGTACCGTTCAGGGAGCCATCAACAACTTCCTCAGCGGTGTCGACCGTGAACAGGTGGTGGACCTGATTGCGGAGAGCAGCCCCACGCTGAACACGGAGCAGGTCGACGCCGCCGCCAACGTGGTCACCAACACCTTCCGCCGCGCCACCTACGGCCTGGGCAACGTGGACCTGGCCGACCTCGGCAGCGCCATCCCGGCCCGCATTCAGGCGATTCAGAACGCCCTGACCGGCCAGGATTTCCAGGCCCGTCTGGAGCGCCAGGGCCTGACCCCCGCGCAGGCAGGGGAAGTCCGTACCGCGATTTCCAACAACGTCAACGAGTTGCAGCAGCAGGCCACGGACCTCGCCAACACCGTTGAGCAGACTGCCCGCACCGCTGCCCGCAACACCGGCCTGGGCTGGCTGCTGACCGCTGGCCTGACCCTGCTGCTCTCGTGGCTGGGTGCGCGAGGCGCCGCCACGCACCCCGCGATCAGCACGCTGCCTGGCCCCGGTCGCCGCTAAGCTCCGCTTTCCCCCGGCCAGCCGCCCTCCCGAATCGGAGGGCGGTTGTTGTTGGCCCTGCGTTCATCTCCCCTCGCCCGCGCTTCAGGGAGAGTAGCCTGCTGCCGATGACCGATTCGGCCCCCCTTTCCCCGCAGGCGCAGCGGGCGCGGCAACTGGCGACCTCCGGGCTGATCCTGGGGGTCTTTCTGGCGGCGCTGGAATCCAGCGTGGTGGCGACCGCCATGCCCAGCGTGATCGCGGACCTGGGGGGACAGCGGCTCTATGCGCTGCCCTTCGCGGTCTACCTGCTGACCAGTACGGTTTCCAGCCCGCTGTGGGGCCGCGCCTCGGACGTGGTGGGGCGGCGGCGGCTGTATTTGACCGGCGTGGTGCTGTTCCTGCTGGGCAGCGCCCTGTGCGGCCTCGCGCAGAGCATGGGCTGGCTGGTGGGGGCGCGGGCCTTGCAGGGGCTGGGGGCGGGGGCGGTACTCCCCCTCACCCTGACCATCATCGGGGAGACGTATTCCCTGGCCGAGCGCGGGCGGGTCCAAGCGTTCATCAGCGGCGTGTGGGGGATCTCGGGGCTGCTGGGTCCGCTGCTGGGCGGGTGGTTGACGGACACGCTCTCGTGGCGCTGGACCTTCTATGCCTCGCTGCCGTTTGGAGTGGCGGCACTGCTGATCGCCGTGCGCCACCTGCGCGAGACGGGCACCCCACGTCCGGCGCGGCTGGACTGGGCAGGGGCGGCGCTGTTCACGCTGGGCAGTGGACTGACCGTGTGGGGCCTGGAGTCGCGGGCGTGGGCGATGGTGGGCGCGGGCCTCCTGATCCTGCTGGCGGCTGTGATGGTGGAGAGGCGTCACCCCCAACCGCTGCTGCCGATGGGCGCACTGCGGCAACGCACGACCGCCATCGCCTTCGCGGGAAATCTGCTGGGTGGGGCGGCCTACTTCGGCGTGATCGCCTACCTCCCCCTCTACGCGCAGGGGGTGGGCGGCGGCAGTGCGACGGGTGCGGGGGCCATCCTCACGCCCATGCTGGTGGGCTGGACGCTGACGAGCATCCTCGCGGCGCGGCTGCTGAACCGCGTCCCCCTTGCACGGCTCTCGCAGGTGGGCTTTCTGGTCCTGACGGGGACGTTCGCGGCGCTGACCTTCGCCGTCCACGCACCGCTGTGGGTCACCTCGGGGCTGGGGTTCGTGGTGGGGATGGGGATGGGCTTCGCCATGCTGAGCCTGCTGCTCTCGGCGCAGGAGCGGGCGGGGCGCGAGGAACTCGGCGCGGTGACGAGCGGCGTGCTGTTCGCCCGGCAGATGGGCGGGGCACTGGGGGTGGCGCTGATGGCCCTGCTGATCGGCCCGGCCGCGATTCTGGCGGGTGGCCCGGCGCTGGCGGAAGGGTTGCAACGGGCCTACGTGCTGGCCCTCGCGCTGGTGGCGGGCGGGCTGGTGCTGAGCTTGCGGCTGCGGGCGGTGCGGCCCGTGCAGGCGGGGGCGGCGGATTGAGGAACCCGCATCAGGACGGCCAACGAAAGTCTGCTCCTCCCCGGCTTCCCCCCATGAGAGGGAGGTCGGGAGGGGATGGGGGGGTGAGCAAACCTGGCAGACGTTCCCCAGGCGTCATCCCCTACCCGTCCAGCCCCGTCAGCACCGCGTCCACGATCCGCTCCCCGTACGCCTCAATGCGTTTCGGCCCCAGTCCCGGCACCCCTTCCAACTCGGCCAGCGTGCGCGGCTGCCGGGTGGCGAGGGCGTCCAGGGTGGCATTTGGGAAGATCACGAAGGCGCTGTGCCCTGTCTCGCGGGAGAGTTCGCGGCGCAGTTCGCGCAGGGATTCGGTAACCTCGGGGTGGGGAGAGGCTGGTGGCGCGTCGCCTGTCGCTTGTGGAAAGAGCGCAGCGGGACGCGAAGAGGGTGAAGCCTCCGGGCGGGGACGGACGGGTGGAGGGCTGGAGACGGACGGCTGAGAGCTTCCGCGCAGCAGGCCCAGCACCGCCGCATTCCCTGCCGCGCCGCGCTCGGCCTCGGTGGGCTGACGGCTGGAAGCTGGCCGCTGGCTGCCCGACTCCCCCCGCACCACTCCCAGCACCTCCTCGCCGTATTCCGCGAGCTTGCGCTGGCCCACGCCGCTCACTGTGCCCAGGGTGTGCAGGCTGCCGGGGCGCAGCTCGGCCACCGTCTTGAGCGTGGCATCGGTGAAGATCACGTAGGGGGGCACGCCCTGCTCGCGGGCCTTTTGCAACCGCCAGGCCCGCAGCGCTTCAAAGAGGGGGCGGTCCTGCGCGTCCACCGGGGCGCGGCCGGGCCGGGCCGAGCGGTCACGGGCCGGGCGGGGGGCGAGGGTGTCCTCGCGCAGGTGCAGCGTCTCCTCGCCGCGCAGCAGGGGGCGGGCTTTGGCCGTCGCGCTCAGGCCGTGGTGCTCGCCCGCCGCGAGGTACCCCAGGCTGACAAGCTGGCGCAGCAGCCCGCGCCACGTCTTCTCGTCGTGTGCCCGGCCCACGCCGAAAGTGGGGAGCTGGTGGTGCCCCATCGCCCGGACCTTCTCGGTGTCACGGCCCAGCAGCACATCGGTGAGGTGGGCGGCCCCGAAGCGGTTCCCGGTGCGAATCGCCGCCGAGAGCGCCATCTGCGCCTCGCGCGTGGCGTCGCGCACGCGCGGCGGGGCGAGGCACACGTCGCAGTTGCCGCACGGCTCCGGCAGCGTCTCTCCAAAGTACGAGAGCAGCACCTGACGGCGGCAGGTCGCGGCCTCGCAATAGGTCAGTAGGGCGTCGAGCTTGGCGGCCTCCACCCGGCGCACGTCTTCGGGGGCCGCACTCTGCGCGAGCATCCGCCGCACGTTGACCACGTCAGCCAGCCCGTAGACCATCCACGCCGTACTCGGCAGCCCGTCGCGCCCGGCGCGGCCCGTCTCCTGGTAGTAGCCCTCCAGACTCTTGGGGAGGTCGAGGTGGGCCACGAAGCGCACGTTGGGCTTGTCGATGCCCATGCCGAAGGCGACCGTCGCCACCACGATCAGCCCCTCCTCGTTCAGGAAGCGTTCCTGCGCCGTGTTGCGCTCACGCGGCGAGAGGCCCGCGTGGTAGGGCACCGCGTCCACCCCCTGCGCCTGGAGCCACTTCGCCGTCTCCTCCACCGACTTGCGCGACAGGCAGTAGACGATGCCCGAGTCGCCCGGATGCTCACCTCGGATGAAGTCGAGGAGTTGCGACTTCGGCCCCTCCTTCGCCGCGACCCGGTACTGGATGTTGGGGCGGTCGAAGGACGAGATGAACTGCGGCGCCCCCTCCAGCCCCAGCACCCGCAAGATGTCCGCCCGCGTGCGCTCGTCGGCGGTGGCGGTCAGGGCGAGGCGGGGGATATGGGGGAATCGCTCCGGCAACACGCCCAGTTGCCCGTACTCCGGCCGGAAGTCGTGTCCCCACTGGGAGACGCAGTGCGCCTCGTCGATGGCGAAGAGGGCGACCGGGGCGCGTCCCAGCAACTCCAGCGTGCGCGGGAGCAGCAGCCGCTCGGGGGCCACGTACAGCAGGTCCAACTCGCCTGCGAGCAGCGCCGATTCCACCTCCCGCACCCCTTCCAGGCTGAGGGTGGAGTTCAGGAAAGCAGCCCGCACCCCGAGCTGCCGCAGGGTGTCCACCTGGTCCTTCATCAGCGCGATCAGGGGCGACACGACGATGCCGACGCCGGGCCGCAGCAGCGAGGGCACCTGGTAACACAGGCTCTTGCCGCCGCCCGTGGGCATCAGGACGAGCGCATTGCCACCCCCCGCCACCGTCCGCACGATGTCGGCCTGCACGCCCCGGAAGGCGTCGTACCCCCAGACGCGTTTGAGCACGTCTAGGGCCTGCTGCTGGGGGGTGGTGGGCGCCGCCGTCATCGGGGCCGATGATACCTGAGTACGCCGGGGACAGAATGCGGACCTGACCCTAGACTGGCTCCATGCCCGATCACCCGACTGAGGACCGCCTCGCCACCCTCCTCAGCGCCGAGGTGTACTGGACCGCGCGGGCCATGCAGGAGCAGGGCAGCCGCTTCTACCGGGCGCTGGGTGCAGCCCTGGAGGCCGCCGATCTGGGCAACCGCCGCCGGTTGTACGCGACCTGGCCGGACGAGTTCTGGGACTTCTACCGGCGGGGCCTGCGCCTGCGGGACGAGTTGGGCGAGGGTTGACCGAGCAATCCGAGGGCAGCCTCGCGCAGTAGGGTTTTCAAAGCAGTGAGGGGGCCGGACGGCGGGGCCTTCCCCACCCGCTCCCGCTTCGCCGCGAGGCGTGCCCGGTCCGCCGCACTTGCTCCGGGCCGGGGTTGGCCGATGGCCCCCAGGAACAGTTCCCGAATGACCGTCCAGAGGCTGTGCAGGGCGGCTCGCATGGCAGAGAGTACGCCCCGCAGGTGCCCCACGTTCCCGCCCCGCCGTACACTGCCGCCCATGACTGCCACCCGACAGCCCACCCTGCTCGCCGTGTTCGCTCACCCCGACGACGAGGCCTTCAGCGTCGGCGGCACGCTGACCCACTATGCCCGCCGGGGGGTGCGGGTGGTTCTCACCTGCGCCACCCGGGGCGAGGCGGGCAAGATCACGGTGCCGGGCATGACCGTGGACGACCTCGGACAGCAGCGCGAGCAGGAGTTGCGCGAGGCGTGCCGGGCGCTGGAAATCGGGGAGCCGGTCTTTCTGGATTACCACGACTCCGGCCGCTACGAGCGCACCCGCCATGACGATCCGCTCGCGCTGATGAACGTGAGTCCGCTGGACGTGGAGGTCAAACTGCGGGCGCTGATTGAGGAGGTCCAGCCGCAAGTGATCGTGACTTTCGACCCGCACGGCGGCTACGGGCATGTGGACCACCTCCAGATTCACCGGGCGACGACCGCCGCTTTCTTTAGCACCGGGCACCTGCCGGGGGGCGGCCCGCAGCGCCTGTATTACACCGCGATGTCCCACGAGGCGGCCGAGGGCATCGCCCGGATGGGGCAGGACCTCGATCCGCTGGTCTACGGCGTCTCGCCGGACACGGTGGCTGTTCGGATGAACGTGGCCGCCTACGCGGAGAACAAGAAAGCAGCCCTCGCCGCCCACGGCACCCAGACGGGCGCGGAGAGCCTGCTGGGCCGCATGACGCCGGAGGAACGGGCCGAAATGGAAACCCGCATGCTCGGGACCGAGGGCTTCAGCATCGGCGGCACGCGCACGCCGATCGCCCGCTACCCGCTGCGGGGCCTCTTCGACGGGGTGCCGGGGGGCGAAGGCGTGGAGGAGCCGGGCGTGTAAGCCCTCACCAGGCTACTCCCCTACACCACCCGCCCTACCCCAGCAGCCTCCCCACCGCGAAGCGCACCCGGCCGAGGTTGGCGACCTCGTCGAAGGCGGTCAGCAGCACCCCGTCGCCGTGGGGGGTCAGCAGGACCGGGCCATCCCCGAAGTCGAGCAGCAGGTCCTGCCACTCGCCCGTGCCCAGCGCGGCCTTCAGGCTGCCCACGACCGCGCGGGCAGGGGGTACGACAGTGATGTCGGCCCCCGCACCCGCGCTCGTCACGACCTTGCCCGCCGCGTCGAGCAGGGCGACGTGCCGGACCCCGCGCACCTCCAGCAGTTCGGAGATCACGCGAACTCCGGCCGGGGCAGATCGGTCAGCTCCAGCGCGAGCCGGGCGAGGAGTTGCTGCGCGGCGCGGGTGTCGGTGCCGCGCGTCTGCGCCACGCCGAGGACGAAGTCGCCGCTGGTGACGGCAACGACCTCCACGCGCTCGCTGGTAAAGGCCAGCCGGGTCACCTCCCCCGCCCCGAGGCGGCGGCACACCCGGTCGAGACTGACGCGCAGGGCGGTGAGTTCGGCGGCCAGGGCGTCGCCGCCCTCACCCAGCAGTTCGATCGGCAGGCCGTCGGGGCCGACCAGGGCGGCGGCCACCACACCGGGCAGGGACCGTAGGGCATCGAAACGGGCGCTCACAGCAGGGCCTCCAGACGGTGGGCGGCGGCGCGGCCGTACAGCCGGGCCTGCCCGAGGTTGCTGCGGGCGTCCATCGCCAGCAGCAGGAAAAAGGCGGACGTGATGGGATGCAGGTAGACGCTCAGGCGCTCGCCGCGCAGGTACAGTTCGCGCACGTTGCCGCCGTTCAGCGTGTCGCCGTAGGCCGCGCCCGAGGCCCGCATCAGCCCCGCGTGCTCGGCCACCAGCAGGTTGAGGTCGGTGTTCGCCGCCGCGTGGCCCTCCACCAGCAGCCCGTCCAGCCCGCCGATGGCCGCCGCCCAGGCTCCGTCCACGTCCGCGACCAGTTGTGTGAGATGTGACAGCATCGCCGTGATCATAGGCGGCGATTCCACGCAAAATTCTCACAAGTGTGGAGGTGGCGCAGAAGGCTCCGGTCGTCCCCTCCCCTCCGTACTTCCCCAACCACCACGGCCGCGCCCGCCGTGTGTTTTTTACGCGCCCATGCGGTAGAATGCGGGGTGCAAAGGGAGAGGAGTCGATTACGTTCCTAGCAGAATATGGTAGACTCGCTTCATTCC